>JBBRQB010000021.1:0-38455 GCA_038227105.1 Candidatus Limnocylindria bacterium | reverse complement strand
GCTAGCGGCTAGCGCGGCGGCTCCTGTCAGGAGTCTCCTCCGCTGCATAAGGCCCAATAGCGCGACGCGTTCGGAGAGATCCGTGAGCGACGATAGAGAGCGGAACAAAGCCGCAGTCCACGTCCACTTCAGCGCAATGAGCTCCGGGGACTACTCGAAGCTCGAGGCCGTGTACGACCCAGCGGCGCGCAACTACGCCACCGCACCGTATGAGGCCACGAGCCCGGCTGGCGGGCGCCCGATGGGGCCGGCCGCCATTCGTCAGACCATGGAGTGGCTGAGGGACGGAATGCCGGACCTCAACGTGGAGATCGAGGAGCTGGTCGCCGAGGGCGACCAGGTCGTGGCTTGGGTCCGGGTCACTGGCACGCCGAACGGCAAGACCGGCCCGATGCCTCTGGCAGGCGCCCGCACCGACGTCCAGCATGCCCACCGCTTCAGCCTGCGTGACGGCCGCATCACCGGCCACTGGGCGGTCCGCGACGATCTGCTCGCCATGGTCCAGAGCGGCGTGATCACGCCTCCAGGCCGGCCCGCGAGCTGATTCGACGGCCCGCCGGGTAGCGCAGCGCTCTCTTTACGAGGCCGCCACGAACGCGGTATCATTGGCAGTCCCGGCACCGGACTTCGACCGGTCCACCGGCCATCGCGCAGATCGTTCCGAAACCCCCTCATTCGGGCACACGCATGACCAGTTCGTACGCGCGCCCGAACGAGTGGTGCTCCTTAAAAAGTGAAGAAGAAGACAAGAGAGAACTGCAGTTTCGTCGAAAGACGGAACGTACCGATCACCAATACGAATTTTTAGAAGACATCCACTCGGTCGACGACCGGGCTGGATGTTGGCTTGTAGGTCAAGCTACAAAGGGCGCAGGGCGGATGCCTTGGCGCTAGATGCCGATGAAGGACGCGGTCACCTGCGAAAAGCTCCGGGTAGTTGGTAGCAAACGTCGATCCGGAGATCTCCGAATGGGGCAACCCGGCCAGGATCAACCCTGGTCACTCACAGCTGAATACATAGGCTGTGTGGAGGGCACCGAGGGAACTGAAACATCTCAGTACCTCGAGGAAAAGAAAAGATTCCCTGAGTAGTGGCGAGCGAAACGGGAACAGGTCAAACCCGACATGCGTGATAGCCGGTAGGCGTTGCATGACGGGGGTTGTGAGGCGCGATAGTCGATCTACCGATCGATAACGAAGTTAGAAAAAAGCGTCCGTCAATGGAAGGTGCCTGGAACGGCCCACCAAAGACGGTGATAGTCCCGTACATGTAAGCGGACGCTCTTCGATCGCTGTCCTCGAGTACCACCAGGAAGGTCTCCATGGTGGGAAGCTGGGCAGACCATTGTCCAAACCTAAATACATCTAGCGACCGATAGTGAACTAGTACCGTGAGGGAAAGGTGAAAAGCACCCCGGGAGGGGAGTGAAATAGAAACTGAAACCCTGTGCCTACAAGCAGTCGAAGCGTGTTGCCGGCTTTATCGCCGGTAGCGTGACGGCGTGCCTATTGAAGAATGATCCGGCGAGTTAGCTGTATGCGGCGAGGTTAAGGCCTGACGGCTGGAGCCGAAGCGAAAGCGAGTCTGAATAGGGCGTGGGTCGCAAGACCCGTAGTCGCATGCACTAGACCCGAAACCGAGTGAGCTACCCATGGTCAGGCTGAAGCGGAGGTAAAACTCCGTGGAGGGCCGAACTCATTTGCATTGAAAAGCGACGGGATGAACTGTGGGTAGAGGTGAAATGCCAAACGAACTCGGAGATAGCTGGTTCTCCCCGAAATAGCTTTAGGGCTAGCGTCGCGTGTTCACTCACAGAGGTAGAGCACTGAATGGGCTAGGGGGCTTATCGCTTACCAAACCCAATCAAACTCCGAATGCTGTGAGTCTTAAGCGCGGCAGTCAGTCCCCGGGGGCTAAGCTCCAGGGACAAAAGGGAAACAGCCCAGACCAACAGCTAAGGTCCCTCAATCCAGGCTAAGTGGCAAAGGATGTCGAATCGCTCAGACAACCAGGATGTTGGCTTAGAAGCAGCCATCATTGAAAGAGTGCGTAACAGCTCACTGGTCGAGTGATCCGGCGCCGAAAATCTAACGGGGCTCAAGCCTGGTACCGAAGCTTTGGATCGACGGCACCTTCGGGTGCCCGTGGGTGGTAGGGGAGCGTTCCACGCGCAGTGAAGGTAGACCGTGAGGACTGCTGGAGCTCGTGGAAGTGAGAATGCCGGAACGAGTAGCGAAAGATGCGTGAGAAACGCATCCACCGTATGCCTAAGGTTTCCTGAGGAAGGTTAATCCGCTCAGGGTCAGTCGGGCCTAAGCCGAGGCCGAAAGGCGTAGGCGATGGACATCTGGTCTACATTCCAGAACCGCTCAACATCGTTATCAACGAAGGGGTGACCCAGTCTGCTAGTCCCAGCGCACTTTGGCTATGTGCGTCCAACGTCGTAGGTGTCTCCCGATAGGAAAATCCGTCGAGAGGTCAAGCTGAAAACGGAATGCGAGCCGCAGCAATGTGGCAAGTGGGGTGAGGCAAGCTGGCGAGAAAAGCCTCTAGTGAGATGAAGAGTGCCCGTACCGCAAACCGACGCAGGTAGGCGGGTAGAGAATACCAAGGTGATCGGGAGAACCCTCCTTAAGGAACTCTGCAAAATGACCCCGTAACTTCGGGAGAAGGGGTGCCTCGCACGCCTCACATTTATTTGTGAGGGAAGTGATCGAGGCCTCAGATAAACGGGCCGAGCGACTGTTTAACAAAAACACAGGTCTCTGCGAAGGGGAAACCCTACGTATAGGGGCTGACACCTGCCCAGTGCCGGAAGGTTAATGGGAGAGCTGAAAGGCTTGAACTGAAGCCCCGGTGAACGGCGGCCGTAACTATAACGGTCCTAAGGTGGATCGCTGCCTTAGCAAATTCGACTATTTGCTGGAACATCTGGCGGATCCTCCGGTGCTCGTCACCACCTAGGTGACAGCGACAATCCGAGAGGCGTTCATCGAAGCCAAAGCGATGAGCCAGACCATCAGCAGGAAAGGCCGGCGCGCGAAAGCGCGGCGGAATCCTCAGAGGCCATACGTCGAACGTCCGGTGTTTTGGACGAAGAGATGGTCCCATCTGCATGGCGACATGCAGGGACAGATCCGCAGCCATGGAAATGTCCGCTTGGTCGACGAAATCGTCAGCCAGGAAAGATTGAGCGAAATTCCTTGTCGGGTAAGTTCCGACCCGCACGAAAGGTGTAACGACTTGGCCGCTGTCTCGAGGAGGGACCCGGCGAAACTGAGATACCCGTGAAGACGCGGGTTACGCACACTTGGACAAAAAGACCCCGTGGAGCTTTACTGCATCTTGGCATTGGACTGGGGTTACGCATGTGTAGCATAGGTGGGAGACTGTGAAGCTGGCGCGCTAGCGTCGGTGGAGTCGTCAGTGAAATACCACCCTTGCGTGACTTCGGCTCTAACGGCTTTCCATGATCTGGGAGCCGGACATTGCCAGGTGGGCAGTTTGACTGGGGCGGTCGCCTCCTAAAATGTAACGGAGGCGCCCAAAGGTACCCTCAGGCTGGTTGGAAATCAGCCATAGAGTGCAAAGGCATAAGGGTGCTTGACTGTGAGGCTTACTAGCCGAGCAGGGACGAAAGTCGGGCTTAGTGACCTTCGGGTCCCGAGTGGAAGGGCCCGGAATCATCGGATAAAAGCTACCCCGGGGATAACAGGCTTATCACGCCCAAGCGTTCACAGCGACGGCGTGGTTTGGCACCTCGATGTCGGCTCGTCGCATCCTGGGGGGGCAGTACCTCCCAAGGGTTGGGCTGTTCGCCCATTAAAGCGGTACGCGAGCTGGGTTCAGAACGTCGTGAGACAGTTTGAGAGATACGAGCTGTCGTCTCCCGCAACGTTCAAGACAAACAAGAGCCTGTTCAGCAAGGAGAGCTTGGCGCCACACGCCGAGTACAAATCTGGCTAAATGCTGGGAACTCCGTTGGATCCTGCGCTACCGCGGAAGCGGTGACAATGCGACAGGTGCGGACGATCAGCAGGAAAGGCCGCGGTCAAGGATCGCGGAATCCTCACAGGCCATACGCCGGACTCGCTCTCGTAGCGAGAAGATATGGTCGGATCCCTACGGCGACGTAGGGTGTCAGCGGGAACTAGAAACCAGCTGACCTAGTAACAACTAGTAACAAGAAGTCGGTCTCTATCCAGTGTGCGCGAAAGTGAGTTGCGAGGAGCTGCCCCTAGTACGAGAGGACCGGGGTGGGCGGACCCATTGTGTACGAGTTGTCATGCCAATGGCACTGCTCGGTAGCTATGTCCGTTCGCGATAACCGCTGAAAGCATCTAAGTGGGAAGCGCACCTCAAGATGAACTCACTCTCTGAGAAATCAGGTAAGACCGCATGTAGAGAACATGTTTGATAGACGGAAGGTGGAAGAGCCGTAAGGCTTGTAGCTGATCCGCACTAACGGTCGAGCGGCTTGACCTATTACCAACATCCAGCCGGGTCGTTGACCCGGCACGGTACGCACTGCAGTCCTTGTCTTCTTCAACACTCGTTCGAACGACGGCCGCCGGATAAGAGATCCGGCGGCCGTTTTGTTTGCCCGTATTTGCGCGCTGCCCGCCGGGATTGGTACAATTGCGTCCTCGGTCCTTGGAGCGGTGGGGTCACACCTGTTCCCATCCCGAACACAGCAGTTAAGCCCACCAGCGCCGAAGATACTCAGGACGTCGGTCCTCGGGAAAATAGGTCAGGGCCGGGATCTAAAACGACTTCGATGCGCAAGCATTGAGGTCGTTTTCTTTTTGCCAAGTCACGTGGGGTGGGCCCGACGCGTCACAACTCAGCTCAATGGGTCACCGAAACGGATTGCCGGGGATCGGCCTGACTCGCGGTGCCCAGGTGCTCCTGTCGCTGCTCGTGCTCGGATTCGTCGTACTCCTTGTGGCCGTCAACGCGAGCTGTGCCGGGTATTTCGGGAAGCCTGCGATGTTCGCGTGGGTGCTGCTGTCGCTCGCGGCGGCAGCGGCCCTCGCGTGGGCCGTGTCCGCGGACCATGACACCAACCGGCTCGCCGGTTCGGTCTCCGCGGGCCTGCTCGCGGGGATCTGGCTCGGGACCGTCTCGATCCCTGTCCTGTTCGTCCCGGTCGCCATCGTCGGATGCCTCCGACTGCCCCGCGCCCGCACGAGGTGGGCTTCCCGCCTGCTCATGGTCCCGGTGCTCGCCAAAGTGTTCGTGGGCCTCGCCGTGCCAGTTGTGTTGTGGATGTCGTCTTCAGCGGTCGTCTGCGGGTAGGCGCAACCTCGGGCCGATCAATGGAGCGTGACCTCTCATCCGAATGCATCGCTCCGCCGGCTGTCGCCGGATCCGGTGCAGTTCCAGGTGATCCTCGGGTCCATCCTCGGTGATGCGCGCATCATCGGCGGTCCGTTCGAGCGTGCGCTGCGGATCGCTCACAGCAGTGACCGCGCGTCCTACGTCTGGTGGAAGTACGACCGGCTCGGTGCCCTCGCAGCGGAGTCCCCAGCGGAGCGCGATGGTCGGCTCTCCTTCACGACCATCGCGCATCCGCTCTTCGACGACCTCTCCACCTTGTCGCGGAAGCGGCTGGTCGAGCTGATCGCACCACTCGGCCTCGCCGTCTGGATGACTGATGTTGGCCGCCTCGAGCTTCGCGCCGATGCATTCCTTCCGGCGCAGCGGCATCTCGCGCTCGTGAGCTAGGCGGCCACCGGGGTCGCACGTCGCGGGCTCACCAGCGCGGCGAGCTCGCGACGCAGGTTCTGGATCGCGCGCCCGTGCAGCTGGCACGCGCGGGCCTCGCTGATGCCCATGCGCACCGCGGACTCGCGCAGGGTGGGCGAGTTGCCGTAGTAGTGCGTGAGGACCTCGCGCTGGCGCGGCGGCAGGCATTGCAGTGCGCTCTCGACACGAGTCCGCAGGTCCTGGTGCTCGTAGCGGTCCTCGCTGTCGTCGTCCGCGGCCCAGTCCCGGTCACCGGTCTCAAGCAGCAGGTCGAGCGAGAGCGTCGCGTGGTACGCGCCGATCTCCGGCTCGGTGTCGTCGGCGACGGTGCGCGCCCGGCGGCGCTCGTCGCGGGTGTGGTCGTCGAGGCGCCGCAGCTCATCGAGGACGGCACCACGGATGCGCAGACCGGCGTAGCCCTCGAACGGGACGCCGCGGTCGGGGTCGTAGCGGTCGACCGCGTTGATCAGCCCGACCAGCGCGGCGGACTCGATGTCATCCCGCGCGGTCAGCGCGCTCGTCGGAACGCGCATGCGGCGCGCGACGGCGGTCGCCATCGGCGCGTACTGCTCGATCAGCTCGCAACGCGAAGCGCTGTCGCCCTCGCGGCAGCGCGCCCAGAGCTGCCCGGTCTCCACGCTGGTCCCCCTCTTTTGCCCTTCCGGTGGCCATCCGACCGACCGGTGCAGAGGGGAACTGTGTCGCCCGGGCCGAGCGCACTGAATCCCCAGTCAGGTCTTTCTCGGATACCCGGTCGGGGCCTCCGGGAGACCTGGTTGGACCCGTGCTACTCGATGAGATCCGATCGAAGGGCGAGCACCACCGCATGGGTACGGTCGGTCGCGCCCAGCTTCGCGATGAGGGTCTGGACGGCCTTCTTGACCGTGTCCTCGGCCAGCACCATGGCCCGCGCGATCTCCTTGTTCGTGTAACCCTCGGCCAGGTACTTGAGCAGCTCGAGCTCGCGCGCGCTCAGCGCGTCCTTCGGTGATCGGTCAGGCACCCGTTCGGACCGAGCCGGCGGAGGCTCCGGAGCGTTCTCGAAGCCCGGCGGCAGGGAGCGCGCGACCGCCTTCTGCACCAGGGTCACCGCGTCGTGGGGCTCGGCGAGGGCCGCCGCCTCCTCCGGCCCGAGGGCCGAAAGTCCGGCTGCTGCGGCGTGGAGCGCCGCGATGATCCGTTCGGACGGGGTCCCCTTGTTGAGGTACCCGATCGCGCCGGCGCGGATCGCGGCCCGTACCCGGTCGGATGACCCGTCTGCGGTGAACGCGACGATGGGCAGATAGGGCGCAGCTTCATGAAGCCGCTCGATGACGTCGACCCCTTCGGCATCCGGCAGCCCCAGGTCGACGAGCGCCACGTCCGCTCCGCCCTGGCGGGCGTGCTCGACGGCTTCGGTCGCCGTCGCGCTGAGGGCGCTGAGCACGATGCCCTCGTGCTCCAGGAGCGTGCGAATGCCGATCCGCATCAGTGGGTGGTCCTCGACGGCCAGGACGCGCAGCCCGTGTGCGGGCTTTTCCGCCTGGGCAAGGGCGGTCGCCGGCGCGGCCGCGCGCGCAGTCGCCGGATCAGAGTCGGGAGCGACCGCATGCGCGAGCTCATCCGCGAGGTCGCTCACGAGCGCGCGCTCGAGCTCGTCGAAGGCGGCACCGGTCGCGGAGCGCTTCACGTTCAGGACGCCGATGACCCGATCGGCTACCCGAAGCGGGATGACCAGGGCCGAGCCGGCATCCGGATCGGTCCCTTCGAAGCGCGGGTCGCGCACCGTTCCGCTGAGCTCCATCGGTTCGCCGCTCTGCGCGACGAAGCCGGCGATGCCCTCGCCGATCCGCTGGCGGTGCCCCAGCATCGTCTGTGGAAGACCGATCGAGGCACGAAGATGCAGCTCCGCTCCGTCGACGAGCATGATCGACGCGCCGTTCGCGTCGATGCTCGCCGCGATGAGCGCGGTGGCCCGAGACAATGCCGCGGAGTCATGGGCGCGCTCCAGCTCGTGACGGACCGAGCGCTGCGCGAGCCGCGCGGCCCCCGCTCGCTCGGCGATCGCGAGCCGGCGGCCGTCGTCGATCGAACCGGCCATGAGCCGTGCCGCGGCGTGCGCTCCCGCGACCTCGATCGCATCGAACGGCACGTTGCGCCGGAGCGCGCAGAGGAACGATGCCGACCCGGGGTCGGAGTCGATGGGGGCCATGACGGCGTACGCGGCTTCGTCGGTCCAGCGGCCGGCGGGGATCGCCGAGGTCACGGCGGTCTCGCTCGCGAGCGACAGGCGGAGCCGCTCCTGCCCGATGAGCGTCGACCAGTCAAGGCCGGCGTCGATGCGATACGAAAAGAGGGTCGTCCAGGCGCCGCCCCGGAGGGAGATCACCGCCGTGCCCTCCGCGCGGAGCAGCGTGGCTGCGTGTGCGAGACGCTCTGGCCAGCGCGCCGTCGAGTTGACGGAGGTCCCTCCCATCCCCGGAAGCGTTGGGGCTGGCGCGAATTATGCCGCCCGTCGGGCATGACCGACTGCGGGCCGCAGACGATCCCCGGACCCGGGTGGGGACGCAGTTCGCCGACGGTGGCGGTGTGACCCGAGTTCGCGCGGTTCACGCTATTCGGCAGGTCGGGAATAAAGTCCGAATGAAGGTCGTGGGCATCGAACGGAGCGCAGCCGACTTTCCCTCTCGATCCGGCGGGCTGACGGGCAAAATGCACAGGTTCCGAACGTATAATCGGAACCAGATGCTTCATCCATCCGTATACGTGACAGAGATCGCCTGATGGGACCGTTCGACCGCTTTAACGACCGCGCGAAGCGTGTGCTGGCACTTGCCCAGGACGAGGCGATCCGGTTCAACCACAACTACATCGGGACCGAGCACCTGCTGCTCGGTCTCGTCCGCGAGGGCGAAGGCGTGGCTGCCCGGGTGCTGGACTCCCTTGGGGTCGAGCTGTCCAAGGTCCGCACGGCCGTCGAATTCATCATCGGCCGCGGCGACTCGACGACCTCCCCGAGCGAGATCACGCTCTCGCCGCGCACGAAGAAGGTGATCGAGCTCGCGATCGACGAGGCCCGCAAGCTCGGCCACAGCCACGTCGGCACCGAACACCTCCTGCTTGGGCTGGTCCGCGAAGGCGAGGGGATCGCCTCCGGCGTCCTCGAGTCGCTCGGCGTGTCCCTTGAGAAAGTGCGTCACCAGGTCATCGCCACGCTCGGCCAGCAGCACCCTGCGACGCAGGAGGCCGCCGGCGCCGGGGCGAAGTCCGGCAGCTCGAAGACGCCGACCCTCGATCAGCTCGGGGTGAACCTCACGGCGATGTCGAAGGCCGGCCAGCTCGACCCGGTCATCGGCCGCGAGAAGGAGATCGAGCGCGTCATCCAGATCCTCTCCCGCAGGACCAAGAACAACCCGGCCCTCATCGGCGAGCCCGGCGTCGGCAAGACCGCCATCGCCGAGGGCCTCGCGCACCGGATCGTGAAGGGCGATGTCCCGGAGACGCTCCAGGGCAAGCGCGTCCTCACGCTCGACATCGGCTCCCTCGTCGCCGGCACGAAGTACCGCGGTGAGTTCGAGGAGCGACTCAAGAAGATCATCGAGGAGCTCCGTCACGCGAAGGACGTCGTCCTCTTCATCGACGAGCTGCACACGCTCGTCGGTGCCGGCGCGGCCGAGGGTGCGGTGGACGCAGCGAACATCCTGAAGCCGTCGCTCGCACGCGGTGAGCTGCAATGCATCGGCGCGACGACGCTCGATGAGTTCCGCAAGTACATCGAGCGCGACGCGGCCCTCGAACGCCGGTTCCAGCCGGTCATGGTCGAGGAGCCGTCCATCGAGGAGACCCAGCAGATCCTCATGGGCATCCGCTCACGCTACGAAGAGCACCACAAGGTCTCGATCACGGACGACGCGGTGAAGGCGTCGGCCGAGCTCTCGGCCCGCTACATCACCGACCGGTTCCTCCCGGACAAGGCGATCGACCTCATGGACGAGGCGTCAAGCCGGGTCCGCCTTCGCTATTCGACCCTTCCTGCGGAGATGAAGGAAGCCCAGAAGGAGCTCGACCGCGTCGGCACCGAGAAGGAAGCGGCGATGGAGGCCCAGCAGTACGAGCTCGCGTCGACATTGCGGCAGGCCGAGCGCGTCCAGCAGGACAAGCTCCAACAGTCGAAGGCCGACTGGCTTCTCGCGCAGTCGCAGAAGCGCCCCGAAGTGACCGACGAGGACATCGCCGAGGTCGTTTCGATGTGGACCGGCATCCCGGTGCGCCGTCTCGCTGAGGAGGAGACCCAGAAGCTTCTCAAGATGGAAGAGGCGCTCCACGCAAAGGTCATCGGTCAGGACGAGGCGATCAAGACGATCAGCCGCGCCGTCCGCCGCGCGCGCGCCGGGTTGAAGGATCCGCGCCGGCCGATCGGTGCCTTCTTCTTCGTCGGACCGACCGGTACCGGTAAGACCCACCTCGCGCGACAGCTCGCGGAGTTCATGTTCGGCAACGCCGACAACATGGTGAAGATCGACATGTCTGACTACATGGAGCGGCACAACGTGTCGCGCCTCGTCGGATCGCCGCCCGGCTACGTCGGGTACGAAGAGGGCGGCCAGCTCACCGAGACCGTTCGCCGCAAGAGCTACTGCGTGATCTTGCTCGATGAGATCGAGAAGGCCCATCCGGAGGTCTTCAACATCCTGCTGCAGATCTTCGACGAAGGCCGTCTGTCCGACGCCAAGGGGCGGACGGTCGACTTCCGGAACACGATCATCATCATGACCAGCAACCTCGCGCAGAAGATGCTGAAGAGCGAGGGCGCGCTCGGCTTCCGCTCGAAGGGCGAAGGCGAGGACCCCGAGACCCAGGCCGCGTACGAGCGGATGAAGGAACGGGTCAACGACGAGATGAAGCGCTTCTTCCGGCCGGAGTTCCTCAACCGGATCGATGCCACTGTCGTGTTCCAGCCGCTCACGAAGCCCGAGATCCGCAAGATCGTGGAGATCGAGCTCGAGGGCGTGCGCAAGCAGCTTGCGTCGCAGGCGATGACCCTCGTCATCACCGACGAGGCGAAGGACCACATCGCGACGGTCGGCTACGACACGAACTTCGGTGCCCGTCCGCTCGGCCGCGCGATCCAGAACGAGATCGCCGATCCGCTCGCGGAGATGCTGCTGCTCGGTACCTTCCAGCCGGGCGACACGGTGAAGATCGATGCCGCCGACGGGAAGCTGGCGATCGCGAAGAGTGAACCGGTGCCCGAAGAGACGCGCAAGCCGGAGCCCGTCGCACCCTAGCTACCGAGCGGGCCCGGATCCTCTCCAGGCCCGCCCAGCAGACTGGCCTTACTGGCTCGCGATGTCGCCCCGATTGCCGCCTTGGTCGGCCGACGCGTTCTGCCAATGCCGGAACGCCAGGTGGCCGTGTTCCGCGTGGTACTCGAACTTGAACGGGAGGACGTTCCAGGCTGCCGTTCCGCCGAAATGCGCGGCGACGAACTTGTCACCGCCGCACGGGTCCGAGCACGTGGCGTCGGGATCGAAGGTCCCACCCGTTACCACGCCGGCGAGCCAGCCCTTGAAGTTCCCCTCGATGCCGGCCGCGACGGCCGTGCCGTGCTCGCCGGTCGTCTCGCATCCGTCAGGGCTCCGGCCGGCGATCGTTACGAACTTGCCGTCCTTGAAGTCCTCACGCACGGTCCACGTGCCGTTGGCGACGCTGACCGTGAAATGACGTTTGAACGTGTCCTGCGCCCAATCGTTCCCGCACGTGCCGCTGTCGGTCGAGGCACCTGCGAACGGACCGAAGTGCCAGGCGTTCTTGCCTTCGCCGTCCTCTGCCTTCGCCGAGCTCGCCAAGCCGCCGAGTACGAGAATGCCTACGACTACCGTCGCCAATGCGCGCTTCATGGTGTTCCTCCCCGGTCCCTGAGGGCCGCTGGTGTCGTGTTGTAGCAGGGAGCCGTGGCTTCGTACACACGCGCAGCGGGCCTCCGATACTTACGTAGTGCCCGTCCGCTCAGCCGCTCCCAAGACCGCCTTCGTCTGCCAGCAGTGCGGCAACGACTTCCCGAAGTGGATCGGTCGCTGTCCGCAGTGCGGCGGCTGGAACACGCTCGTCGAGGAACGCGTCGTTGCGCCGGCCAAGGGCCGCACCGGTCCGGCACGCGCGCCGCGCGAGCCCGTCGCGCTCGACGAGGTGCCGAACGACGCCGAGGAGCGGATCCCGACAGGCATCGGCGAGTTCGACCGCGTGCTCGGCGGTGGCATCGTCCGCGGCTCGCTCGTGCTCCTCGGCGGCGATCCCGGGATCGGCAAGAGCTCACTGCTCATGCAGGCGTCCAGCAGCCTGAGCCAGCGTGGCCGGGTGCTCTACGTCTCGGGCGAGGAGTCCGCGGCGCAGGTGAAGCTTCGCGCGCGGCGGTTCGGCATCGAGGGCGGCAACATCCTCGTGCTCGCGGAGACCGATCTCGGCTCGGTCATCGAGGCGATCCGCCGGATCAAGCCGATCTTCTGCGTCATCGACTCGATCCAGACGATGAACTCCGACGTCATCGGCTCGGCCGCGGGCGGCGTGTCACAGCTGCGCGAGTGCGCGGCGCGCCTCCTCGAGGTCGCGAAGGGCGACGACGTGCCGATCTTCCTCGTCGGTCACGTCACGAAGGAGGGCAACGTCGCCGGGCCTCGCGTTCTCGAGCACATCGTCGACGCGGTCCTCTACCTCGAGGGCGAGCGCTTCCACGCGTTCCGCGTCCTGCGCGGCACGAAGAACCGCTTCGGCTCGACAGACGAGGTCGGTGTCTTCGAGATGGGGGAGAACGGGCTTCGGGAAGTCATGAATCCGTCGGAGGTCTTTCTCGAGGAGCGGTCGCGCGGCGTCGCCGGCAGCGTTGTCGTGCCGACCATCGAAGGGACGCGACCGCTGCTCGTCGAGATCCAGGCGCTCGTGACACCGACGAGCTTCGGCCTGCCGCGACGCACCGTGACCGGCGTCGACCCGCAACGGATCGCGCTGCTCCTCGCCGTGCTCACGAAACGCGCCGGACTCTCGAGCGGGCAGCACGACGTGTACGTGAACCTCGTCGGCGGGCTCCGGATCCGTGAGCCCGCGACGGATCTGGGCGTGGCGGTGGCGGTCGCATCGGCGCTGCGCGACACGCCGGCCGACCCACGGACCGTCTTCCTCGGCGAGCTCGGTCTGGGCGGCGAGCTCCGCCGGGTGCAGCGCCTGTCGGCCCGCCTGAAGGAGGCTGAGCGGCTCGGTTTCGAGCGTGCGATCGTGCCTGAGGCGAGCGCGGCCGACCGCGACGGAGCCAAGCTCGAGGTGATCGGCGTTCCCACGCTCCGGGAGGCGCTCACCCGATCGGGTATTTCGAGCTCGTAAGCGGGCGTATCCTCGTCCCGTGATGGACATCACGCGGCACACGACATCGGCCGGCGGCCACATCCTCATCGGTCGGGCCACTGTCACGCCGCATCTCACTGGAAAGGAGTGGACAAAGCTGTGGTCCTTCTCAGATTCGGCGGAGCGCTCATCGGCTTCTTCATTGGCTTCTTCCTTGCCGCTGAGCTTCTCCAGGTCAGTCAGGTCACGCCGGTCAGCAATCAAGTTCTCGTCGTCTTTCTCCTGGCCGTTGCGTGCGCGATCCTCGGTTGGCTCGGCGCACCGTACGCGACCGTTCGACCAATGGCATGGATCGTTCGTCGGATCCAGGCGACCGCCGCGGGCGATCTCGCAGCCGGCACGCTCGGCGCAGCCTTCGGTCTCATCCTCGGGCTCTTCCTCGCCTTCCCGCTCTCGTTCCTTCCTGGTGAGCTAGGCCGGTACGCGCCCCTCGTTGGCGCCATCGCGCTCAGCTTGCTCGGAGCGACGGCCGGGACGCTGAAACGCGCCGATCTTCAGGCATGGGTGCGCGACATTCGAGGTGGCCGCCGAGAACGTATCGGTGAGCGCATGCTCCTAGACACCTCGGTCATCATCGACGGCCGGATCGCGGACATCGTCCGCGCCGGATTCCTGCGTGGCACGCTCGTCGTGCCGCGTTTCATCCTTGCCGAGCTCCAGTACTTCGCCGACTCCGGCGATGGCACGCGACGCGAGCGGGGCCGCCGTGGCCTCGAGATGCTCGGCAAGATGCAGAAGGAGTCGACCGTCAGCATCGTCATCGATGACGAGGACCCGGTCGGCGACGGAGCCGACGGCAAGCTCGTCGCGCTCGCGCGCGCGCGTCAGGTCGCGATCGTCACGAACGACTACGGACTCAACCGCGTTGCCGAGCTGCACGGGGTCACCGTGCTCAATGTGAACGACCTCGCGAAAGCCGTCAGGCCGGTGGTCCTGCCCGGCGAAGAGATCCATGTGCGCGTCATCCAGGAGGGCAAGGAGGCGGGCCAGGGCGTCGGCTACCTCGAGGACGGCACGATGATCGTCGTCGAGAACGGCAGCCGATCGGTCGGTAGCGAGGTCCCGGTCACGGTGATGCGGGTGCTGCAGACGGTCGGTGGCCGCATGATCTTCGCTCAGCCGCGCGGCGAGCTCGCCGATACCCGGCGACCTCGGGCACCTGTCCACTGAGCGCCGCATGAGCGCGGGTCTCGCGATCCTCGCCGCAGGCAGCTCGAGCCGCGCCGGCACGGACAAGGTGAGCCTCGAGCTCGGCGGTCACCCGGTCCTGCTCTGGTCGATCGCGGCGGCGGAGGCGTCGCACGCGTTCGATGAGATCGTCGTTGTCGCGCCACGCGAACGGGTCGCGGCCCTGACGCCGATCGTGGGAACGCGGGCGCGCGTCGTCCCCGGCGGCCCGACGCGAACGTCATCGAGCTGGGCCGGCCTCGACGCGCTCGCCGGCCACGCCATCATCGCCATTCACGACGCCGCCCGACCGTTCGCCACGCCATCGCTGTTCGCGAAGGTCGTGGCCGTTGCGACCGAATTTGGTTCCGGTATCCCCGGGCTCGCGATCGCCGAGACCGTCCGCCGTGCCGATGAGGCCGGCCGCTCCGTCGAAGAGGTCGATCGCAACGGCCTCTGGACCGCGCAGACGCCGCAGGCATTTCAACGGGCGCTGCTCGAGCGGGCGCGCACCGCGGCGGGAGAGCGGTCGTTCACCGACGACGCCGCGGCGGTCATCGCGTTCGACGTCGATGTCCGGCTGGTGCCCGGCGAGCGCCGGAACTTCAAGCTGACGTCGCCCGAGGACGTCGCCTACGCCCGCGAATTGGCCGAGAAAGGCCTCGTCGCGATCACCGCGCAGGCCCTGCCGCGATGACGATGCCGAGGACCGGGATTGGGTACGATATCCATCGTCTCGTGCCCGACCGCCGGCTGGTGCTCGGCGGCGTCCGGATCGATCATCCGACGGGGCTGGCGGGACACTCCGATGGCGACGTCCTCACCCACGCGATCATGGACGCGCTGCTCGGTGCCACGGCGCAAGGCGATCTCGGGACGCACTTCCCGAGCGACGATCCAGCCCACGCGGGCGCGGACAGCATCCGGCTCCTCGAACGGGTCGTGGCGCTGGTCGCAGCGGCGGGGTACCGGATCGGCTCGGTGGACGCCTCGGTCATCGCGCAAGCACCGCGGCTCGCACCGCACCTCGCGGCCATGCGCGACCGGCTCTCGCGGGCGCTCCAGATCGAGCGCGACGCGGTGAGCGTGAAAGCGACGACGAATGACGGGCTCGGCATCGTCGGCGCAGGCAAGGCCATCGCCGCGTTGGCGACGGTGATCGTCGAGCACAACGAGCCGTAGTCCGGCCAACGCCGGTAGCAGGGAGGCCCGCGCCTGACGATCCAGCTCTTCAACAGCGCCACGCGGACCGTCGAACCCTTCATGCCTCTGCGCCCGAAGCAGCTTGGCGTCTACAACTGCGGGCCGACGGTCTACGACTACCAGCACATCGGCAACCTGTATGGCTACATCGCCGCGGATGTCGTTCGGCGGACCTTCGAGTACCACGGCTTCACGGTGAAGCAGGTGATGAATATCACCGACGTCGGCCACCTGGTGGGCGACGCCGACACTGCGGCAGTTGACAAGATGGCGCTCGCTGCTCAGCGCGAGCACCTCGATCCGCTGGCGATGGCCGAGCGGTACACCGAGCAGTTCATGGTCGACCGCCGGAAGCTGAACATCCAAGATCCGCACATCATCGCGAAGGCGACCGAGCACATCCCCGAGATGATCACGCTCATCGAGCGTCTCATCGCGAAGGGCAACGCGTACGTCGCTCCGGACGGCGTGTACTTCGACACCACGACGTTCCCTGGCTACGGGACGCGGCTCAACCCGGAGCCGCCCGACAGTCGCGAAGCCGGCGCGCGGGTCGAGGTGAACCCGAACAAGCGCAACCCGATCGACTTCGCGCTTTGGCGTGCGGCGAAGCCCGGCGACCTGCAGCAGTGGGATTCGCCATGGGGACGCGGCAACCCCGGGTGGCACATCGAGTGCTCGGCCATGTCAATGAAGTACCTCGGCGAGACCTTCGACCTGCACTCGGGTGGCGAAGACCACCTGTTCCCGCATCACGAGTGCGAGGTCGCGCAGTCGGAAGCGGCCACCGGAATGCGGTTCGTGAACTACTGGCTGCACCACCACTTCCTCAAGCTCGACACCGCGAAGATGGCGAAGTCCACTGGCGGATTCTTCCGGCTCGATGACCTCATCGCACGCGGTCACGATCCGCTCGCGTTCCGGATGCTCGCGCTCGGCGTGAGCTACCGCAAGGGTTTGGACTTCACGTGGGACTCGCTGGCGGAGGCCGAGCGCCGTCTCGCCGGCTGGCGTTCTCAGATCCGCGAAGCGGCACACGGGACGACCGCCGCGCCGCCGACGGCGGCCGACCCGATCCGGGTCGCGTTCGGCGAGGCGATCGCGGACGACTTCAACACGCCCCGCGCGCTCGCGCAGGCTGAGGCCGCTCTCAAGCTCGTGACGTCGAGTGATGAGCCCGCCCGGCGCCGCGGCGTCGGGCTGCTCTTCGACATGGATCGTGTGCTCGGGCTCGGGCTCGAGACGAGCGCCACGGCGCGCGACGAACTGGACGCCGCCGCGCGCGCCCTCTTCGAGGAGCGCCTCGCGGCCCGCAAGGCCGGCGACTACGCGCGCTCGGACGAGCTGCGAGTCGCGCTCGAGGAGCGCGGCATCAAGGTCAAGGACACCAAGGACGGGACGCGCTGGGAGCGCATCGCGAAAGGAAGTGCGTCATGAGCGAAGAATTCGAAGGTGCGGGCGCCGGTTCGCCCCGGAGTGAGCCGCCGCAGAACAGCGCTGCGCCTCAGAACACCGGAAACGCCGGCGCCGCCGGCGGCGGACCCGAGGATCCGAACAACCGACGGCCGCGTCGTCGCGGCCGTCGCGGCCGTGGCGGTGGCGCGCCCCAGCCGTTCCGCGGACCGATACCGCAGGGCGGGCCGCGACCCGCGCAGCCGTTCCGCGGACCGGCGCGGCCGCAGGGCTTCGTCCCGCGTCCAGCGCCTCGGCCGATGGATGACGAGAGCTCGCTCCAGGCGCGCGAGCTCGCCGCCTACGAGCGCCGCCAGCAGCAGCAAGAACGCCGGACCACCGGCGGCTGGCGTCCGGGCGCGCCGTTCCGCGGACCGTCCACGTTCGGTGGCGGCGGTCCGCGTCCGTTCCGCGGCACCGGGCCGCAATACGCCGAACAGATCCGTCGCGCGACGAGCGGTCCGGCACGAGGCGCGGCTCCCTCGCACGAGGCGGGTGAGCCCATCGCCGGGCCGCACGCTGTCCTTGAGGCGATGCGCGCGGGTCGCGTGATCCGCAAGCTCTACATCTCGCAGGACCGCAGCATTCGGACCGGTCCGGTGAACGACCTCATCACGGAGGCCCAGGAGCGCCGGATCTTCGTGAACTACCTCGACAAGCTGGACCTCTCACGGCTGTCGCCGGTCGAGAATCATCAGGGCGTCGTCGCCATCTTCGAGGGCCGCGCCGGCGTGGACCTCGATGAGCTGATCCTTCACCTCGACGCGACGAACGAGCCGCCGCTCGTGCTGCTCGTGGACTCCCTCCAGGACCCGCAGAACTTTGGCGTGCTCCTCCGCTCTGCGGAGGGTGCCGGTGTCGAGGGGGTCGTCATCCCGCGTCACCGCTCGGTCGGGCTCACTCCCGCCGTCGCCAAGACGAGCGCCGGCGCGAGCGAGCACCTGCTCGTTGCGGAGGTCGCGAACCTGCGGCAGGCGATCGACACCTTGAAGGACAAGGGTCTCTGGGTCGTCGGTACCGACGAGACCGGCGATCTCCTCTATGACGAGGTCGACTACCGCGGACCCACGGCGATCGTCATCGGCGGTGAGGGCGAAGGCATCCGTCGCCTCGTGCTCGAGGGCTGCGATCAGGTCGTGCGCATCCCGATGGAGGGACGGATCGCGTCGCTCAACGCGGCGGCTGCCGGCACCGTCGTCCTCTACGAAGTGCTGCGCCAGCGGAAGCGTGACGTCGCTCCGCCCGGCACGCAGACCCCGCGCCCGCAACGTCCGGAAGCGGACGACGCAGCAGGCGAGACCGACGACCTCGCTCAGACGCCGGACCTGGAGTCGGACCTGATCCTCGAGGAAGAGCCATCCGGCGACCTGCGCGCGCAGCACGACAACGAAGCGGACGACGATGCCCAGGAGGATCTGGCACGGGACGAAGCCGGCGACGCACCGGTCGAGGCCGTTGCCACACCGAAGGCGCCGCGGAAGGCCGCGGCGAAGTCCGTCGCGAAGAAGACCGTCGCTCGCAAGTCGGCGAAGAAGACCGGGGAGGCGTAACGATGGCTGTCAAGGACAGTGACGAGGAGGGCATCTGGCAGCTCCGCGACGGCAAGCCGATCAAGGTCTCGTCACGGCCGAAGAAGATCGCGCATCGCGAGCAGGTCGACTACAACAATCCGTATCGGTACAAGATCGAACGCATCTGGTGGGATGGCAAGATCGTGTACGCGAGCGAGCAGGGTGAGCTCGAGATCGATCCGAAGAAGGTCAAGGTCGCGCAGGAGTACCAGCTCGTCTTCAAGGTCGCGCTCGACAAGGCTGGCAGGCTCGTCCGCGAGCCCGACCGGGTGGAGGGGCAGTACAACATCTACGACTCCATTCCGGGCATGAAGAAGTACAGCCCGATCTGGCAGTTCAACTACGTGATCGTGCCGCGCTCCTACAAGGCGAACACGCTGCGCTCGGAAGAGGACTGCCTGAAGAGCGGGTACGAGATCAAGCAGAGCAACGTCTTCGAGAACTGACCGGTCATCTAGAGCCCCACGGTCGTGGGGTCCCCGAAGCGCCCATCGCGCGATAGCCTTTTTGGGTGCGCCGCCCTAGCTCAATTGGCAGAGCAGCGGTTTTGTAAACCGCAGGTTCCGGGTTCGATTCCCGGGGGCGGCTCAGTCGGCGTCTGCCGTTACGCGTTCGCATTGTGTGACCCCGCCCTCAGGGGTGGTCCCGCCTCCGGTGCGATGTAGGTTGCCTACATGGCTGTTTCTGGGGAACCCGAAGGTCCGCTGTCTCCCCGGTGCATCCTCGTTGTCGAGGACGATCCGAGCATTCGGGCGCTCTGCGCCGACGTGCTTCGCGACCAGGGGTATCGCGTCGAGACCGCCGTCGACGGGCAGGACGGCCTCGATCATCTGGCGAGCCATCCGGATCTGATCCTCCTCGACCTGACGATGCCGGTCGTGGACGGCCGTGAGTTCCTCCGGCAGCTGCGCGAAGGCGCGTCGAGCAAAGCCCCCGTGCTCGTGATGACCGCCGGTTTCGGATTGC
Source organism: Candidatus Limnocylindria bacterium (assembly GCA_038227105.1). Taxonomy (GTDB): domain Bacteria; phylum Chloroflexota; class Limnocylindria; order P2-11E; family P2-11E; genus UBA4735. The sequence continues at coordinate 18,973 of JBBRQB010000021.1, read as the reverse complement.
TCACGCTCCGCGGCGCGAAGCACGTCATGCAGAAACCGTTCGAGATCGGCGCATTGCTCGACGCCGTCGCGCGGCTGCTACGGGAACCAGTTCCCGGGCTCGCCGCGGCCTGATCGCGCGCTATCCGCCCGTGGCGAAGAAGGTCGTGTACACGAGACCCGCCAGCGCGATGAACATCCCGACCGTCGCAGCCCAGCCGAGGATCGTGAGGACCGGGCCGATCGTCTGCTTTCCCATGACCTTCGGGTTGCGCGCCGCGAGCATCACCATGACCAGCAGTGGTGGCGCGATGATCCCGTTCAGCACTGCGGTGTAGAAGAGCGCGTCGATCGGATTGATCCCGAGGAAGTTCATCGCGACGCCCGCGATCGTCGCGAGGACGATGACGGCGTAGAACGGCTTGGCGCGGGACCAGTGCGTGTCCAAGCCGTACTCCCACCCGAAGGCCTCGGCGATCGCGTACGCGGCCGATCCGGAGAGGATCGGGATCGCGAGCAGGCCCGCGCCGATCATTCCCGCCGCGAAGAGGATCCCGGCGAAGTCGCCGAGCAGCGGCTTGAGCGCTTCAGCGGCATCCGCGGCGCTCTTGATGTCCGTCTTCCCGCTCTTGAAGAGCGTCATCGCGGTCGCGAGGATGATGACGTACATGACGATCTGCGAGAACGCCATGCCGACGTTGACGTCGATCGTCGAGTAGCGCAGCTCCGCCGCCGACGCGCCGCGGCGCCTCTCCTTGGTCGTCCGGCCCAGCTCGACCTCTTCCTCGACCTCCTCGCTCGACTGCCAAAAGAAGAGGTACGGCGAGATCGTGGTTCCCAGGATGGCCACGACCGTCGTGACATACGTCGGGTCGAGGCTGACCGTCGGCACGACGGTCGCCCGAAGCATCTCACCGAGGTCTGGCCGGACAATGAACGCGTCGACGACATACGCAAGCAGCGCGAGGGTGAGCCACTTGAAGATGTTCGCGATGAGCTTGTAGCTGCCGAAGATCTGCAAGGCGAGCACGCCGAGCGCGACCGGCACGACGAGCCAGACCGCCTGCACTCCACTGATCGAATGCACGGCGTCAGCGACCGCGCCGAGATCCGCGCCGACGTTGATGGTGTTCGCGACGAAGAGCAGGGTCACCGACCCGTAGAGGATCCAGCGCGGGTAGTGATCCCGCAGCACGCCGGCGAGCCCCTGCCCGCTGATCATGCCGAGGCGGGCACAGGCGTTCTGGACAGTCGCCATCAGCGGGAAGGTGAGGAGCGCCAACCAGAGGGTCTGGAGCCCGAGGCTCGCGCCAGCGATCGCGTACGTGCCGATGCCACTTGGATCGTCGTCGGATGCGCCGGTGATGAACCCCGGCCCGAGGATCAAGCCCGCCTTCTTGAGGGGGTTCTTCTCCTTCTCGATCCGGGCGGCCGTCCCACTCGTTGCCGATGCTGGTGCCTCGCGCGGCATCTGCCGCGGTCGCCTGCTGCCGGCCCTTGCCACGATGCCCTCCGCGCCGAACTGCGTCGCTTCAGATGCAGGTTCGGTGCCTCGGACCGCGATACTTGATGGAAGATGCAACGCCTGCCACGGACCGTCCTGATCGCGCTCGCTTTCCTGCTCGCCGGGTGCTCAGGCGGTTCGGGCCTGACGACGGCGGCGCCCCCGGCGGCCGTCGCTTCGCCGACCGCGACGCCATCGCCCAGCGCGCAGCCGACGGCGGCGCCGACACCCGTCCCGACGAAGCCGCCGTGGGACGCTTTGCCGGATCCGGCGAACGACCCTGCGGGCCTCGCCGCCCAGCTCGTGATGGCCGAAGGGCTCATCCGCGATCCGAACGCGTCGGCCGTCCAGCTCGCGTGGGCCGGGCACATGGAGCAGCTGGGCATTGCGCGGCTCGCTGATTTCCCGGAGTGGACCGACGCCGTCCTCGCTGGCCTGCCCGCGGAGCCGCGGGCCGCGATCGCCGGCAGCATGGAGGCGGGGAAGCAGCTCAGGCTGATGCACGCCGGTCCGATCCCGAAGAACCTCCCGGACTGGCACATCGTGCAGCCGCCGCCCATCGAGGAGCTCATGGGCTATTACAAGGAGGCCGAGGCGAAATACGGCGTGGGCTGGTACTTCCTCGCGTCGATCAATCTCATCGAGACGCGCATGGGTCGGATCCGCGGTGACTCTGTGGCGGGTGCGCAGGGCCCGATGCAATTCATCCCGTCCACCTGGGCCGCGTACAGCGAAGGCGACGTGAACAGCTACCACGACTCGATCCTCGCGGCCGCTCGATACCTGAAGGCCGCCGGCGCGCCGGGCAACATGCCGAGCGCGATCTTCGCGTACAACCACGACAGCCGATATGTCACCGCGGTCACCGGGTACGCCAATGTGATGAAGGCGGACCCCGCGGCATATCGGGGCTTCTACGGCTGGCAGGTGTACTACCCGACCAAGGACGGTCCGATCCTCATGGCGCCGGGGTGGACGAAGCCATAAGCGCCGCCGAGCAGCCCGTCGGCCTTCCCCTCACGGCGCAGCAACCGGTCGAGGAGGAGCTTTCGCTGCGGTCCGGCCGCGGGCGGCTCATGCTCGGGACGATCACCGCGGCGCACTTCGCGCATCACACGAGCAACAGCCTCCTGAACCCGCTGCTGCCGCTCATCCGTGACACCTTCGCGCTGAGCTACGCACAGTCCGGGTTCGCGGTGAGCGCGTACTCGCTGAGCCTCGGTCTCTCGAACGGTCCGATCGGGCTCTTGGCTGATCGCGTCGGGCCCCGCAAGGTGATCGTGTTCGGCCTGCTGCTCACGGGCGTCGTGAGCGTGGCCCTGGCCCAGGCCGGCGACTACGCGCAGCTGCTCATCCTTCTGCTCTCGCTCGGGATCATCTCCGGCACCTACCACGCCCCGGCGGCGGCGCTCATCTCGCGGCTGTTCTCGCCACGCGTGCGCGGCGCCGCCATGGGATTCCACATCACCGGCGGCCACTTCTCGTTCTTTGCGGCGCCGCTGCTCGCCGCGTACCTTGCGACGACGACCGGCACGTGGCGCACGCCATACCTGTACTTCGCGATCGTTCCGATCGTGCTCGGTGTCGCGCTGTGGATCATCACGCCGGCCGAGCGCGTTGCGCGCACGACCGGCGACGTCCTCGGGCCGTTCCGCGAGATCCGGACCGTGTTCCGGATCATCGGGCCGCTCGTCAGCCTCTCGGTCGCGTTCCAGGTCGGTATCGCGGCGATGTCCGCGTTCCTCGCCCTGTACTTCGTCGACGCGCGTGGGATCCCACCGGCGATCGCGGCAGTGGCGTTCGGCTATACGCAGCTCGTCGGGATCGTCGGCGCGCCGCTCGGCGGATGGCTGTCCGATCGCCTCGGTCGCCGGACACCGATCCTGATCTCGCTCGGCGCGATCGGACCGGCCGTCTACCTGATCACGATCACGCCGAACGACCTGCTGTTCATCCCGCTGACGATCTTCGGTTTCGCCTTCTCGATGCGCTCGACCGCGACCGAGGTGCTCGTGATGGACACAGCTCCGGCGGCTCGCCGGGGTGCCGTCCTTGGCGCGTACTACCTTGCCGCGCAGCCGATCGGGGGCATCGCGACGCCGATCTTCGGCCTCAGCGCAGGCGCCATCGGCATCGCCGGAGCGTTCAGCTGGATGGGCATCCTGCTCGTGGTCATGTCGGTCGCCGCCGTCGCCTTCGGCCGCGGCATGTCCGAGGGCGGAGCCGCATGATCGAGCGGGCGCGGTTCGGCCGGACCGGGCACCACAGCAGCCGGACCATCTTCGGCGCCGCGGCGTTCTCTCGGGCCACGCCGGAGGAGGTCGACCGCGCGCTCGCGCTCATCGAGCGCCACGGTCTGAATCACATCGACACCGCCGCCAGCTACGGGGATTCCGAGGTGCTGCTCGTGCCGTGGCTGAAGGGCGCCGGCCGCGACCGCTTCTTCCTGGCGACGAAGACGGGCGAGCGCACCTATCGGGGTGCGCGCGACCAGATCCGGCTCTCCCTGAAGCGCCTCGGTGTAGCGCACGTCGATCTCATCCAGCTCCACAACCTCGTCGATCCGGCCGAGTGGGAGACCGCTTTCGGGCCGGATGGCGCGCTCCGAGCCGCGGTCGAGGCGCGCGACGCGGGTCTGACGCGCTTCATTGGCGTCACCGGGCACGGCGTGACCGTGGCGGCGCAGCACCGCCGCAGCCTGGAGCGATTCGACTTCGACACCGTGCTCTTTCCCTACAACGTGACCCAGCTGCGCGACCCCGCCTACGCCGCGGATGTGGAGGCACTGCTCCGCATGTGCGCGGAGCGCGACGTCGCGACGCAGACGATCAAGAGCATCACGCTCGGGCCGTGGCTCGATCGGCCGGCGGATGCGCGCACCTGGTACGAGCCGCTGATCGAGCAAGAGGACATCGACCTCGCGGTCCGGTTCGTCCTGGGACGGGAGGGTCTCTTCCTCAACACCCCGAGCGATGTGGGCCTCCTCGAGAAGGTCCTCGATGCCGCAAGCCGTGCCGGCAGCCGGCCATCCGATCGCGAGATGGACGCCTTGCTCGAGCGGCGCGGCATGACGCCACTGTTCGCGTGACCGCCTTCGAGCGCGAGGTCGCGACCATCGTGGGCCGCATCCCGCGCGGTCGCGTCGCGAGCTATTCGATGGTGGCGGACCGCCTGCGGAAGCCCGGCGCCGCACGGGCCGTCGGCGCCGCGCTGTCGCGGGGGCTCGTCACCGGCACTGCGCATCGCGTCGTCACGGCCGACGGCCGGCTCGTCGCGCGCTGGCCCGACCAGTCACGGCTGTTGGAGCGCGAAGGCGTCGCGGTGCGCGATGGCCGCCTCGCCCGCCCGATCCCGTGGTGGCGATCGTGAAGCGCCGGCGGGCCAGCGCCGTCCCGATCGTGATCATCATCGCGCTCCTGCTGGTGGGCATCATCGGATCAACGTTCGCCGCGCCGCCGCTGGCGACTCCGTCGCCCGCACCGGATCCGATCTCGATCGGCAGGCCCGACACCGCCACACCCGTACCGCTGCCCACGCCGTTCGGCCGCTATCCGATCAATGCCGAGGCGACGATCGTCGGATCATGCGTGAACGGGATCGATACGAAGACCGTCCCGCCACAGATCGCGCAGGCGTTCTGCGTGTGCACGCTGAACTCGTTCGAGCAGCTCTACCCGACGTACGACGAGTTCCAGTCGGCGATCGCCGCGGGGACGATCACCGACCAGCTGCGCACGCAGATCTCCACGCGGTGCACCCAGGCGCTGCTCGGCGGCTGACGCGTCATGGGGTGAGGTCGGTCAACAGTCCGGAGAGCAGGGTCGCAAGCCCGAGGAACGAGAGGAACCCGCCGCAATCAGTGAACGTCGTGAGCACGATCGACGACGATTGCGCCGGATCGAATCCGAACGCTTTCAGGGCGAGCGGGACGAGTGCGCCGCACACGCCGGCGATGATCATGGCGAGCACCATGGCGATACCGATCACGGCGGTGAGGCCCGGCGAGTGGCTCCAAAAGAAGACGCCGAGCATCGTCACTGCCGAGACGGCAAGTCCGTTGAGGATGCCGACGCGCGCTTCTTTCCATACGAGCTTGGGCCAATCGCGGAGGCTCACCTCGCGCAGAATGACGCCGCGCATCGTGACCGCGAGTGCTTGCATGCCGCTGTTGCCTGACTGACCGGCGACCACCGGCATGAGCACGGCGAGCGCGCTGTATTTCTCGATGGTGCCCTGGAAGAGTCCGACGACCGATGCGGCGAGGAATGCGGTTCCAAGGTTGATCTCGAGCCACGGCAGTCGCTGCCGCACGGCGAAGCTCACTCGCGAGAGCGCGGTCTCGTCCTTGCTCGCGCCGACCATCTTCTGGATGTCCGACGAGGCCTCGGCCTCGGCCGCCGCCAGGAGCGCTCGATAGCGGATGACGCCGACGAGGCGATTGTTCAGATCGACGACTGGGAATGTCGCGAGACGCTGCGAGGCGAGCGAATCGACGATCTCCTCGCGTGTGGCCGTCACGGTCACGGTCGCCGGAGTGCCGCGGACGATGTCCTTCAGCTGGGTGTCCGGCTGCGCGGTCACGAGCTCGCCCAGCGGGACGGAACCCGCGAGCTTTCCCTCGCGATCCATCAGGTAGATGGCGCCGAGCTCTTTCTCCTTGAAGGTCCGCATGCGGCGCAGAGCGTCATCGACGGTGAGGTCAGCGTCGAACGCGGTGATCCGCGGATCCATCAGCGCCCCGGCGGTGTCGGTCGGATAGGTGAGGAGCTCGCGGAAGTGGTCCGCGAGGCGCGGATCGAGCAATGCGAGCAGACGCTCCCGGACCGCGTTGTCCAGCGCGGTGAGGATCGGAGCCACTTTTGTCGGGAGCATCGACTTGAGTGCCGCACGGGCCGCGTCATCGCCGAGCTCGGAGATGACTCCGGCGGCCACGCGCGGATTGAGCCGTTCGAGGAGTCCTGAGGCGTTGGCTGGCGCGGTCGCCTCGATGAGGCGCGCAGTCTCGGCAGGTGGCAGCTGTTCGAGAATGTGCGCGACCTGGTCTGGGTAGAGCTTGATGAACTCGCCGGTCAGCGCCTGACTCGTGTCGGTGACGCTCAACACACCCTCCTCACGCTCGCGCGGTGCATATCATGCGGTCCCTGGGCGGCGAGCTACCACCGGACGTTGTTACCGGGCCGGCAGATCGCCGCATGAGCGCTTCTTACCCGGTTCTCATGGGCACGCGCCTAGACTCGCCAACGGGTGGATGGCTCCAGAGCTGACCGGCCGTACGGGCGTTTCCCACGGCACGGGGTCGCGCCCGAGCCGGAACCCGCGGTCGTCGCGGTCCCACCTCTTCGCGGTCGGAAGCGTGTCGCCGCATGGCTCAAGGCGCGCAGCCGACGGGAGCGCAGCGAGCTCGCGCTCACCGCCGTCCTCGTCTTCGCCGCGCTCGTCCTTTCGATCTCGGCCCTGCCGACGGACGTCCGGCTCGGCACCGTTGTGGATGTCGCTCCGACGCCGACCCCGACCCTGCCCGAGCTCTACGCGAAGCTCGCGCAGACCGTCGTGACGGTGCGCTCCGAGCTGCCGGACGGCAAGACCGCGCTCGGCAGCGGCGTGATCATCGATGAGGACGCCGACATCCTGACAGCGCTCCACGTCGTCGCCGACGCGACCAAGATCACGGTCACATTCGCCGACGGATTGACGGTCGAAGCGAAGATCTTCGCAAAGCAGCCGGACAACGACATCGCCGGCATCCGCGCCCTTGGCCACCCCGACAACATGGCGATCGCGACCATGGGCAACCCGAACAACCTCAACGTCGGTGAAGACGCGATCGTCATCGGCAACCCGTTCGGTCTGAGTCGCAGCTTGTCGACCGGTGTGATCTCCGGCCTGCACCGCACCATCCAGCCGCCCGGCGGCGGCCATCCGATGACCGAGCTCATCCAGTTCGACGCGTCGGTGAATCCCGGCAACTCGGGCGGACCGCTCTTCAACCGCGACGGCGACGTCGTCGGCATCGTGAGCGGCCTTGCCAACCCGAATGGCCAGGCATCTTTCGCGGGTATCGGATTCGCGGTCAACATCCAGGCGGCCGGTGCGGCCGTCGGCGTCCCGCCGGATTAAGAGGAGAGAGACAGATGGACCGGATCCCCGCCGAGCAGCGACAGACCGAGATGGGCCGGCTGCTCTATGAGGTCAAGAAGGTCATCGTCGGGCAGGACCATCTGCTCGAACGGATCCTCGTCGGTCTGCTCGCCCGCGGCCACCTCCTCGTCGAGGGCGTACCCGGCCTCGCGAAGACCCTCGCCATCAAGACCGTCGCGGACGCCGTGCATGGCGACTTCAAGCGGATCCAGTTCACGCCCGACCTGGTGCCCGCCGACCTCGTCGGTACGCGCATCTACAACCAGAAGAACGGCGAGTTCCAGACATCCCTGGGTCCGGTGTTCACGAACCTGCTCCTCGCCGACGAGATCAACCGCGCGCCGGCAAAGGTCCAGAGCGCCCTCCTCGAGGCGATGCAGGAGCGTCAGGTCACGATCGGACGGGAGAGCCACGCGTTGCCCGATCCGTTCCTGGTCATGGCCACGCAGAACCCCATCGAGACCGAGGGCACGTACGCGTTGCCCGAAGCGCAGGTCGACCGCTTCATGCTGAAGGTGATCGTCGGCTACCCGAGCGAGATGGACGAGTTCCTCATCGTCGAGCGCATGGCCCAGGGCATGGCCAAGGCCGCGCCGGTCATGACCACCGAGCGGCTCCTCGCGCTCCAGCGCGAGACCGACAAGGTCTTCGTCGATCCGGTGCTCATGGAGTACGTCGTCCGGCTCTCGATGGCGACCCGGCATCCATCGGACTTCGGCCTGCCGGAGATCAAGAAGTACATCACCTACGGCGCGAGCCCCCGCGCGTCCATCAATCTCATCCTCACGGGCCGCGCGCTCGCGTACATGCGCGGGCGCACCTACGTTCTTTCGCAGGACATCCTCGATCTCGTGCACGACGTCCTGCGTCACCGCCTCGTGCTGTCGTATGAGGCGCTTTCGGACAACGTGTCGCCCGAGCAGATCATCGACCGCGTGCTCCAGAAGATCCCGGTGCCGACCGCGCCGATGCAGGGGCACGTCAACGTCCCGGCCTGAGGCCATCCTGCGGCGCGTCGAATGGACGGTCATCCGCCGTCTCGATGGGCTGCTCCAGGGCGAGTACCGGACGCTGTTCCGGGGGCACGGGCTCGACCTCGCCGACATCCGCGAGTACGAGCCCGGAGACGACGTCCGTTACATCGACTGGAACGTGAGCGCGCGCATGGACACGCCGTACGTCCGTGAGTACCTCGAGGACCGCGAGGTCACCGCACATTTTCTCCTCGATCTGTCCCCGTCCGTCGACTTCGGCACGACCGAGACGCTGAAGCGCGATCAGCTCGTGGACTTCCTCGCGGTGCTCGCGCGCCTGTTGACGCGGCACGGCAACAAGATCGGGGCGGTCCTCTACGCGGGCAAGGTCGAGAAGACCGTTCCCGCCGGGAGCGGCACGATGCAGGTACTGCGGCTCATCAACGACGTCCAGACGCTGCCGCGCCTCCAGTCCGCGCCGTACACCTCGGTGTCCGAGCTCATCGAGCACGCACTCCGCACCATCAAGCGGCGCTCGGTGGTCTTCCTCGTCTCAGACTTCTTCACCGCGCCGGGGTGGGAGCGTCCGCTCGGGATGCTCTCACGGAAGCACGAGGTCATCGCGGTCCGGCTCGAGGATCCGCGCGAGCGCGAGCTACCCGACATCGGGCTTGTCGCCATGAGCGACGCCGAGACCGGTGAGAGCGTGTACGTCGATACCCACGACGCGCGATTCCGCAGGCGCTTCGAGGCCGTCGTGCAGAAGCGCGAGGCCGAGCTGACCTCGGCGTTCCGCCAGGCGGGTGTGGACGTGCTGACGCTGTCGACCGAAGGCGACCTCGTGGGCGCGATCCTCCGGTTCGCGGCGCTGCGGAAGCAGCGGCGGACGATGCGCGCGGCGGTCGCGGTATGACGTTCCTCTGGCCGACGGCGCTCGCGTTCCTTATCGCGGTGCCCGTGCTGCTCGTTCTGTATATCTGGTCGCAGCGCCGGCGCCGCAGGTACGCGCTTCGCTACGCCAGCCTGTCGCTCGTGAAGGAGGCGATGGGCCGGGGGCCGGGCATCAAGCGCCACATCCCGCCGGCGCTCTACCTCCTCGCCCTCGCATTCATGCTCACCGCGCTCGCCCGGCCGATCACGGTCGTGAAGGTGCCGAGCCAGGAGGGCACCGTCATCCTCGCGATCGACGTGTCGTTGAGCATGCGGGCGACGGATATCAAGCCCGACCGCATCACGGCGGCGAAGGCCGCGGCCAAGGCATTTGTCCTCAAGCAGCCGGACAACGTGAAGATCGGCATCGTCTCATTCGCGAGCGATGCGTCGATCGTGCAGCCGCCGACGACCGATCACGACCTCGTGATGGCGGCGATCGACCGCCTGCGCCTCCAGCGCGCGACCGCGATCGGCCGCGCGATCCTCACGTCGCTCGATGCGATCGTCGAGGACAGCGGCGCGGGCGCCGAGACAGGTTTGCCGTCCAGCGTCCTCACCCAGCCACAGAATCCGAACGCGCCGCAGAAGCCGACCAAGACCGCGGTCCCCGGCGCGCCGAAGGCTCCGGCCTCGATCATCCTGCTCACCGACGGTCAGAACAACCAGTTCCCGCCGCCGCTGTCGATCATCGACGAGGCGGTGTCGCGCGGTATCCGTGTCTTTACCGTCGGTGTCGGCACGCCGTCCGGCGCGGTACTCAGCCTCGAGGGCCGCTCGATCCGGACGTCGCTCGACGAGGCAACGCTCAAAGAGATCGCGAAGGACACCGACGCGGAGTATTTCCTCGCGACGAGCGAGGCGGACCTCAAGAAGGTCTATGAGAGCCTTACGACCCAGCTCGTCTTCCGCAGCGAGAAGACCGAGGTCACGGCCCTCTTCACGCTCGTCGCGGCGGTGCTCTCCATCGTCGCGAGCACGCTGTCGCTGCTCTGGTTCAACCGCCTGCCGTAGCGGGCCGGTCAGCGGTCGGAGACCGCCGCCCTCGAACCGATACCAGACCGCACCCCCGTTGGGGTGAGTCAGGAGCTCCCTCGGACCGTTAGCGTGCCGAAACACCGGAAAAGGTGACTGAGCATGCGGGTTCTCGAGCCGACGGGGTGGGGTCCGAAGCGGGGGCGGACGCTGCCCTCGTTCAGGCCGCCCAGGCCGGCGACGCCCGCGCCTTCGGCGAGCTGTACGAGCGCTACCGCCAGCCGCTGTACCGGTACTGCCTTGCCCGCTCGGAATCTCCCCACGAAGCCGAGGACCTGGTGAGCGACGTCTTCCTGAAGGCGATGGAGTCCCTGTCGCGTTACCGCGACCAGGGCCTGCCGTTCATCGCGTTCCTGTATCGGGTCGCGCGCAACGCCGCGATCGACCGCGGCCGCAAGGCGAAGGGCTCCTCGTTGTTCGAGATGACGGTCGAGCCGCGAAGCACGGTGGACGTGGAAGGCGACGCCGCGCGCTCGCTCGAGATGGACGCGGTCCTCGGCGCGATGCGCAAGATCAAGCCCGAGTATCGCGAGGTCATCCTCCTGCGGTTCGTCGAGGGCTACAGCGCGGCGGACGTCGCGAAGCTGCTCGAAAAGGGCGAGAAGGCCGTATGGAACCTGCAACAGCGTGGGCTCGAGCGCCTGCGGGTCGAGCTCAGACGCACCGGGCAGATGGCCCTCGCCGGAGCGGCGGCGGACCGATGAACGACGACCGCCTGCTCTCGGCTCTCCGCCGCATCGGCGAGCAGCAGCTTCCGGTCGCCACCGACCGCACGATCCGGGGCCGCCTCGAGACGGCCTGGACCATGCGCTCGGGCCGCGCAGCGATGCCGTCCTTCAGCATCCGCCGGTTCGCGCCGGTGCTCGCCGCGTTCGTGCTCGTTGCGGGCCTCGGTGGCTCCGCGCTCGGCGCGAGCGCGGACAGTCCGCTCTGGGACACGCGCCTGGTCCTCGAGTCCGCGGGCGCGTACCTGCGCCTGTCGGCAGGTGATCGCGTCGCGTATCTCCTCGACCTCGTCCAGTCGCGCACCGAAGAGGCGGCGCGCCAGGAGGTCCTCGGGAACTCGGCGGCGGCGGCAAAGGCGCGGGCCGCGGCTTCGTCCGCGATCGTCCAGCTTGGCGGCGATATCCCGCACATCGAGACGACGCTGCCAACACCTGTTGTGTCGCCGGTACTGCCGTCGGCGTCGCCGACGCCGGCGCCGGCAAACTCGCCGTCTCCATCCCCGTCGCAGTCGGCCTCGTCAGTGCCGGCGGCTCAACTGCCGGCGTCGTCGCCGCCGACGCCGACTCGGACCAATGCGCCGGTCACGGCCACGGAACCGCCGCATCCGGTGACACCCCCACCGGTCCGTACCCAGACGCCGGTGCCCACAGCCACCAAGGCGACGGTCACGATCACCGGGGTCGTTCGTGATTCGGCTGGCGCGAATGTGACGGGTGCGTGCATCACGACGTCGCCGTCGATCCCGACGTCGACAACGAGCTGCATCACGACGACGACGAACGGCACATATGCCTTCTCGGTCCCGACCACGCCGGGCCAGGCGATCACGCTCTACGCATATCTGACTAGTTCGACTGGAACCCTCGCTGGCAGTTCGTCGAGCACGGTCACGGCCCCGTACACGGTGATGCCGGCGATGACACTCACTCCTCGGAGGTAGTACCTCTCTCCTATGAGGGAGCCCCGGCTTGGCCGCGTTGTGGTGGTCAAGAAACCGATCGCGTAGGCGAAGGGATGGGGCACCGATATGTGGGCACAGCTTCTCAAGGTCGCGAGCATGAGCAAGGGCGCACTCGTCGTGGGTGTCGCCGCCAGCGCTGCCACGGTCTCCGGCGGAGTCTTCTCGAACACGCCGTCACAGCACGAGGTTCCTTCCGCGACGCCGATGGTGTCGACCGCGCCGGCGACGCAGGCATCGTCGCGGCCTGCAAACTCGCCGTCTGCGGTCGGGGAGCAGAAGAAGGCTGACGTGCCGGCGGCTCAACTGCCGGCTGCGACGACGCCCGCGTCGCCGTCGTCACCGACCGCTGCCGATCTTCAGCACGGCGCGGTCCCGGAGATCTTCAAGGAGTGCGTCGAGCGGTACCTCGCTCTTCGTGAGCTGGGCGACTCGGCGCCGGCGGCCGACCGGCAGGCAGTCGGCGAGGTCTGCAAGGCTGCCCTCGCGCAGAGCGGTCTTTCCTCGGCGGACTTCTGGGCCAAGTTCGGGCCCGGTGCGAACAAGACCGAGCCGAAGACCGACGCCCCGAAGAGCACTGCTGACCTCGAAGTGCTCGTCAAGGAGTGTGTCGCGCAGCGCCTGGCGGGAACCGCTGACCAGAGCGACGCGTGCAAGAAGGCGATCGCGTTCAGCGGCCTGACGCCAGCGGAGTTCTGGACCAAGTTCAGCTCATACCTCGGCAAAACGACGCAGCCCTCCACCGACGTCGAGCACTGGATCAAGGAATGCGTCACGAAGTACACCCGCCACACGGCCGACGCGACCGAGACCTGCAAGAAGGCGATCCAGCTCACGGGGCTCACGAGCGCACAGTTCGCCGAGAAGTACCTGCGGACCGTCGAGACCAAGCCGACCACGAGCCTGCCCACGACGACGCCCGCGCCGACCGTCAAACCGGTCACGAACACCGCCGAGCTGGCGCAGCTCGTCGCGAAGTGCCTCGACCTCTACAAGACGATCACGAGCACGGGTGGCGACACGAAGGCCGCGAGCGACGCGTGCCGCATCGCGATCCAGGCCAGCGGCATGAGCTCAGCGGACTTCTGGGCGAAGTTCCACCCGACCACCGCGACGAACTAAGACTCTTCCACCCTCCTCCACGCGCGCGGCGACGGCCAATGTGCCGTCGCCGTGTCGCGTCTAGCGGGAGCCGATGACCGGGACGAGCGCCGGGACGCGTTGGGCATACTCCGCGTACAGCGCGAACGCCTCGCGCAGGACGCGCTCTTCCGCAGCGATGCGCGCGAGCGTGAGCGGCACGACGACGATGGCGGTGAGGATCAGGAGCGGCACGCTCGGGAGCGCGAGCGCCGCGCCGAGATGAAAGCCGACGATGCCGAAGTACATCGGGTGGCGGACGAGCGCGTACGCGCCGTCGGTCTTGAGGGTGTGACCCTCGAACAGGTCGAGCCGGATGCCGTAGCTCTTGCCGAGCGACCACATTCCCCAGGCAGCGAACACCGCACTCGCGACAGCGATCGCGAAGCCGGCGATCCGCACGCTCATCGGTAGGTCGACCGTCGGCACGAGGGTCGGAAGCCAGGCGACCTGCGAGTACGCGACAACGAAGGGGACCCAGACCAGCGGCGGGTAGTACTGGATCCACCAGCGAGCCTCGGTCCGCACCAGGTGCTCCCGCTGACCGCGCACGATGCGCAGGGCCCCGGCCGACAGGAAGATGATGTGCGCCGCGAGGAGCACGGCCACGCGGAGGGTGCGGTCGTCCATTCTGTTGATTGTCCCGGGGCTGGAGTCGCGCGTCGAAAGTCCCTAAACTTGGGTCTCGACACCGCGCTTGGGCAGATCGAGCAGGTGGTGAGCTCCGCTGACTGTAGATCAGCCGCCTTTGGCTGTGGGGGTTCGATTCCCTCTCTGCCCACCAGCATCAGCAGCAACGACGGGCCGAATGGTCCGTCGTTCTGTTTTCAGCCGACGGACGAAAGGCTGCTGACCTGGAACGGATCGTTCGCCTGACCGTTCCGTCATCCCTATCAGGTCCCGCCGTGGGACCATCCGGTGACGGTGCCCGAGATCATCCCGCGTTCGATCAGGTGGCTGGGTGTTGCGCTCGTCGTCGCCCTGGTCGGCTCCGCGTGTCTGCAATCCGGACCGCAGCCATCTCCATCCCCGGCAGCCATCGCGTCCGCGACGCCGAGTCCGACACCGACCGCGTCTCCGTCGCCAGCTGGCGGATTCGAGAACGCGATCCTCGGGTACCGCATCACGCTGCCGACCACGTTCCGGCGATCGTTGGCGAAGATCTACACGAGTCAGGACACGCTTGGCTTCGACTCCTACACGATCGTGACTGAGGCCGAGACCCGCGAGGCGTGCCTCAAGGACCCAAGTGGCCTCGGCCCTCTCCCCAGCGATCGGTATCCGGATGTTCGCGTCGACGTCTGGCGCAACGTCCGTGGGATCTCCGCACTCGAGTGGGTGAACACCCCGACCGTTCCCGGTGGCTTCGTTCGGAGCACGCACATGAAGGCTCAGGCAGCCACCGTCGGTGGGCGCGAGGCGGTCAGGCTCATCGAGGACAACGCGAACGCGAGCACCACGGCGTTCGTGATCCGCGGGACCGATCGGATCTACCACCTCTGGCTCGGAGGGGGCCTGCCGCAGCAACTGCCGAAGACCTGGCTCGATGACATCGCCACGACCTTCGCGACCGTCGAGCCCGTCGCGTTCCCGACGCCCACCGCGACCGTCGCGCCGGCTGTCGCCACAGCGGAGCTCGGTGCGGCGCTGGCGCAGGCGTTCGCGGCGAAGGACGTGGACGCGATCGCGCGCATCATGCCCGACTGCTTTATCGCTGCCGGGTACCTCGTCGACGGTCAGCTGCTCGGCAGCGGCGGCCTCAGTCGTTCCGTTGCTCTGTTCACCCACGCGCTCCGCGATCGCTTCGCGGCGGGGGATCTCACCGTGACGGTCGACCCTGCCGTCCAGTTCCGGTCGCAGAACGGCGGCGAGTACTTCGTCCGGTCCCAGTGGCGTGAACCCGATCGGACGACTCCGATCGATCTCATCTTCAGCGAGAACGACGGCCGGTGGCGCTGGGGCCTTTCGCTTCACTACTACACGAAGGCGCAGGTCATCAACGGGTGCATCCCGTACCGCAGCCCATGGGTCTCGGGGACGTGCTGAGCTAGTAGCTCTCACCGGCGCGCTTCGCGATGCTGGCGAGCATCCGTCCGAACAGCAGCGAGTGGATCGGATAGAGCAGGTACCAATAGGCCAACCCGGCCAGACCCGAGGGCTGGAACACCGCGGTCTGTCGGATCACCGAGCCGCCGCCCTCACGAGGCGAGACCTCGAACTCAAGCCACGCCCTGCCGGGCAGCTTCATCTCGGCGACCAAGCGCAGCCGGCGGTCGGGCTCAAGCGACTCGACCCGCCAGAAATCGACGACATCGCCGACCCGCAGATGCTCGGCGTCGCGCCGCCCTCGCCGGAGACCAACGCCTCCGATCAGCAGGTCAGCGAACCCACGGACCCGCCAGAGCCAGTTGCCCCAGTACCAGCCGGCAGCACCTCCGATCCGGCGGATCGGCGCAAAGCTCGCGCCCGCCGATGCAGGGATCGCGCAGGTCCGGGAGTCGACCAGCCTCGAAGCGACCTGGACGCCGCCGTAGGACGCGGTCCGACCCGACGCGGAGAGCGCATCCGACCAGCGGGTCTCCGCGAACTCCTGGTCCTCGAATGACAGCGCGCGGCGGATGGACTCGGCCAGCCCGAGCGGCTTGATCGCGAACGTCGCCAGCGCGGCGTCGTCCCTGACGATCGTCGGATTACGCATGCCTTCGATGAGCTGACGTCCGACGCGCGCATAGACGGGCGTCACGAGCCCGAGCCACAGGCTCGAAAGGCGTGGCGTCAACACGGGCACGGAAATGAGGACGCGGTGGAGTCCCCGCTGACGCGCGTACTCGCGAATGATGTCGCCGTACGACACGCGATCCGCGCCGCCGATCTCGAAGATCGTCGAGCCTGTCTCCGGAGGCAGATCCGACGCTGCGACAAGGTACGCGATGACATCCTCGATGGCGATCGGTTGTGCAATCGTCGCGACCCAGTGGGGACAGATCATCATCGGCAGCCGCTCGGTGAGCGCTCGAATGAGCTCGAACGAAAGGCTGCCGGATCCCAGGATCACCGATGCTCGGAACTCGACAACCGGCACGCCACTCTCACGAAGGGCCGCGCCGGTCTCGTGGCGACTGCGGAGGTGTTCGGATAGACCGCGCGCGTCATCGTTCTCCGCACCGAGGCCTCCGAGATAGACGATGCGCCGTACGCCGGCCCGACCGGCCGCGTCACCGAAGGTGCGCGCCGCCCGCAGGTCCTGTTCCGCAAAGTCACCGTGCCCACCCATCGAGTGCACGAGGTAATACGCGATGTCGACGCGATCGAGTGCCGGGGGAAGGGACAGAGGATCCAAGCAGTCGCCGGCGACCACCTCAACGCCAGCCGGCACCTTCTCCCGCAGGAGCTCCGGTCGGCGTGCCAGACAGCGCACCGCCGCGCCTCGATCGGTGAGCGCGCGGAGCAGCCGGCCACCGACGTAGCCGGAGGCGCCGGCGATCAGCGTCAGGCGGTCGCTGATGTTGGCTCCGGTACAGCGGCTCCGCGATCGGATCGGGCGATCGACCGGTTCAGGTCCGTGCCGAAGCCGACCCACGCGAGATACGGAAGCGGCAGATCGGTCACCTGGCTCCTTCTCTCGTGTCGCCCACGGCGCAGCCGGATCGATGGTGAATGTAGATCAGGAGGAAGGCGCCACCGAGATCGATCAGCGAGGGAGTCGATCGCGCGGCTGCTGCATCTGGCAGCTCGCGGATCCGAACGAGCTATCCCCGGCGCCTGCCTGGATTGCCTATCCCGCCGCCCGTGCTCGGGGTGCCGGTGCGGTCGACGCTGAAGCTCTTGCCGTCGCTGCCGATCGCGGTCGGGATCGCGAGCGGCTGGCCTCCGCCGTTGGTCATCGTGACCGCCTTTGCCCCGGCTGCCTTCAGCGTCAGGGACTTGCCGTCGACGACGCTGCTCGCACCGCTGAACGTGATCTTGCCGAAGCTGTCGAGCGGCGCGATCGAGCGTCCGATGCTCGGCGCTTCCTGGATCCATTCGGCCGATGACTCCGATGAGTTGTACCCGAGCGTCGTCGAGTAGGTCTTCTTGGTCGTGACGTCCTTCATCTCAATGAGCCAGCTGCCCGCGGACTGCTCGGTGATCGTGACTGTGACGGTGTCGCCGGCGTTGACCGAGAGCGTGACGTTCCGCGTCGACTGCGGGAGGACCTCGGTCCACGCGTCGTGGGTCACGGTGCCATCCGCGTTGACGGTCGATTCGGTGCCGGCTTGAATGAGGTCGGTCGTGTTCGCACCCCCGATGCCGACCCACGTCGCTTCCACGCCGGGCGTCTTCGGATCAGGCGTTGGGATCACCCAGGTGCCGGTCACCGATGTGTACGCGGTGCCGCCCGTCGCGACGTAGCCGGACCAGTTGCGCGACGTCGGCTGCACGATGCCGCCGGTCGGCGCCTGTGGGTTCGGCGCCGGCGTCGGAACGGTGATGCCGGTGCCGCCGCCGGTCGTCGCGTTGGGCTGCGTGTTGCCGGCGATCTTCCAGGTGCCGCCCACGAGCACCAGCGTGTAGTCGTTCTGGTCGGTGCTCTTGTCGGTGCTGCCGTCGGCGAACGTGCTCGTCCAGGTCTCCGTGGTCGTCGCCGTCGCGTTCGAGCCGTTCACCGAGACCGCATCGACGGTCATCCCGGTCAGCGCGATGCTCGTCACGCCGCTGGCTGCGAGGTCACCGTTGATCCGGACCATCTCCTGGTAGTGGGCGGACGTCGAGGTCGCCTGCATGAGCATCGGATCGTTCCTGGCGAAGGCCGCGGCCTGCGCGTCGTTCGCCTGCGCGATGACACCGGCGATCGCGGCGTGTGTCGCGGGATCGGTCGTCGTCGCGGCAGTTGGCGCGCCACCGGCGGCACTGGGGAGCACCTGGGGGGTCAGGGCTCGTGCGCCACCGATACCGACGGCGCCGCCGATGAGCACGCCGACAAGGATGTAGACCAACCCGTCGGACAGGCGCTTCCTGCGCGGCGGAAGGGGGGGAGGGAGGGTCGCCGCCACCGGCTCGGCCGGGGCCGTGAGGATCGGCTGCGTCCGCTCAATGCCGGGGTCCCGCCAGGGGTCCGGCTCGCCGCGCCAGGGCGTCGGAGGACGGTTGTCGAACATGGAGGAGAGCATCGGCCGACCGGTCCAAAGGCGCATGAAAAGACGATGAGAAGGACGTAAGGGTTCCGTAAGGCGGCTTCAGACCCGGTTTTCCGGCTGTTCGTTGACGGATGTGCGTGCGTAGGCGGATAATCCTCTTGTCCAGTCGCGCAAGGGGGTTGCGGAAAGCAACCTCTTTTTGATGTCTGGCCCAACGAGTTCGCCCACCTAGCTCAGTTGGTAGAGCACGTCCTTGGTAAGGACGAGGTCTCGGGTTCGATCCCCGAGGTGGGCTCTGACCTCGTGACAGAAGAAGGAGAGCGAGAGGAACCATGGCAAAGAAGAAGTTCGAGCGCAACAAGCCGCACGTGAACGTCGGGACCATCGGGCACATCGACCACGGCAAGACGACGCTCACCGCGGCGATCACCAAGACCCTCTCGCTGCGCGGAGGTGCCGAGTACCGGGCCTTC
>JBBRQB010000020.1:0-40587 GCA_038227105.1 Candidatus Limnocylindria bacterium | reverse complement strand
GCTCGGCTTCGTCGTCGACACGGCCTCGATGAGCGCAGCCAGCTCCAGGTGGTTGCGGCGTCGCTCGTGGACCTTCGCGAAGCGCGCGTCGTTCTCGAGATGCGCGAGGCCGAGGACCGCGCAGAACGAGTGCCAGTTCGCAGGCGTCGTCGCGCCGATCGTGACGTAGCCGTCGGCGGTGCGGACGGCCTGGTACGGCGCGTTGAAGCGGTGCGCCGACCCGAGCGGCCCGGGCACTTCCCCGTTCGCGAGATACCCGCTCGTCTCCCAGACCTGGAGCGCGATCGCCGACTCGAGCATGCTCACGTCGATGTGCTGCCCGAGCCCGTCGCGATCACGGACGCGGAGCGCGGCGAGGATCGCGTACGCGCCGAACATCCCGGCGGCGAGATCGGTGATCGGGACCCCGACCTTCACCGGTGGACGCCCCTCCTCGCCGGTGATCGCCATGAGGCCGCTCATGCCCTGCACGATGAGGTCGAGCGCCGCGCGATCCTTGTACGGCCCGGTCTGCCCGAAGCCGCTCGCGGACGACAGGATGATCCGTGGATTCGCCTCGCAGAGGACGGCGTAGCCGATACCGAGATCGTCGATGGTCCCCGGCCGGAGGTTCTCGACGACGACATCGCTCCGTCGGACGAGGTCGAGGAAGAGCTCGCGGCCACGGTCCGACTTCAGATCGACCGCGATGGAGCGCTTGTTCCGGTTCACCGCGAGGAAGGGGGCGCTCTCGCCCTTGAGGAACGGGGCCGCGGTCCGCGTGAAGTCGCCGCCCTTCGGATTCTCGACCTTAATGACGTCTGCCCCGAGGTCCCCGAGGAGCATCCCGCAGTACGGACCGGCCATGAAGTTCCCGAGCTCCAGCACGCGGATGCCCTCGAGCGCGTAGCGCGAGTCGGTCACCGGCCGGTCCACTTCGGTGGACGCTTGTTCAGGAAGGCATCGATGCCCTCCTTGAAGTCCGCACTCTCGTACGCCATGAGGACGAGATCCTCAGCATCGGTGATCCGGGCGTGCTCCATGAGTCGCCGGACGCCTTCCTTGACGGACTGGATCGTCAGTGGAGCGTTCGCGGCGATCTGCTCGGCCAGCTCCATGGTCCGTGCCTCGAGACGCTCGGCCGGCACGACCTCGTTGAACACACCCGCGGCCTTGCCCTCATCGGCATCGATGAGTCGTGCAGTGAAGAGGAGCTCCTTGGTCCGCGCCGGCCCGATGTACGAGACGATGCGGGCGAGCGTCGTGATCGAGAGCGTGTTGCCGAGCGTCTTGGCGATCGGTACGCCGAGCCGCGCGTCGGTCGCGGCGATCCGCAGGTCGCAGGCCAGCGCGATCGACGCCCCGCCACCGACCGCGAAGCCGCGGATCATCGCGATCGTCGGCTTCCTCACCAGCTCGACCCGACCGACGTTGCGGTTCTGGTCCTTTTCGTAGTCGATGGCGTGCTGGGGCGTCGTGAACGTCTTGAACTGCGAGATATCGGTACCCGCGACGAAAGCCTTGTCGCCGGCCCCGCGTAGGACGAGCACGCGGACCCGGTCGTCCTTGTCGACGTGCTCACACGCGTCGAACAGACCGCGATACATGTCCCAGGTCATTGCGTTGCGCGCGTCCGGCCTGTTGAACGTAAGGATCGCGATGGCGCCACGGCGCTCGTACGCGAGATCCGGGGTCTGCGGCACGAAGTCGGCCTCGCTGGACACGCTCGCTACTTCGCTCGCATCTTGTTGTTCTTCGCGTCGTGCGTGACCTCGGCGAGACCGAGCGCCTCGAGGAGCGGCGGCAGGTACATCCCGAACCGGCCGCGGTAGCCCTTCTTCAGTCCGTACCAGCCCTTCACCGGGTTCTTTGGCGATCGACCCCACGCCTCGACGGTCCCGTCGGCCGCGGCCTTCTGCTCGTCCGCGCTCCCGAGCGGCATCCAGTCACCATGCTTCCTGAGCATCGCGTGCAGATCTTCGATCGCGCGTGTGCGATAGCGGAGCTGGGTCGTCCCGACCTGGCACACGATCGCCGGTGGGTCGAGCGTCTCATCCTTGTACATCGTGTACTCGGATGTTCCGCTCGGCGTCTTCAGCTTCCACGGTTTCTCTTTGGTGCCCTGTCCCGCTGCGCTCTTCGCCGGCATCTCCAGCCTCCTCATCCCCACTGCGTGACTGTCAGCCGTCATTCTCCCCCGGGACGACCGGATCGCGCGGAGCGACCCGCGTCAGACCGGCGATGGTGACCTCGGGCCACCGGTCGCGCTCGGCGCTACGTCGCCGGCAGGACGCGGGAGAGCTGCTTCCAGAGATCGATCTCGCCCCGTCCGTGGCTGCCGAGCGTTTGCGAGATCTCGCCGGCGTGCGCCGCGTCGTGCGTGATGAGGCGAAAGATCACCGACTGCCGGGTGTGTATCTGGGTCGCGCCGTTGCGTTCACGGCGGAATTCGTCCTGCAGCATCCCGGTCGTCCACCGGTGCAGGCAGCCGTCGACGACACCCCACGACGAGCGCAGCGCGTACACGAGCTCGTCTGCGCTGCGCGGATGGGACGGATCGTCTTCCCAACCCTCACCGCTCGAATCGGTGAACGGCGTTCGCTCCGCGCCGGGCTCGTTCAGGATCGCGCAGAGCCAGTACACGCGACCGCCCGCGAGGTGCGCCACGAGCGCCCAGATCGGCCACATCGCCGGCATGGGTGCCCACGCGAGCTCCTCGCCCGAGAGCGGGCCGATCGCCTCGACGAGCCGGTCGTTCAGCTGCCGCCATCCTGCGTAGAGGGGCTCGATGGATCCGGGAACGGACATCAGGCGGGTACGGTAGCGCGGTTGAGCTTCATCTTCGCGACCGCGGGCATCACGCTGATCCTGCTGCTGTTCGGCGTGCGCGATGCGCGGCAGATCCGCCGCACGCACGCCGTGTGCGCGGCGCGCGACGTCAGCCTCATGGCAAGCACGCGCCTCCTGGTGTGGGGCATCGGGATGAGCCTCGCGGTCCTGGCACTGTTGCCCGCGGCGAGCGCGACCGAAGCGCGGGTCGCCGTCGTGGGCGCGGACGTCGTGCTCGTTATCGCCGTCGTGCTGCTCCGCCGTGAAGCGAAAAGCCTCACGCACGTCCAGCGAAGCTGAGGCCCGGCGCGTCCGGCCGGCCCGGCTTGCTGCTGCCGGCCCGGCCGAGCCCCCTTCAACGAGTGGAGATGGGGGAGGGTCGAACTCCCCGTCCAAGGCCCTTGACCGTATCGCGCCTACGAGCGTAGTCGGCACTTTGGTTGTCTCGCGGTCCCGGACGCGCACCGACGCGCTTCCGGTTCCGCCAGTCCGTGTTCTTGAGCCCGCCTACCGGACACTCGGTGGGCCGCACCTTCGCTCATTACGCCCTTCCCGGTCCGCGAAGGGGAGACCGGGAGGACGCTCACTGACTAGGCAGCGAGTGCGTAAGAAGTGTTGCCAGTTACCTGGCGCCGTTCGGATTTACGAGGGAGAACGGCGTACCTCGGCTCGCAGCGATACGTTCGCCTGCCCTGTCGAAACCACGCATCCCCGTGATCCCTTTCAGGAACCTCTTCCAGTTTAGACACTTTACCGTCGACGGATGCGTGTGATCTGCACTGCGCTCGCAATGAGTCTGGTGGCGTGTTCATCGGTTGCTGCTCCAACTGCGGTCACCGCGACGCCCGCTCGGACGGCGACGCCCACACTGTTCATCACGACGACCGCAAGAACGAGGCGCGGATCTTCGTCGGCACGGTCCCCGATCTACGGCCGATCCCCGCGTACGCCGGCCAGGACCAGGCTGGGCTGTTCTCGCGGATCAACGCGTACAACGCCGCGATCGCCGCGATCGCGGCGACGTTCAAAGACCGCATGACGATCGTCGACCTCTCACCGGATCTGCGGCGCTCACCCCGACGATCACCGTATCTGCCGACGGCTTCCATCCGTCCGACGACGGCAACAAGCTCATTGCTGATCGATTCATCGCCGCGATCACGAAGGCCGGGATCACGCTTCGCTAGAACGTTCCCGGCGTCCTGATCGAGGTCCAGGTCACGCCGCCGTCGATCGTCCGCGTGATCGCGCCGCGCGCGGTCGCGTAGCCGATCTGCGCGTCGCCGAATACGACCGATGGCCCGACCGGCGCGGCCTGTTGATACTGCGTCGCGAACACATGCCACGTCGCGCCGCCGTCGGTCGTCTCCCGTGAGTCTTCGGGCGATGAGATCTGGATCCAGCGGGTCGCGGTGACGAACGCGACGTCCTGCGTGCCTTTGGGTGCCTTGCTCGCGTACCTCCAGGTCGCACCGCCATCGGTGGAGCAGTACACGAACGAAGCTCCAGTGAACGGATTGTTCGGCGACACGGTCAGGAGGAGTGTCGCGCCGAACGAACCGATGCGGCCAACACCGAGATACGGACCATTGCCGCTCGTGAATCCGGGCGGGTCGGCGAGCCGGGACGATGCGGTCCAGCTCCTGCCTCCGTCGGCGCTCCGATACACGAGCGGCGATCCGGCCGGATCGGTCGCGGCGATGAAGCCGCGCTGCGCGTCGGCGAACGTGAACGAGCTCTTGCATGGACCCGGCGGCTCGAGCCCGGTGGTCGTCATGGTCTGCCAGGTCGTGCCCGCATCGGTCGTGTGCGCGAGCGCGACCGGCGAGCCGCACTGCGCGCCTGGGGGCGCCGGGACGAGTCGCGTGTCGCCCATGGCCCAACCTTCGCGTCCGTCGATGAACGACAGCAGGATCGGAGCGATCTGCGGGAGCGAATGTTCGTCCCACGTGTCACCACGGTCGCTGGACCGGAACAGTCGCGCACCCTGTCCCTGCGCGCCCACCAGCACCCAGACGATCGGCCCCGACGGCGCGTCGATCAGCGCCGTGTTCGGAAGCGAGATCGGTGTTCGCGCTGGGGTCGGTGTCGGGGCGGCCGTACTGGCCGGCGGGTTCGGCGTGGGGCTCGCGGCTGCGACGGTCGGGTTCGCCGACGCGCTCGGGCTCGGAGCTGGGGCGGGCGTGGCCGAACACGCCGCGAGAAGAACGGCGATCGCGAGTGCGCTGAAGCGGATCATGCCCACCAGTGTCCGCCTAAGCGGGCGAGACCTCGAGGACGGGCCTCGGCGGCGCGAGCGCGATGCGAACGGCTCGCCCCATGACCAGCACGCCGATGAGCATCAGCCCCATCGCGAACACCATCACCGACTGCGGCGCGAACAGCGTCAGCAGTGTGGACGCCGCGAACGGCGCGATCGTCCCGCGGAGGCCCATGAGCGACGACTGCGCCACGGCGTAGTCGCCGACCCGGTCGCGGGGCGCGATCTGCACGATGTTCGTGAAGAACGTGATGTCACCGGCGGCGTTCGTGATGCCGGCGACGACGGCGACCGGCAGCAGGAACCAGTAGCTCGGCGCAACGAGATAGCCGAGCGGCATGAGCAGGCCGAGCGATGTGGCGATGACGCTGATGCGTAGCGACGAGCCGCGATCGATGAAGCGGCCCCAAACGAAGTACGCGAGGACGGCGGTCCCCGATTGCAGCGCGGTCATGAAGCCGACGAAGCTGTTCGGCGCGTTGAAGTGGTCGACCAGCAGGATCGGATACATCGCGTAGGTCATGAGGTTTCCGAAACCGAAGATCGTGAAGGAGATCAGCAGGCGGCGGTAGCGCACGT
The DNA here is from genome assembly GCA_038227105.1 of Candidatus Limnocylindria bacterium. GTDB lineage: Bacteria > Chloroflexota > Limnocylindria > P2-11E > P2-11E > UBA4735. The sequence continues at coordinate 34,940 of JBBRQB010000020.1, read as the reverse complement.
CACGCCACACATCCCGTGCGATCTGCGACGGGCGGCGCCGGATCGCGGGGAGGGCCGGCCGCTCGTGCCGGATGCGGCCGAACGCGATGCCGCCGGGGAGCGAGATCGCCGCCGCGACCGCGAAGACGAGCGTCGCCGGGAACGAGTCGATGAAGATACCGGCAAGCGTCGCGCTCGCGATGCTGGCGACGGACACGCCCACGCGGACCTTGCCCATCGCCGACGCACGCTCGCTGTCGGGGTAGATACCTTGCATGAGCGTCGCGTACGACGCGAGGTTGGCGATCGCGATCACCCAGGTCGTGACAGATACGAGCGCGAGCGCGAATGGCGTGGTCGCGAGGAGCACGCCCACAAAAAAGATCAGTCGCGAGATGGTCGCGGTGAGCGCGGTGACCCGTACCGGCGGGAGCTTCGCGAGGAGGTAGCCGAAGACCGGAGAGAAGAGGTGGCCGATGAACGGCCCCGCAACGACGAGCGCGACGTCCTCGGTCGATCCGCCCATGCGCCGCACCACGACCGGCAGGAACGCGATGACGACGCCCAGGTAGACGCCCGCACAGACGCCGGAGAAGGCGTCGATCCGGAAATTCGCGCGCACGCGCTCGGCGGACCAGTTGCGATCGGGCATGCAAAAAGGCTAACGGCGGAGGTGTCTGCTCGTCGCGACGTGTTCCGACAGTCGCGGTCGTGCGACCGGGGCGGGCCGAAGCCTCCACTGCGCGGTGGCCGCACGCCGCCCGGCCGTGCCGGATACGGCCGCCTGCCACCGAATCCACCGGGGCCACCGGGGCCACCGGGGCCACCCGGACGCGGTCCGTTGCGGAACCCGCCCGGTGCAGGGCCGAAACTGCCAGGGCCGGCCGGTCCGCGCGCGCCGGCGGCGGTCGAGCTCACGACCACCCGGCGGTTCGGATCCATGCCGACCGACTCGGTCTTGATGCCCGGCTGTCCCTGCAGGGCGAGGTGCACGATGCGGCGCTCGAACGCGAGCATCGGCTCGAGCGTCACGGCCTGGCTCGTCGTGCGCACGCGGCCAGCGACACGCTGGGCGATCTCGCGCAGCTGTTCCTCGCGGCGCTTGCGATACCCCTCGACGTCGACGGGAATGTGGACGGTGTGACCGACGGTCTTCGAGGTGATCGCCGAGACGATCTGTTGCAGCGCGACGAGGTTCTCGCCGCCGCGACCGATCAGTGCGTCGAGCTCGGCTCCCTCGATGTCGAGGCTTTCCATGCCCGGCCGTCCGTCGAGCGTGACGTCGGCCTCGACATCCATCTTCTCGAGAAGCGTCTTCAAGACACCGAGACCGGCCGCCAGATCCTCCGCAAGGAGCGGCGCGGCCTGCTCGGCCTCATCCGCCGCGCGGTCGGCCGCGCGGTCGGCGGAGGCGCGGATCGCGTCGGGCCGCCTCGGGACCTCGGCCTCGTCGATCACAGGCTCGGGCACCTCGGCCTGCTCCTCTTCGGTGAACGACAGCAGCACTCGCGCGTCGACACCGCCCATGCCGAGCATGTTGGCGGGCTTGCCGCGCTCCAAGATCTCGATATCGACCTCGGAGCGCTTGCGCCCGAGATCCAGCAGGCCTCGCTCGATCGCCTCCTCGACGGTGCGACCGGTGAACTCCTCACCACGCAGCGGCATCGGTTCCCCCCTCGACCCTTACTTCCTCTTCTTCTGGCGGCGCGCCTCGCGCGAACGCTCGGCGCCCCGATCGGTCAGACCAGCACGGCCGTCCGAGACGATCGCGGGCTTGGCCCCCATATCGCGGCGCTCTTCCTCGAGCGCCGCCTGTTGGCGGGCTGCGAGCGTACGGTCCGCAGGCGACGGGATGTTACGCAGGAACGGCAGGAATCGCGGCAGCTGGCCCCAGCCGCTCACGAAGTACTGCTGGACGATGCCGAAGACCGTCGTTGTCACCCAGTACAGCGCGAGACCGGACGGCAGTCCCGAGGCGATGAAGACGGTGATGAGCGGGAAGTAGTACTGCATCGTCTGCATCATCTTTTGCTGCGGGTCGACGTTCTTCGGCCTGATCGCCGGCTGGAACATCACGGACGAGATGAGCTGCGTGACGCCCGCGAGGACCGGAAGGATGTAGAACGCATCCTTGTGGCCGAGGCTCTCGAGCCACGGCAGCCAGCGGACGGTCAGGTCGAGGTGCTCTCCGGCACCGATCGGGTTGTGCAGGAACGGCCAGATCGCGTTACCGAGCTCCACGCCGTCGGGCGACGGGGTCCGCACGAAGAACTGGAAGGCCGAGTACATCGCGAGGAGCAGCGGCATCTGCAGCAGGAGAGGCAGACAGCCCATCGCGGGGTTGTAGCTGCGCTCCTTGTAGAGCTTCATCTGCTCCTGGCTCATGCGCGCCTTGTCGCTGCCGTACTTCGTCTTCAGCTCGGCGATGGCCGGTGCGAGCTCCTGCATCGCCCGCTGGTTCTTGATCTGGATGACGAAGAGCGGGTACAGGAGCAACCGGATCGCGATCGTCACCGCGACCACGGCGAGCCCGAAGTCGTGGACCACATCGAAGGCCGCGACGAGCAGCGATACGAGCGGGTGGACGAGGAGGAAGTTCCAGAGGGTCGTGATGTCCATCTAGCGAGCCGCCTGCGGCGGGAGCGGCTGGGACTTCTGTGGGACCGGGTCGTAGCCGCCGCGCGCGAACGGGTTGCACGACAGGACACGCCGGATCGCCATGATCGTGCCACGCCCCGCGCCGTAGCGCTCGACGGCCTCGATCGCGTATTCGGAGCACGTCGGCGTGTACCGGCAGGCCGGCGGGAGCGCGGGGCTCACCTGGGCCTTGTAGAACCGGAGGGCCGACAGGAGTACGCGCTTCACCGGAGCACCCTCGTGAGCTCGCGCTCGATCGCGCCCCGGAGGTCCGCGGACGCCGCCTGGAGCGCGGCTGGCCGCGCCATCAGCACGAGATCCATTCCCGTTGGCCCAATTGGTCCGTTCGCGATCCCATGGTCGCGGAGTGCGGTGCGAACGGCCTCGCGCACGCGGCGCCGGGCGCGATTGCGCTTCACGGCGTTGCCGACGGCCCGCGAAGCGGACACAGCCACACGCACGGCCGGTTCGTCGTTGCTGAGCGCACGGAGGGAGAACAGCTTGTCGTTGCGCGCGATACCTTCCGCCCGGACACGCGCGATGTCTTCCCCTCGCCGCAGTCTCGCGGCGTGCATCACTGCGCGCCTAGACGACAGTGAGACGCTTGCGGCCACGCGCTCGGCGCGTCGCCAGGACCTTGCGGCCCCCCGTCGTCTTCATGCGCGCACGAAAACCATGAACGCGCGCACGGCGACGGGTCTTTGGCTGATAGGTGCGCTTCACGATCGAGTCCCCTCTCGAAAATGCTGATGCTGATCTCGTCGGATGTGTGGGGTGAAGTCTAGCAGTCCGCCCTGATCCCGATCTTTTCCTTGCCCGGTATTCCGGCAGCGGGGTATAGTTCGCGGGCTTCCGCAGGAGCCGATCACCGCAAAGAGCTTTTGGTGCTTGCGACGCGAGCGGCAGGGTCCATCATCGAGCGACACGCAGGGCGATTACATGGGGAGCGATCGTGACGTCTGACCCGCAGCTGGGAGTAGAGCCTCGTCCCAATTTGAAAGAGCTATGGAAGGCCGCCCTCGGCGAACTGCAGCTCGCGATGCCGAAAGCGAACTACGACACGTGGTTCAAGGAGACGTACGTCGTCAGCGAAGAGGACGACGTCTTCTGCATCGGCGTCCCCAACGCGTTCGCGCGCGAGTGGCTCGAGAACAAATACCGCACCCAGGTCCGCGCATCGCTCCAGCAGCTCGTCGGACGCACCGTCGACGTGCGCTTCATCACCGTTCCTGGTGGTGCGGCGCAGTCCGGTGGATCCGGCGCGCAGCGGGGCTCGAATTCGCCGGAAACCGGCCACTACAGCGCCGGTCAGGGCCAGAGCGTGACCCCGGTCGCGCCTCCCTCCGAGCGCCGGTCCGAGCAGTCTCCGGTCACAGCGATCCTCAACCCGCGCTACACATTCGCGACGTTCGTGGTCGGCTCGAACAACCGGCTCGCGCACGCCGCGGCGCTCTCGGTCGCGGAGCGTCCGGGCCACTCATACAACCCGCTGTTCGTCTACGGCGGTAGTGGTCTCGGCAAGACGCACCTCATGCACGCGATCGGTCACGCGGTCCTGTCGCGCCACCCGAAGAAGCGGGTCGCGTACGCGACGAGCGAGAAATTCACCAACGAGTTCATCAACTCGATCCGCGGCCAGAAGAGCGAAGAGTTCCGCGAACGCTACCGCCGGATCGATGTCCTCCTCATCGACGACATCCAGTTCATCGCCGGCAAAGAGGGGACGCAGGAAGAGTTCTTCCACACGTTCAACGCCATCCACGAGGAAGGCAAGCAGATCATCATGTCGAGCGACCGGCCCCCGAAAGCCATCCCGCAGCTCGAGGACCGTCTCCGCTCGCGATTCGAGTGGGGCCTGATCGCCGACATCTCGGCGCCCGACCTCGAGACGCGCACCGCGATCCTTCGGGCGAAGGCCGAAGCTGCGAACGTCGCGGTGCCGCCGCCGGTCATCGACTTCCTGGCGCAGCGCATCGTGTCGAACATCCGCGAGCTCGAGGGGGCGCTCACGCGCATCGTGGCGTACGCCACGCTGAACGCGGTCGCGGTCACGACCGAGCTCGCACAGACGATGCTCCAGAACATCCTCTACAACCCGCGCAAGCAGTCACTCTCGCCGGAGCGGATCGTGGAGACCGTCGCGAAGTACTACGGCGTGCCGTCGGACCAACTCCGCGGCAAGGCGCGCGACAAGCAGATCGTGCTGCCGCGGCAGATCGCTATGTATCTCATGCGCGAAGAGACCGAGGCGCCGCTTCTCCGGATCGGCGCGGCGCTCGGCGGCCGCGACCACTCGACCATCCTTCACGGCTGCGAGAAGATCGAGCGCGAGATGGGCGATAACGACGATTTCCGGCGGGATATCAACGCCCTGCGGGAGTCCCTCTACGCGGACTGACGTGGTCAGCGGTGTGGATAAGGCATCACGCCCTGTGGATAAGGCTCTCTCTTCGTGGACAACCTGTCTTCAAGAATGTCAGATAGCGAGATCTCTGTAGCATTTCACGACACGCTCGGGAGAGCTGTCCCGGACCATCCGCACTCCGTCCCCGCACCGTCCACCGGCGCGATGGCGATCCCGATCAGTCGCAGCACGTCGATGGGGCCGATAGGGTCATAGTCCACACCACTACTACGGCGACTGGCGTTCTAATCATTCTTTCGGGTACGAAGATGCGGAGGGGGACCGGGTGAAGGTCAGCTGTCTACAAGAGAACCTCGCACGCGGTCTTTCGATCGTGGGTCGCGGGGTCTCGACCAGGGGAACACTCCCCATTCTGGGCAACGTCCTGCTCAAAACGGACGGCGGCCGCCTGAAGCTCACGGCAACGAACCTCGAGATCGGCGTGAACTGCTGGGTGCCCGCGAAGATCGAGGATGAGGGCGCGATCACTGTGCCAGCCAAGCTCTTCACCGATTTTGTGAACTCGCTGCCGCCGGGGCCGATCGAGATCGCGCTCAGCGTCCGGACCAAGACCGTGCATCTCAAGAGCGCCACGACCGAAGCCAACATGAAGGGCCTCGACGCCGAGGAATTCCCCATCATCCCGGCGATCCCGGACAAGCCCACGACGCGCATGTCGCAGGGCGTGCTGCGCCGGATGATCAATGAGGTCGCCTTCGTCGCGGCGACCGACGACTCGCGACCGGTGCTCACCGGTGTGCTCACGACATTCGAGGCCAACGAAGTGACGATGGCGGCCGCGGATCCATACCGGCTCTCGGTCCGGCGCGCACCGCTCCTCGCCAAGGTCGACCCAAAGGTCGAGATCATCGTGCCGGCACGTAGCCTGTTCGAGGTCGCACGCATCGTCGATGACTCCGACTCACCGGTCGACATCCTCGTCACGCCGAACGGCAGCCAGGTCATTTTCCACACCGAAGAGGCGGACCTCGTCTCCCGGATCATCGAGGGTCAATTCCCGAACTACCGCCAGGTCATCCCGACCAGCCACACGACGAAGGTCACGGTGAATCGCGACGACCTCCTGAAGGCCACCAAGCTCGCCTCGTACTTCGCCCGCGATGCGGCGAATATCGTCCGGTTCCAGGTCGATCCGGCGAACGAGGTCCCGCTGACCATCAGCGCGACGGCGGCCGAGGTCGGCGACAACACGTCCCGCGTCGATGCATCCGTCGAGGGCGTCGCGACCGCGATCGCGTTCAACTCGCGGTTCGTCGCCGACGCGCTGGGCAGCCTGACCGCCCCCGAGATCGCGCTCGAGCTCGGTGGGCCGCTCGCGCCGGGCGTGGTCCGCATCGTCGGTGACGACAGCTACCTCCACGTGGTGATGCCGCTCCGCATACCCAGTTAGATCCGTGCGCGTAGCAAAGCTGCTCCTCGAGGACTTTCGGAGCTACGCGAGGACCGAGTTTGTCCTCTCCCCCGGCGTCACGGCATTCATCGGCCGCAACGGCGCGGGCAAGACGAATGTCCTCGAGGCGGTCCACCTCATCGCCCGCGGCGATACCCCGCGCGCCCGAGACGACTCCGAGCTTGTCCGCTGGGGCGCCACGATGGCGCGGGTGTCCGCACAGGTCGAGCGCGTCGACGACGCACGGACCGTTGACGCCATGCTCTTCTCGCCGCCTGAGGGCGAGCGCCGCCGGCCCCGCCGATACCAGCTCGATGGCGCCGGGAAGCGAGCGGACGAAGCGATAGGCGAGCTCGCCGTGGTGTCGTTCTTCCCGGAGGACGTGCAGCTGCTCGCGGAGGCGCCGAGTGCCCGGCGCCGCTACCTCGATGCGATGGTCGCCCAGGTCCATCGCCGTCACCGCGCGGAGATGCGCGAATACCAGCGCGTGCTCGAGCAACGAAACGCGCTCCTCCGCGCGCTGCGCGACGAGGGCCGGCCGGCGGCCGAGCTTGCGTTCTGGGACAGCGAGCTCGTTCGGCTGGCCGCCACGATCTCGTTGCGGCGGCTCGAAGCGGTGCGCGAGCTCGTCGCGCCATTCCGGGCGGCTGCTACGCGGTTCAGCGGCGCCGACACACTCTCGCTCGCGTACGCCTCCCAGGTCGAGGGCGACACGATCGAGGAGCGGACGGCGGCGTACGGCGCACTGCTCGCGCAGAAGCGGGAGCGCGAGCTTTGGCAGGGGACGACGCTGGTGGGACCGCACCGCGAGGACCTCGCGGTCAGTGCCCTCGGCCGCGCGCTCCCGACGTTCGCGTCGCGCGGCGAGCAGCGCAGCGCGGTGCTCTCGCTCAAGCTTGCCGAGGCGTCGTGGATCCGCGAACGCATCGGCGAGCTGCCGGTGTTCCTCTTGGACGATGTGCTGAGCGAGCTCGATGCGGAGCGCCGTGACGCCCTGGTCGATGCGCTCCCCGAAGGCGCGCAGGCCCTTCTGACCGCCGCGTTCGAGGCCGGTGTGCCGGAGCAGCTCGTGGACCGCGCGCAGGTCCTGCGCGTGGCGGACGGCATGATCACATGAGGCCGATCGGCGGCGCCATCGACCGCGCGCTGCGGAAGCTCGGCATCGATCGTGATGTCGCGCGCGTCACCGCGGTCGATGCGTGGCCCGCCGCGGCGCGAGAGATCCTCGGCACCGATGCGTCCACGACGAACGCGGTCGGCCTGAATGGACGGACCCTCGTGGTCCGCGTGCCCGACGCGGCGTGGTCGGGCGAGATCCGGCTCCGCGAAGGCGAGCTGCTCGCGGCGATCGGCCGGATCGCCCCGGGCAGCGATCTCGATCGGATCCGGCCTGTTCCAGGACACTCCGGACAAGAAAACCGGACCGGAAGCGGCCGACCGACGCCTGACTGACCGGACGCCACGAGCATGAGCGTGTGGAACGCCGCCTTCGCCTGATCCTCGCGCTGCCGCTCGCGGTCCTGATGGCACAGCTGGCTCCCGCGGTCGCGCTCGGCGACGACGGTCCACGCAAGCCGTCTGCGACCCCAGTCCCGATCGTGCTTACGTTCACGCCGGAGCAATATGCGCAGGCGCAGGCCATCGCGCAAGCGACCTCGCTCGTCGTGCGCCTGGATGCCGAACGCAAGCTCGCCACGGAGGAACTCGCGTTCCTCGGCCGCGAGCAGGGCCGGCTGCGATCCGACCGCGACCGGATCATCGCGAAGATCGCTGCGCTGCAGGTCGAGGTCGACCAGCGCCAGCATGAATTCGAGCGCATCGTGCAGCGCCAGTACCGCGAGTCGCAACGGACGCCACTCGAGGTGCTCCTGTCGACCGGATCGATCCTGAGCGCCCTCGTCGCCTCTAGCTCGCTCGGCTCGATCGCGGACGCGCAGCACCTGGCGCTGGACGCCCTGCAGCGGAGTCAGGCGGCGCTCGACGCCGAGCGCGCCACGCTCGCGACCCGCGAATCGGACCTGACCGCGCTTGCCGACTCGCTCGTCGCAAAGCAGGGGCTGCTGACCAAGCTCTCGGCCCAGGCCGATCGGATCGCAGCCGGCGGGTCCAGCGCGGAGGTCGCGGTGCTGCGGGATCTCGTGGAAACGGAGCTCGCCTCGTCCGCCACGATCGACCAGCTGATCGCGTCGGCAGCCGCCTCCGCCGGCGCGCCCGAGTTCCAGCGCACGCTCGGCTGGGTACGGCCGGTCCAGGGGACGGTGAGCCAGGGATTCGGACCGTCCGCAGTGGCCCTCGAGCCACCCCGCACGTTCCACGGCGTGACGTTCCCGCACTTCCACGACGGCATCGACATTGCCGCGCCGCTCGGCAGCCCGGTCTTCGCCGCCGCCGACGGCCGCGTCGCCTTCGTCGGACATCTGCCGGATGGCGCGATGGTGGTACTTCTTGCCCATGACGGAGGGATCTTCACGCTCTACGCGCATCTCGACGACACACAGGCGCCGCCGAGCGTGCGTCTCGGCGCGGACGTCCGCGCGGGCGGCCACCTCGGTACCGTCGGGCTCACCGGCATCACCACCGGCGCGCACCTCCACTTCGTCATCCGCCGCGGAAACGAGCCCATCGACCCGACCGTCCTCCTCCCGCCCTCCTAGACTTCCGCGCACGTGAGGCAGACCGGCTTCTCCACGAAGGTCGGGTCGACGACCGACATCCGGTCGGCATCGGACGTGGTCGTCGTCAGCGAGCCGACGCTCGGCGCGACGCTCCGCACCAAAGGCCGCTTCTACTTCCTGTGCGAGGTGCTCCCGCAGAGCAAGGTCGGTTCCGACATCGCGCGCGAGGTCGCGGACCTCACGCGGCAGCAGTACGAGTACGACCTCTCTGCGGGCATCGAGGGCGCGATCCGCAAGGCGCTCCGCGATGCCAACCGCCGCGCCGCCCTGAAGCTTCGCGACCAGCGCGGCAAGGTGTCGCTCCACGTCGCGTGCGCGGTGATCGTGAACAACGAGCTGTACGCGGCGCGCATCGGCCAGGCGCAGATCTTCCTCGTGCGGCGCGCGCGCCTGTTCCTTCCCGGCGACGACCCGAACGAGCTCGCGGACTTCGTCCATCGCACGACGAGCCGCCGGGCTGCCTCGCTCGGAAGCGACCCCGATCTTCTGCCGTCGGTGTGGAAACAGGCCATCGAGCCGGGCGACACGGTCATCCTCGCCGGCGGCGAGGCGACCTCCGCGCTCGGAGCGGACGCGCTGCTCAACGCCGCGGTCACGCTGCACCCGCGTGCCGCCGCCGAGCACCTGCATGAGCAGTTCATCGCGCAGGGCGGCACCGGCAGCGACAGCGTCGTCCTCATCGAGATCTCGACGGCGACGACGACCGCGCCGCGCATCGCGTCGGCGCCGGAACCCAACCGTCCGCCGGACGAGGTGCTCGCCGCCGAAACGATCCGTTCGGGCTTCGATGCGATCTGGAGGAGACGGCCGCGGCTTGGTCGTGCCATCGGAGCGGTCGCGGCACCCGCCGCGGGCGCGGTCACGAAAGGTGTGGCGATCGGACTCGAGCTCATGCCGCACCGGTCGACGCAGCTCGGCGGTCCGATGCAGACAGCGCGCGAGCGTGGCCGTCAGCAGCAGCGGCTGGTCAGCCTCCTCGCGGTCGCGCTCCTGCTCGTGTCCGGCGTCATCGGCCTGGTCGTCGTCCGCGACTTCCAGTCGAACAACGTCGTCGCGAGCTACAACCTCGCGGTGCTCACGGCCCAGTCGGACCTGGATTCAGCCCAGGCGTTCCTTGATCGCAAGCCGACCCCTGACTTCGACCGCGCGCGTCAGAGGATCGATGCGGCACGCATCCATATCGACGACGCGGCCAAGGCGCCCAGTGCCGACCCGAAGCAGATCGCGGCGCTCACCGCGCGCCTGACCTCCATCGCGGACCACGCGAACAACGTCGTCATCGATCTCAACACCCAGGCACAGGGCGCGAAGGCCGGGTCGTTCACGCAAACGCAATTCGGCCTGTACGTGACCGATCCGGGCAGCGGCCGGCTGTGGCGCGTGTACGAGCAGCCTGCCGGAACGACCGTCGCGGGCGCGGTGCTGCAAAAAGGGCAGGCCGGCGTCGGGACGCCGCTCATCGTCACGGCGATCGACAACACGCTCTACACGCTCGATGACGCGGGGAAGGTGTGGAAGGCCGAGGGCAACACCGTCGTCGAGACGGTCCTGCCGGGAAGCGACAAATGGAAGACCGTCGTCGGCCTGGTCAGCTTCACCGGCAACCTCTATGTCGTCGACGCGGGCTCGGGCCAGATCTGGCGGCACGAGGGTGACAAGGACAAGTTCCTCGCCGCCGATCCGGTCCTCGCCCAGGCATTCGCGCCGAACAGCATCACCTCGGCCGCGGTCGACGGCAGCATTTGGGTCACGACGACGGCTGGCGACGTCGGGCTCTTCAAGCGTGTGGGCCTCGCGACGACGGCGACGAAGGCGGATTTCACGATCAAATGGTCGGGCGAACCGGCGAGGGCCACGGCGATCCAGGCCATGGATTCGCAGCGCAGCATCTATATCCTCGATGCGGCGGGCCGCCAGGTGATCCAGCTCACGCGTGATGGCCGCGAGATCGCGCGATTCGCGCTCCCGCGCGATCTCCCGCCACCGACGTCGTTCTTCGTGTCCGAAGGCCTGCGTATCGCGTACACCGCGCACGGGTCGAAGATCGCCGCAACCGATCTCAGCCGATGATCCCGTTCTCCGATGGGAACCCGACCCGCGGTCCCGCGATCGTCAACCGGCTGCTGCTGTTCACGAACATCGTCGTCTGGCTGTACATCGTCAGCCTGCAGCGCACACCCGGCGCGCTCGAGGCGTTCTACGACCGCTACGCGTTCGACTGGTCGCGATTCACGGCGGACCTCTCGAGCGGCGCATGGTTGCTGTCGACCTTCGTGCCGCTCTTCACGCACATGTTCCTGCACGGCGGCTGGCTGCACATCATCGGCAACATGCTCTATCTCTGGGTGTTCGGCGATAACGTCGAGGATCGGCTCGGCAGCCCGACGTATGTCCTGTTCTACCTGCTCTGCGGCATCGCCGCCGCGATCGGCCAGGGCCTCGTGTCCCCTGGCCCGATGCTCGGCGCGTCCGGCGCGATCGCTGGTGTGTTGGGCGCGTACCTCGTCCTCTTCCCCGGGTCGCGCATCCGGACACTCATCTTCCTCGGCATCTTCATCACGGTCCTGCAGCTGCCGGCGGTGATCGTGATCGGTTTCTTCATCGTGATCCAGCTCATCGACGCGTTCGGATCACTTCGTCTGGCCGGTCACGCGGCGAGCGACCAGGTCGCGTACTTCGCGCACCTCTTCGGCTTCGCCGCCGGCCTCGTGCTGATCTTCATCCTGCGGGACCGTACCCAGCGCAGCCAGCGCAGCCGGTACGGGTAGCATTTTCCCGTGGGCGAGCCAACGCCGGGCCTCGTTCTCTGCACGGTCGAATCGGTGCGCGTGCACGTCCTGACGGGTCAGCACGTCGTGCTCCTGCAGCCGCAGGACTCCGAGCGCCTCGTGCCGATCTGGATCGGCGCCGACCAGGCGCACAGCATCGCCACCCGCATCGCCGGCATCCCGAGTGACCGCCCGCTCACGCACGATCTGACGATGTCGATGCTCGCTGCCAGCAAGGTGGAGATCACGCGCGTGGTGGTGAAGGATCTCGTCACGGACTCCACCGGTAGCGGCAGCGTGTTCCACGGCAGCGTGTTCCTGCAGGTCGGTGAGCGTGAGATCGAGATCGACTCGCGCGCGTCCGACGCGATCGCGCTCGCGGTCCGCTGCGACGCGCGGATCCTCGTTGCCGACGACGTCATCGATCGCTCGTCGATCGCGTCCACCGGCGAGGAGCAGGACACCGGTGAGCTCGGGGTGTTCCGGCAGTTCATCGAGAGCCTCCCCGACGAGCCCGGCTCAGGTCCCGGCGGATCCGACATGGGATCCGGCGGGTCGACGAACGGCTGAGCAGCAGCACAGCGTGATCGATCCCGCGATCTGGCCGCTCGGGACGAGCGTCGACCGGGCCGGTCATCTGCGCGTGGGCGGTGCGGATGCCGCAGCCCTCGCGGACCGCCTCGGCACGCCGCTGTACCTCTACGACGCGGCGACGATCCAGGACGCGTACCGCCGTTACACACGCGCGTTCCGCGGCGCCCGGCCGGTGCGCGTTTCCTATGCGATCAAGGCGTGCGCGCTCCGCAGCGTCGCCGGGCTGCTCGCGCGCGCGGGAGCCGACGCGAGCGCGGCCTCGCTCGGCGAGCTGCTCGCGGCGAAGCGAGCCGGGTTCGCGATGGCGCACACGCAGCTCCACGGCAACGCGAAGACCGACGACGAGCTCCGCGCCGCGCTGCGGCTCGGTGTCGGCCGCATCGTCATCGACGGTGCCGATGAGATCGAGCGGCTCGGCCGCCTCGTCGCGCGGCGCGCGCGGCCGCAGCGGGTGTGGCTGCGCGTGTCGCCTGGCATCGGCGCGGACACACATCCGCACCTGCGGACCGGCGTGCTCGACAGCAAGTTCGGCGCGCCGATCGCAGGAGGTGACGCGCTCGCGCAGTGCCGCGCGATCGCTGCGACGAAGAACCTCTCGCTCGTCGGCATCCACGCGCACCTGGGGACCCAGCTGCACGAGGCGGAGCGCTACCGCGAGCTCGCCGAGGCGCTCGCGTCGCTCGCCCGCGACATCCGTGCCGCGACCGGCACTGCGATACGCGAGATCGGGGTCGGCGGCGGTCTCGCGATCGCGCTGCGCACCGGCGATCCCATCCTCGACCTCGAGGCGTACGCGCGCGAGATCACCGCGCCCATCCGCGCGGACGAGGCGCTCGAGAAGGCGACGATCTATGTCGAGCCGGGCCGGTCGCTCGTCGGACGCGCCGGCGTCGCCCTCTATCGCGTCGTCGGCACGAAGCGTGTCGCCGGGGTGCGCACGTTCGTGTCGGTCGACGGCGGCATGGGGGACAACATCCGTCCTGCGCTCTACGGCGCGGAGTACACCGCCGTGCTGGCGGACCGGCCGCTGTCCGCACCGGTGGAGCACGTCGCGATCGCCGGGAAGTACTGCGAGAGCGGCGATCTGCTCATCCGCGATGTCGCGCTGCCGACCGCCGAGCCGGGCGAGGTCCTCGCTGTGCCGGCGGCCGGCGCCTATAGCGTTTCTATGGCCTCCAACTACAACCACCACCCGCGTCCCGCGGTGGCAATGATCGAGAACGGCCGCGCGCGCGTGATCCGCACACGCGAGACGCACGCCGACATCTGGCGGCTCGAGCGCTAGCTCGAAAGAGATGTAGCGCTAGCGAGTCCCTAGCGCGTGGGGTCGAGCCACATCGCGAGCCGCAGCAGGAAGAGGTCGCGCATCGCCCTGATGATCACTTTCGGCGGCGCGCCCTTCGGCTCGTGGTGCACGCGCGGGTGATGGGGGATGCCGACCTCGCGCATCCGGATCCCGTGTGCCCGGAGCGTGATGAGCAGCTCGGGAGAAAAGAATGCGCCGTTCGACTTGACGTTCGACAACGGCACGCGAGTGAACACGTCGGCGCGGAAGAGCTTGAACGCGCAATCGACGTCGCGCCAGCCACCCGCGAACAACACCGTGATGAGGCGGTTGTAGACACCCGACACAAGCAGGCGGCGCCATGGGTCGGCGCGCTTGATGCGGTAGCCGATCACGGCATCGACGTCCGGACCCATCGCCGCTGCGAGGCGGCCGAAGTCCGCGACATCGAACTGCAGATCGCCGTCAGTGAAGAAGATGAACGGCTGCGTCGCGCTCATGAAACCCGACCGCACGGCGCCGCCATAGCCGCGGCCCGGCCGGTTGTGGACCACCGTGACCCGCGGATCCGCCACCGCGAGTGCATCCGCGATCTCGCCCGTCCGGTCGCTGCTGCCGTCGTCGACGACCGTCACCTCGACGCGGTCGGCGTACGCGGGCAGTGCGGCCAGCGCCTGCGACACCATCGGCCCGATGTTGAGCTCCTCGTCGCGGGCGGGGAAAAAGAACGAGAGACCCGGAAGCCGTTCGGTCATGACCACTTAACGCTAGCGTTCTGGGAGTGATGCGCACGGCACTCGGGCGCCTGCGGCTGACGTGGCCGGAGGCGGTGGCGATCAGTGACCGGTGGATCGCGCTCGCCATCGGCGCCGTCGCGGTCGTCGCCTACGTGGTCGCAGGCTGGGGCGCGCCGACCGTCTACGACTACTACGGCCGCCTGGCCGATGCGTTCGTCCACGGCCGGTACTGGCTCACGGTCGATCCGCCCTGGCTGAACGAGCTGCTCGCGTGCGGTGACGGCAAATGGTGCGTCGCATACCCGCCGCTGCCCGCGATCCTGGCGGTCCCCCTGCTCTTCCTAGGCACTGCGACGGCGCAGGACCTGGTCTCCCAGGTCTGTGGTGGCGCGTCGGCGGGCGTCCTGTACCAGGCACTCCGCGCGTACGGCGCGCCGCGCCGGGTGGCGACGACCGGTGCGCTCCTTTCGGCCTTCGGCACCACGCTGTTCTTCACGAGCGCCGACGGCCGCTCGTGGTTCGCGGCACACGCCGTCGCGATGCTCTTCACGACGATCGCCTTCCTCATCGCGGCGCGCGGTGGACGTGCGTGGTGGATCGGCGCGGCGATCGGCCTTGCTGCGCTTTCGCGACTCCCGGTCGCGGCCGCGGTGCCGGCGCTCGCGCTGCTCGCGGCGCGCCGCAGTGGGACATCGTTCCCGCGGACGTTCGCGGGGATCGTCGCCGGCGGGCTGCCGCTTCTGGTCGTGTACGTGGGCTACAACCTGCTGCGGTGGGGAAGCGTCACGGATGCCGGCTATGCCCGGCTGACCGAGAATGACTTCTTCTTCGACCACGGACTCTTCTCGCTCTCGTACATCCCGCGGCACGTCTACGCGATCTTCATGGAGCCGCCCGACTTCGTACCGAACGTCTGGTACTTCCTGCGACCGCGGTTCGTCGGCATGAGCCTCTTCCTCACCACACCCGCACTGCTCTTCGTCTTTGCCGGACTGCAGGATGCGCGACGCTCGGTCGCTGTCGCGGCGACGGCTCTGGCCGCCGCACTCGCCCTGGTGCCCGATGTGACGCACGGAACCGTCGGCTTCGCGCAATTCGGGTACCGCTTCAGCATCGACGCGCAGCCGTTCCTCATCGCGCTCGCACTTGGCGGCGACGCGGCACGGGGTGGCGAGGTCTGGAAGTCGCGGCCGTCGGTGCTGTTCCTCGTCGCCACCGTGATCGCGATCGCGTTCAACATCTACGCGACCATCGCGATCATCCGGTTCGGCTGGTGGCAGTGACCAACACGAACGCACTGGCAGCGCGGCGGCGCGCCAACATCGCGATCGCGGTCCTCATCATCCTGGGCGTCGCCGTCCGGCTCCTAGTCGTGCGGGCGCAGGGCTTCCCCTCAGACGTCGGGACGTTCATGGCCTGGGCGGAGAAGCTCGCGGCCGTCGGGCCCGGACGCTTCTACGAGCCCGGGTACTTCAGCGACTACCCGCCCGGCTTCCTCTACGTGCTGTGGCTGCTCGGCACGGTCTTCCACGGTGACGTGCTCCGCTTTGCGGTGAAGGCGATCAGCATCCCGGCCGACATTGGGATCGTCCTCGTCCTCGTGCCGCTCCTGCGCCGGAGGGCCGGCGAGCTGTCCGCGGTCCTCGCTGCCGGGATCTGGATGCTGCAGCCCGCACCGATCTTCGCCGGTCCGTACTGGGGCCAGGTCGACGCCGTCGGCACGCTGCCATTCCTCGCGGCGCTGATCGCCGCAGGCTCGCGGCGGTGGGTCCTGGCGGGGGTGCTCGCCGGTTTCGCGACGATGACGAAGCCGCAGTTCGGCCTGGTGCTCGGGGTCGTGCTCGCCGCGGCGCTCTTCGAGCTCATCCGCATGCGCGACTGGCGCCCGCTCGTCCGGTCGGCCGTGGCGGCGCTCGCCACGATGGCTGCGCTCGCGCTGCCGTTCGGCATGACCCCCGGCGCGTTCATCGCGCTCGTCCGCAGCGCATCGGAGACCTACCCGTATTCATCCCTGTATGCGTTCAACGGCTGGGCGATCACGCTCGGCTTCTGGCAGGACGACGCGCAGTGGTTCGTCGTCGGCGGCGTCCTGCTCGCGATCGGGCTGCTCGTGTCGGTCATCCCGCTCTGGTGGCGGCGCGACACGGCCGCGCTCCTCGCGGTCGGCGCCACGACGGTGATGTGCTTCTACTTCCTGCCGACGCGGGCCCACGAGCGCTACCTGTTCCCCGTGCTCGCGCTCCTGCTGCCGCTTGCCGTCACCCGCACGCGGCTGCTCACGCCGTACCTGGTCCTGGCGGGGGCGTTCTTCCTGACCCTCTACTACGCGTTCACCCGGTATCCGCAGAACGGCCTCGCGGCCCCGCCGTGGCTCGACGCGAGCATCCTCGGGCACGACCTCTATATCTGGCTGGCCTGGCTGATGATCGGTTCGGCCGTTGCCATCATCGGCCTCCTCGTGGCCGGCGAAGCGCGCCTCGAGCCCACGCTCGTGGTCCGCACCGAGCCGTCGCCGGTCCCGCCACCGGGCGAGACAGCGCGGGCACGCTGGTCGCTCCCACCGGCCTTCGCGGTCGGCGGGCCGGCGTCGCGGAACGACGTCCTGCTCGCCCTGATGATCGCGCTCGTCGTGTTCGGCTCGCGCGGGTTCCGGCTCGACTGGCCACGCGACATGTACTTCGACGAGGTCTACCACGCCCGTACCGCGTTCGAGCTTCTGGCGCAGCGCGATCCATATGAATGGACGCACCCGCATCTCGCGAAGGAGGTCATGGCCCTCGGGATCCTCGCGTTCGGCGACACGCGGGTCGTCGGGACCGAGGCCGCGCCGAGCGACGTGACCGCGTTCGACATCACGAATGGAGGTACCCGGATCTACGGTCGCGCCGACGGGACCATCGAGGTGCGCGGCCGTGACGGCGAGAGCGCGCGGGTCATCGGCAAGGTCGGATCCACGCCGCGCTTCGTCGCGATCGACGGCGATCATCTCTACGTCACCGCAGATCACGAGCTCGCCGATCTGTCGCTGACCAGGCAGCACCTCGATCACACGCTGCCGCTTGCGACGTTGCCCACGGCGTCGGCCCTCATCTCCAGCCAGCTCATCATCGCGGACGCGACGACCACGCGTGTCTATGTGTCGTTCGACGCGACGCCGACCGTCATCGCGACTGGCGCCATCGGCATTGCCGCCAAGAACGATGGCAGCGAGCTGTACCTGCTCGACGCCGGCGGCTCCGTGCACGTCGTAAGCACCGCGACCTGGACGGAGTCGAAGGCGTATCCCAGCGTCGCGAAGGAGCGCGCGATCGCCTTTGCGCAGGGTCCGGGCGCGATCGTGCTTGCCCGTGCGGACGAGCCGGTCCTTGACTCGATCGACATCAACGATGGCCACAAGGACACCGTGCCGCTCGCGAACGCGCGCACCGGCACGTTCGCCGCCGGCGTCACGACGATGGCTGTCGTGCCGCGCACCGACTTCCTGTACGCGCTCGCCGACGGACGCGTGGTCGTGATCGATGTCCACGGTCTGTCGCCCTTCGCGTCGATCCCGAGCGCGGCCAGCCGCCTCGCCGTCGACAGCACCGCCGACACCCTGGTCGCACTCGGCTCCGGGACCGCCGAGCGCATCGACACCGGCCGGCTCGCGCTGTCGTGGCGCCTGCCGGGTGTGATCGCCGGCTCGCTGCTCGCGTTCATGGTCGTGCTCCTCGCGAGCCGGCTGTTCCGGTCACGCGTCATCCCCGCGCTCGTGGGGATCGCGATCGTTCTCGACGGCTCGATGTTCGCGCAGGCGCGCATCGGGATGAACGACGTCTACGTCGCGCTCTTCATCGTCGCTGGCTGGTACTTCATCGTCGCCGCGCACAAGCCACGGCTCTCGTCACGGGCCGACCTGCTGATCGCGGGCGTGCTGCTCGGCCTCGGCGCGGCATCGAAGTGGGCCGCGTTCTACACCCTCGCCGGCGTGCTCGTCGCCTCGCTCGCGGTCACCGTGTATGCGTACCAGCAGGGTCGCGCCGGGACCGGTGGCCCGCTCGATCTCTTCGCCAAGCGAGGCCTCAACGCCGCGTTCCTGTTCCTCTCGTTCGCGATCATCCCGGTCGGTATCTACTTCGCGAGCTACGTCCACTGGTTCGGCGGGAACACCGCGCCGTACGGCTGGAGCCTGTGGGAGCTCACCCAGCAGATGTACTGGTATCACTCGGGCCTCACCTCGCCGCACCCCGCGGCGTCACCGTGGTGGAGCTGGCCCGTCGTGCTGAAGCCGGTGTATTGGTACTTCGGCCAGTCCGACAGCGGGAACAACGCATACATCTACGACGCCGGCAACATCGTGCTCTTCTGGGCCGCGCTCCCGGCGACGGTCTGGTGCGCGATCTCAGCGATCCGTGCTCGGTCCGTCGCGCTCGGCTTCGTCGTCTTCGCGCTGCTCGTGCAGTACGTCGCCTGGATCCCGATCTCGCGCGTTCTGTTCTTCTATCACTTCTTCACGGCGCTGCCGTTCTATCTGCTCGCGCTTGCGTGCGGGCTCGCGTACCTGTGGCACACCGGCCGGACTGGGCGCGTCAGCTCATACCTGACCGTCGCGGCCGCGGCGTTCATCTACTTCTACCCGTTCGGGTCGGCGCTGCCGGTGCCCGGATCGCAGGCCGCGATGTTCTTCATCCTGCCGACGTGGCAGTACGACTGCCAGTTCTATCCATCCTTCGTGTGCCCGATCAACGTCCCGACGGACCTGCCGCTCGGTGCGATCGTCCAGCGCGTCGGCATCGGTCTGATGCTCGCGGCGATCGCCGCGTTCGCGTTCGCGGCGCTTCGCTCGCCGGACGCCGCGCTCGCGCGGGCCCGCACGGTCCTACGGCGTGATCGTGGGAGTGGGACTCGCGGTCGGTGATGGCAACGGGCTCGCGCTCGGCGGTTGCGGTGGGACCGGCGTCGTGAGCAGCGCGCCGATCGTGCCGCTGATCGCCACGACCAGGAGCAGCGCGAGGATCAGCGTGCCGATGAGCGCGCGCGGGACGGTCCGGCCGGCGGCGTAGACGACCACCGTCACGTTGTCCTCGCCACCACGGCTCCGCGCGAGCGCGACGAGCGCGTCCACCGCCTTCGCCGGCGGCCCCGCGACCGCTGCGCTGATCTCCGTGTCGGCGACGTGCCGGGTCAGCCCGTCTGAGCAGAGGATGATGCGATCTTTCGGCTCGAGCGTCTCGACGAAGATGTCCGGCTGCACGCCGCGGGGATCGCCGACGAATCTCGTGATGCTGCTCGCGCGATCGCCGCTGTGATCCGTCGTGATCTGCCGGATCGCCGCGCCGCGGACGAGATACGCGCGCGAGTCACCGAGGTTGGCGATGGCGACCTGCCGGCCGCGTATCGCCGCCGCGACGAGCGTGGTCGCCGCGCTCGGCACGCGCTCCTGCTTCGCCGCGTCGAGCACAGCCGTGTTGGCGGCCTGGACTGCGACCGACAGCGACGACCGGGCGACCTCGAAGTAAGACGGTGCGACGAAGGCGGCACCCAGGGCCTCGATGGCCGCGGTGCTCGCGATCTCACCGCCATCCTCGCCACCGACACCGTCCGCGACAGCGAGCAGCATGGTCCCGGGATAAGCGCGGACAAGCCAGCGATCCTCGTTGCGCTCCCGCACGAGCCCCGGGTCCGACCGGGCCGCGACCTCAGTCACTCTTCTTCGTGCAGTCTTTACCCGAGACGTACCGGAGATCGACGTACGTCCCTCGACCGGCGTTGGTGCCAGCCGGCGGATCCTGGCTCACGACCGAGCATGACGGTCCCTGCGCGGTCGCGGGTGCGACGTCCCACCGGGCATTGAACCCGGCGCCCTGCAGCGAGCGGAGGGCTTCATCGAGCTTCAAGCCGGTGACCCGCGGTATCCCGGTCGCGGCAGGCGTCGCGGTCGATGAGCCGGTGCCGGCCGAGCCACCGACGGTGGCGGTCGGGAACTTCGCGAAGAACACGACGACGCCCAAGAGGAGCGCGAGCACGATCACCAGCGCGAGAAGACTGTCGAGGCGCGGGATCCGCCGCGACGACGATGTGATCATCGGTCGCAGCACGCGCGTCACCGGATCGCTCGTCGCATCGGAGAGTGCCAGCGCGAACGCGCCCGCGGTCGGGTACCGGCGCTCCGGCTCGCGGGCCAGACCCTTCGCGACGACGACGTCCGCCATCTCCGACAGCGAACGGTCCACCGATCGGAGGTGCGGCGCCCCGCCGGCGATACGTTCGCGCAGGAGATCCTCGTTCTCCGGGCCGGCGAACGCGGGCCGACCGGTGAGCAGCTCATAGGCGACGAGCGCCAGACCGTAGACGTCGCTCCGCGGCGTGGCGGGCTTCCCCTCTACTCGCTCCGGCGCGATGTAGCGCGCGGTGCCGACGAGCTCGCGCTCGTCGCTGTCGCGTGCGGCGCGCGCGATGCCGAAGTCGGTGAGCTTTGCGCTCCCCGATCCGTCGACGATGACGTTCGCCGGCTTCACGTCGAGGTGGACGAGCCCCGCGCGATGCGTCGCGTCCAGGGCGGCGGCGATGTCTTGGATGAGGGCGACGGCCTCGCTGACCGGGATCGCGCCGCGCTCCGCGATGAGGTCGCGCAGCGTCCGGCCACGGACCTCCTCCATGACGATGAACGCGACGTCCCCGTCCTGGCCCTCGTCGAAGATCGTGACGATATTCGGATGGCTGACCGCAGCCGCGAGCCGCGCCTCGCTCGTGAAGCGCTCGCGGAACGCCGGGTCGGCGGCCGCGCCGAGGATCTTCACCGCCACGCTGCGGTCGAGCCGCTCGTCGCGCGCGCGCCAGACCTCGGCCGTACCACCGCGATCGATCCGTTCGACCAGGCGGTAGCGGCCCGCGATGAGGCGGCCGGTCAGTTCGGCGGGGCTGGCACCCTGCTCCTTCGTCACCGCAGAGAGAAGGGCAACTCCGGTGCCGCCACCTAGGCGAGGGCCACGAGGGCCGCGAGGGCATCCTCGTAGATCGCGTCGCTGCGCGCGATGGTGAGCTCCTCGCCGAGGAGATCGCTCACGCCGGGCCTGCCCAGCGGCACGTTGCGCTCCGCGACGCCGCGGCCGCCGATGGTCACGAGCGTCGTCGCGTGCCCGCCGTGTTCGGCGCGCTTCACGACGAACTCCGCGTGTTGCCCGCCCGCCTCGGCCTGGATCCGTAGGCCGGAGAGGTCGCCCTCGTCAAGGCCACGCATGAATCGTGGCCGCACGCGGACCTGGACCTCCTCGCCGTCACCGCGACGCATCGCGAACAGAAGACCCCCGGCCTCCGACGGGGCGAGTCGCTCGAGCGCGGTCCAGCCGAGCCGCGACGCGAGCCAGCCGATGAACAGGAGCGCCTGCGACGGATGGATCTCGCGGCCATCGGCTTCGACGGCGAACCCGACACGTACGCCGGTGATGCCGTCGAGGAACGGGCGCCACGCGGGCACGTCGAAGAACTGCGATGTGAGCTCCCGCCAGGGCGTGATGCGCGTCCAGTTGAAGTCGGTCACGCCGTACCGTCCGTGACCAGCGCGCGCGACGGCGTGGAGGCGGGGGAGGGTCAGGTCCGGCCTGGCGAAATCCGCGGAATCGACGATGAGCCGGTTCGCGAGGCCGAGGAGCTCGTCGAAGTTCGGCGCGTCGAGCGGTGGCGTCTCGGTCCACCAGAGGAACACCGGGAGATCGGGAAGCAGGAGCGGGATCACCGCGCTCACGAGGCGGTCGTCGGCGTTCCCACGGGCCCGGATGAGGATCTGCTCGTAGCTCACCTGCTGCGCGCCGCCCGGCATCGGCAGGTGGCAGTGCATCTCGAGCTCGGCGGGGCTGCCATCGCGGTGGCGGTCCGTCACGACGACGATCGCGCGCGAGGGATGTCGCGCCGCGAGGTCATCGATGGTGGCCGCGGCCCGCTTCGCGTGGATCTCGCGCGTCGCGAAGACGACGAGGTTGAGGACCGACGCGCGTGCGACCGGGACGCCGTGCTCCTTCGCGTGGGCGCCCATCGACCGCCGCAGCCGCGCGAGCTCGCGCTCGAGCGCGGACACGCCGTCGGCGCGCGTGCCCCAGACCGTTTCATCGATCGCCGTCATGACCGTCACGGCTTGCGCCACGCACGGCCGTCCCGCGCGATGAGGAGATCCGCCTCGGTCGGGCCCCACGTGCCGGCGGGATAGACCGGCAGATCGCTCTGCCCGAGGGCCCAGGCCTTCGCGATCGGATCGACGAATCGCCACTGCTGCTCGACCTCGTCCTGGCGCGTGAAGAGCGTGGCATCGCCGCGCAGCGCATCGAGGATGAGCGTCTCGTAGGCGTCCGGGGCGTCCACCATGAACGACGCGCCGTAGACGAAGTCCATGTTCACCGAGCGGATCCGGATGCCCTGCACCGGCACCTTCGCCCCGAATTTGAGCGAGATGCCCTCGTCAGGCTGGATCCGCAGGACGAGCGCGTTCGGCTCCATGCCCTCGGCAGCCTCGCGCGAGAACACCTGGTGCGGTGCGGCGCGGAACTGGATGGCGATCTCGGTCGTGCGCTTCGGAAGGCGCTTGCCGGTGCGCAGGTAGAAGGGAGTGCCCTCCCAGCGCCAGTTGTCGACGAACGCGCGGATGGCAACGAAGGTGTCGGTCTTCGAATCCTTGGCGACCCCATCCTCGTCGCGATACCGGCGCACCGGCGCGCCCTCGATGAAGCCGGGGCCGTACTGGCCGCGCACGACGTGCGACTCGACGTCCTCCTCGGCGATTGGACGGACCGCGCGCAGGACCTTGAGCTTCTCGTCGCGTACGGCCTTCGAGTCGAACGCGACGGGCGGCTCCATCGTGACGAGCGCGAGCAGCTGGAGCAGATGGTTCTGCACGATGTCTCGCAGCCCGCCCGCCTGCTCGTAGTAGGCGCCGCGCTCCTCGATCCCGAGCGACTCGGCCACCGTGATCTGGATGTGATCCACGTACTGCCGGTTCCAGATCGGCTCGAAGATGCCGTTCGCGAATCGCAGGACGAGGATGTTCTGCACCGTCTCCTTGCCGAGGTAGTGGTCGATGCGGAAGATCTCATCTTCGGTGAACGCCCCCTGCAGCTTCTCCGAGAGTGCCATGGCGCTCGCGAGGTCGTGGCCGAAGGGCTTCTCGATGACGACCCGCGCGTTCACGTTCTCGGTGAGCCTGTGCTCGACGAGCTGGTCGATGATCGGCTCGTATGCGGACGGGGGAGTCGCGAGGTAAAAGAGCCGGTTGCCGTTCGTGCCGGCGCGCACGTCCAGATCCGCGAGCGTGTGCCGGAGCGTCTCGTAGCCCTCGCCATCCTTCGTCGACACGTACTGCACGCTCTCGGCGAAGCTCCGCCAGACGTCCTCGTTGATCGGCTTCGTGCGGGAGAATTTCACGAGCTCGGCGTGGAGCTGCTCGCGGTACTGCTCCGACGTCAACGTCGCGCGCGCCGCGCCGACCACCGCGAACGCCGCGGGCAGCAGGCGCTGGAGCGCGAGGTTGTAGAGCGCGGGGACGATCTTGCGGGCGGTGAGGTCGCCGGTGGCGCCGAAGATGACGAGCGCGCAGGGCTGCGGCGTCCGCGCGATCCGCGGCCCCGCGCGCAGTGGATTCGCGAGCGGCGGAGACACCGTCACTGGGTGGTCACTCCGACTTCACTTCGTGGCCGCCGAACTGGTTGCGGAGAGCGGCGGCGACCTTCATCGCGTAGCTGTCCTCCTGCCGCGAGGTGAACCGCGCGAAGAGAGAGTGAGCGAGCGCCGTCATCGGGACGTCGTGGTCGATCGCCTCCTTGATCGTCCAGCGGCCCTCACCGGAGTCGGCGACGTAGCCCTTGATCTTCGCGAGGTCGCTGCCCTCGGCCGCGAACGCGCGCTCGGCGAGCTCGAGCAGCCAGGATCGGACGACGCTGCCCTGGTTCCAGACCTGCGCGACCTGATGCATGTCGAGCTTGAACTCGCTCGCGTGCAGCAACTCGAAGCCCTCGCCGTACGCCTGCATCATCCCGTACTCGATCCCGTTGTGGACCATCTTCGTGAAGTGGCCCGCGCCGCTCTTGCCGAAGTGCGCCCACCCATTCGGCGGCGCCAGTGTGTCCAGCAGCGGCTTCACGGTCGCAACGGCCTCGGGCTCGCCTCCGACCATCATGCAGTAGCCGACCTTCAGGCCCCACACGCCGCCGGAGACGCCGATGTCGAGGTAGTGGAAGCCGAGCGCGGTGTACGTCGCGGCACGGCGTTGTGAGTCGTGAAAGTTCGAGTTGCCGCCGTCGACGAAGATGTCACCCTTGCTCGCATGCTTCGCGAACTCGTCGAGCGCCTCGTCGGTGACATCCCCGGCCGGCACCATCGACCAGAGGACCCGCGGTGCGGTGAGCTTCGACACCAGCTCCTCGATCGAGTACGCAGCGACGGCGCCGTGCTGGACGGCCTCATCGACGGGACCGCGGCTGCGGTTCGATGCGACGACGCGGTGCCCGCCTTGCGCCAGCCGGGTCGCCATGTTGCCGCCCATGCGGCCGAGCCCGTAGATGCCGATCTCCATGTCGTCTCCCCCTGTTCAGGCGTAGGGTAATTCCATGGCGACCGCCACTCCGACGCCCACGAAGATCGAGCTGTACCGCGAGCTCGCGCGGCAGCTGCGGGCCGATTCCATCCGGTGTTCGACGGCCGCGGGCTCGGGCCATCCCACATCCTCGATGTCGGCGGCCGACCTCATGGCGGTGCTGCTCCTTGGGCACCTGCGGTACGACTGGACCCAGCCGGAGCAGCCCGCGAACGATCACCTCATCTTCAGCAAAGGCCACGCGTCGCCGCTGTACTACGCGCTCCTTCGCGCGGCGGGCGCCATCGACGACGCCGAGCTGATGACCTTCCGGAAGCTGGGGAGCCGGCTGCAGGGCCACCCGACGCCGGTCCTTCCCTGGGTCGATGTGGCGACGGGCTCCCTCGGCCAGGGCCTCCCGATCGCCGTCGGCGAGGCGCTTGGCGCAAAACGACTATGGGACGCGCCGTTCCACGTCTGGACCCTCACCGGCGACAGCGAGCTCGCGGAGGGATCGATCTGGGAGGGCCTCGACCATGCCGGACACGAGGGCCTCTCGAAGTTCACGGCGATCTTCGACATCAACCGGCTCGGGCAGCGCGGTCCCACCGAGCTCGAGTGGAACGTGGACGCGTATGCGGCGCGGGTGAAGGCGTTCGGCTGCGAGCCGATCGTCATCGACGGCCATGACCTCGCGGCCATCGACGATGCGTTCGGCCGCGCGCGGAGCGCGGACCGCCCGACGGTGATCGTGGCGAAGACGAAGAAGGGCGCGGGCGTCTCGTTCCTCGAGGACAAGGAGGGCTGGCACGGCAAGACGCTCGACACCGAGCAGGCGAAAGCCGCGCTCGCGGAGCTCGGTGCCGTGCCTTCGAAGACGTTCCCGACGCTGAAGCCGGATCCCTGGACTCCGAAGGCGATGCCCGCTGCGAAGAAACCGGACCTCAAGGTCTATACCGAGCCGCTCGCGACGCGCAAGGCCTACGGCGAGGCGCTCGCGTCGCTCGGCGCAGCACGCGGCGACGTCGTCGTGCTTGATGCCGAGGTCAGCAACTCGACGCACGCCGAAGACTTCAAGCAGACCGCGCCCGACCGCTTTTTCGAGATGTACATCGCAGAGCAGCAGCTGGTCGCGTCGGCCATCGGCATGCAGGTGCTCGGCCTCGTGCCATTCGCCTCGACGTTCGCCGCGTTCTTCACCCGCGCGTACGACTTCATCCGGATGGGTGCGATCTCGCAGGCGAACATCCGCCTGTCCGGGTCGCACGCCGGCGTGTCGATCGGCGAGGACGGTCCGTCGCAGATGGCGCTCGAGGACCTCGCGATGATGCGCGCGGTCCACGGCAGCACCGTCCTCTATCCGTCCGACGCGAACCAGACCGCACGGCTCGTCGCGCTCATGGCGGACCTGAAGGGCATCAGCTACATCCGGACCACGCGCGAAAAGACCCCGATCCTCTACACGGATCGATTGGACGAGTTCAGGATCGGTGGCTCGCGCATCGTGCGCGGCGGCGGGAACGACGATCAGGTCACGGTCATCGCCGCCGGCATCACCGTGCATGAGGCCGTGAAGGCCATCGACTCCTTGGCGGGCAGCGTGAAGGTCAGGCTCATCGATCTCTATTCGGTCAAGCCGATCGACTACGCGGCAATCAAGGATGCCGTCGGCACGACGAACGGCAACGTCATCGTGGTCGAGGACCATTGGCCGGAGGGCGGGATCGGCGACGCGGTGCTGGCGGCACTCGCCGACGCCCACGATACGGACCTGCTCGTGCACTACGTGCACCTCGCGCCGCGCGAGATGCCCGGCTCCGGGAAGCCGGCCGAGCTGCTCGCGGCCGCGGGCATCGATGCGGCGCACATCGCGGCCGCCGTGCAGGATCTCGCCGGCTAGCCGGACCCGCCGGTCCGGTCTGGCATCATTAGAGGTCGCGAAGGGGAGGCCCCATGGACATCTCGATCGTTCTCATCGCGATCGTCGTCATCCTCGCGTTGTTCCTTATCACGACCTACAACCGCCTGGTCACGCTGCGCCAGCGGGTCAAAGAGGCGTGGTCCGACATCGACATCCAGCTCAAGCGGCGCCACGACCTGATCCCGAACCTCGTCGAGACGGTGAAGGGCTACGCCGCGCACGAATCAGGCACGTTCCAGGCGGTCACCCAGGCTCGAGCCAACGCCGTCGCGGCCGGCGCATCAGGTTCGCCGCAGCAGATGGCCCAGGCCGAGAACGTCCTCACCGGCGCGCTGCGCTCGCTCTTCGCCGTCGCTGAGGCGTATCCGCAGCTGCAGGCGGTCCAGGAGTTCAAGGACCTGTCCGAGAACCTGACCGCGACCGAGGACAAGATCGCGTTCGCGCGCCGCTTCTACAACGGCAACGTCCGCGACTACAACACCGCGCTCCAGACGTTCCCCACCAACATCCTCGCGGGCATGTTCGGCTTCAAGGCCGAGCAGTACTTCGAGCTCGCGGACCAGGCGGACCGCGAGGTCCCGCAGGTGAAGTTCAACTAGCGGCATGACGCAGCCGGGCGGCCCGAGCTTCGTTCCCCGCGTCTCGATGTACGACGCGCAGGCGCAGAACCGCTGGCGCACCGTGCTGCTCATCGTGGCCTTTACCGCGATCGTCGTGGCCGTAGCCTTCGTGGCCGGCGACATCCTGGGCGGCAGCCCGAGCGCGGGCGTCGCCTTCATCCCGCTCGCGATCCTCTTCTCCGGAGGCTCGTCGCTGTTCTCCTACTACGCCGGCGACAAGCTCGTGCTGGCGCAGAGCCATGCCCGCGAGCTCGGCGACGGCCAGGAGAAGGTCCTTCGCGACGTCGTCGAGACCCTGGCGCTCGGCCTCGGGATC
This sequence comes from Candidatus Limnocylindria bacterium, assembly GCA_038227105.1. Classification (GTDB taxonomy): domain Bacteria; phylum Chloroflexota; class Limnocylindria; order P2-11E; family P2-11E; genus UBA4735. The sequence goes on along the minus strand of JBBRQB010000020.1, from coordinate 7,056 downwards.
CCGACGCCGAGGATCTACGTCATCGAGGAGCCCGCGCCCAACGCCTTTGCGACCGGGCGCGACCCGAAGCACGCGTCGATCGCGGTGACCCGCGGTCTCATCGAGACCATGGACCGCTCAGAGCTCGAGGGCGTCATCGCCCACGAGCTGTCGCACGTCGGCAACCGCGACATCCGGGTGATGCTCTTGGTCACCGTCCTCGTCGGCACGGTCGCGCTCCTCTCGGATTGGCTCCTTCGCTCCATGTGGTGGGGTGGCCGAGATCGGGATCGCGATCGCTCGTCCGGCGGCGGCGTGCTGATGCTCGTTGGCATCGTGCTCGCGATCCTCACGCCGATCATCGCCACGCTCATCCAGCTTGCGGTGTCGCGCCAGCGCGAGTACCTCGCCGACGCGTCCGGCGCGTTCCTGACGCGTTACCCCGAAGGTCTCGCGAGCGCGTTGCGCAAGATCGCCGCTGATCGGAACGTCCTCACGGTCGCGAACAAGGCGACCGCCTCCTTGTACATCGCGAACCCGCTCAAAGACCATCCGTTCCAGTTCGACCGTCTTTTTGACACCCACCCGCCGATCGAGGAGCGCATCAAGCGGCTCGAAGCGATGGCGTGAGCGGCGAGCCGCCACAGGATCCGTCGCCCGCTCCCCGCCACGATCGCTCCATCGCCTACGCCATCGCTGTCTCGATCGTCCTCGTCGCTGTCGCGGTCGCCGGCGCCGCTGGTGTCGCGCGGAGCGCGCGACCGGCCGCGACACCGTCATCGTCGCCGGCCCCTGTCGTACGGCCGTCGCCGACCCTCCCGCCGGATACCGCGCCGTTCGTATTCACGCAGCCGCTCTCGTCCGGCTGCGCGGCGGACGATGCGGTCTACGTCGTCTCGGACGGCGGCGGCATCGGGAGGTTCGCGTTCGACACCTGGCAGCTCATTGATCCGATCGCGAGGTCGCTGGTCGCGGCCACCTGCCGGGGCGACGTGTTCACCGCCGTGGGCGGCGGTGGCCGGGTCGTGACGATCAACGACCGTGACCAGACGATCCGCGCCGACAGCGTGGTCGTCGAGGACTTCTTCGGCGTGGCGCCGCTCAGCGATGGCGTGATCGCCGTGGGCCGCACCGGCACGGTCCAGCGGCAGGCGGCCGCCGGATGGGGTGCGTACGCGAGCGGCATCGAGGAGGACCTCTACGCGGTCGCCGCATTCGGGCCGGCCTCGGCCTGGACCGTCGGCGCGGGCGGGGTCAGCTACCGGCTCGAACCTGCGGGATGGCGGCCCGTCGCCACCGGCGTGACCGGAACGCTGCGCGCGATCGCCGCGCGCGCGGTCGATGACGTGATCGCCGTCGGTGATGACGGTGCGATCGTGATCTGGGGCGGCCGCTGGAAACGCATCGACGCGGACGCCCCCACGCACGTCACGTGGCGGGCCGCGCTCCGAGTTGGGGAGTTCACGACCTACATCGCGGGCGACCGGGGCACGCTGCTCCGGTTCACCGGTACGGCCGCTTCAAAGCCGGCCTTCGACGTGATCCCGCTCGGGACCACCTGTACGCTTCGGGCGCTCTTCGCCCAGGGCGACGAGGTATGGGTCATCGGGTCCGACGGAGCTCGCTCGGCGGTATGGCGTATCACCGGGGGCACGGTCGTCCACTGGGGGCAATGCCCGTAGCGCCTGACGGGCTGCGGGCCATACTTGGCGCGTCTACAGCGGGTGGGAGGATGAACATGCGCAGGCTCTCAGCGGTCGCGCTCGTCGCGGCCTTCGTGATCGCGGCGTGCGGAGGTGGCGGCGGTGTCGCGCCGGGAGCCTCCGGCTCCGCGGCAACGGTCAACGTCCCGGACACGGTGAAGCTCGCGGCGTCCCTGCCGCTCACGGGTGCGGACGCGTCGATCGCCAAGATCATGAAGGACTCGTACGAGCTCTTCTTCAAGCAACTGAACGACGCCGGCGGACTCCAGGTCGGCAACAAGAAGGTCAAGTTCGACCTCAAGATCGAGGACAACAAGGGTGATGCCGCGGCGAGCGGCCAGATCTACGAGAAGTTCATCACCCAGGACAACGTCGACCTGCTCCTCGGTGGCTACAACACGACCATCGCGACCCAGGAGGTCAAGGTCGCCAACCGCTACAAGATCCCGTACGTCGGCGGCGGCGGCGCGTCGTCATCGATCTACGTGGACAACGTGTGGGCCGTGGGCGTGCTCGCGTCGATCGAGAAGCTCGCCGCGACCCAGCTGGACTTAATCAAGACCCAGCAGGACGCGAACAAGCTGCCGAAGCCGCTCAAGATCGCGGTCGCCTACGAGAACAGCTCGCACGGCAAGGAGTTCCTCAAGGGCATCCAGGACGGCGAAAAGGCCGCTCCGGACCGCTTCAAGCTCGTATTCAACGAGACCTTTGACCTGAACGGCAAGGATTACACCTCGCTCCTCAACAAGGTCAAGGATGCGAGCGCAGACGCGTTCATGGTGGACGCGCGCGTCGCCGACTACATCACGATGCAGACGCAGTACAAGCAGCTCGGCATGTACCACGCCTACCAGACCTATGGACCGCGCGGCCCGGAGAAGGCCGCGCGTGACGCGCTCAAGGACTCGAGCGACTACATCACCGCGGCGACGTGGTTCGACAGCCTCATGCCCGGTGACCTCATCAAGAAGTGGCTTGAGACGTTCAAGGTGACCGGCGATTCACCGGAGTGGTACGCGGCCTCGGCCTGGGAGTGCGCGCGCATCCTCACCGGCGCGATCCAGAAGGGCCAGACCATCGACAAGCAGAAGATCCGCGACATCCTGTTCAGCACGAGCTGGGACGGCTCGCTCTTCCCGGGCGGGACCATCAAGTTCGGCCCGACGGGCCAGGCGAACAACGACTACGTGATGACCCAGAACACGCCGAACGGCGGGCGGATCCTCATTTGGCCCAAGGACCTCGTGACCGGTCCCGCGACCATGCCCCTGCCGAAGAAGTAGCGCACCGCACCAGACGATCCTCGACACGGGACGGGGCCCGGGAGACCGGGCCTCGTCCGTGTTTGAGCCGAGGTTCTGCTACACAATCGCGGCGAGTGGGAGAGCGACGGGTGGAACAGCGGTCATGAGGCTCCTCGAGGCGCTCATCAGCGCCTTCATGGTGGCGGGCCTCTACGCCACGATGTCGTACGGGCTCGCGCTCATCTACGGCGTCATGAAGATCATCAACCTCGCCAACGCGGGCTCGATGATGCTCGGATCGTTCCTGACATTCTTCATCTGGCAGACATTCGGACTCGACCCGCTCCTTTGCGTCATCGTCGTTGCGCCGGTGTTCTTCCTCATCGGCGCGTTCATCGAGACGGCCTTCGTCCGCCGCGTCACCAACGAGAAGCCAGTGATCTCCCTGCTGCTCCTGTTCGGGATCCTGCTGGTCATGCAGGCTGGTGCAAGCTTCTTCCTCGGCGGCGATGTCCGGTCGGTCCGCCCGGCGTACATCAAGGAGGTCATCCATCTCGGCGACGTGACGATCGCGTGGAACCGGCTGCTCGTGTTCATCTCCGGCGCGGTGATCCTCGTGGCGCTGGAGCTCTTCATGCGCCGCACGTACCTCGGCCGGGCGATCCGGGCGCTCGCTCAGGATCGGGATGCCTGCCGTCTCGCCGGCATCGACGTCAACCGCGTGTCGATGATCGCGTTCGGCTTGGGCACGGCGCTCGCTGGGGCCGCCGGCGCCCTCCTCACGCTCGTGTTCCCGTTCGATCCCACCAATCCGTACGGCATCCTGCAGCTCAAGAGCTTCACGATCGTCGTGCTCGGCGGCCTCGAGTCGATCCCCGGCGTCGCGGCCGCCTCGTTCGTCCTCGCGGCTGCCGAGAATCTCACGGTCACGGTGTCGAAGCCGCAGCTCGAGAACCTCGTGTCCTTCGTCCTGCTCGTCGTCGTGCTCGTCGTGATGCCCGGCGGTCTCGCCGCCGTCATCAAGCGAAGGCGGATCTCATGAGCGCGCTCAGCGGCCGCTTCTCCAAACGGGCTCTCGTCATCGGCCAGGTCGTCCTGGTCCTCACGATCGCGATCGCCCTCGCGCTCATCCCGGTGCTCGACGAGCGCTCGTTCAACCTGCAACGGATCACGTTCTTCCTGCTCTGGTACGCGATCTTCGCGTCGTCCTGGAACATCATCGGCGGATACGCCGGCCAAACGTCCTTCGGCCACGCCGCGTTCCTCGGTATGGGCGCGTACGTCACGGGGATCCTCTGGTCACAGGCAAGGATGAACCCGCTCATCGCGCTGCCGCTCGGCGGTGTCATCGCCGCGGGCTACGCCGTCCTTGTCGGTATCCCGACGCTCCGGCTCCGCGGCCCGTACTTCGCCATCGCGACCATCGGGATCGGCGAGGCGACGCGTCTGCTCGCGACGAACTTCGACGACATCTTCGGCATCACGCTGACCAAGGGCGTGACGGGGATCTCGCTCGGTGGCCCGTCGATGCCGAATGTCGACCCGATCACCGTCCATTACGCGACGATCATCGTGTTCGTCCTGGTGATGTTCGTCACGATGTGGATACGGGCCGGTCGCTTCGGGCTCGGACTGTTCGCGCTCAACATGGACCGCGACGCCGCCGAGACCGTGGGCGTCCCGACGGCCCGGCTCCAGGTCCTGGCGCTCGCGGTGTCCGCGTTCTTCGCCGCCAGCGCCGGCGGGTTGTACGCCATCCGGCAGCAGTTCCTCGACCCGGCGTCGATGTTCGGCTTCGACAAGTCGATCGCCGTGGTGCTCATGCCGGTCGTCGGCGGTATTGGGACCGTGTGGGGTCCGGTGTTCGGCGCGGTCCTCTACTCGACGGTCCAGGATCAGCTCACCCGCGTCGTGAACAACCCCTATCTGCCGTCACTCATCTACGGCGTGCTGCTCGTGGTGATCGTGATGTTCGAGCCCCTCGGCATCGCCGGACTGCTGGGCCGTACGGGGAAGTACGCGCGGAAGCTGATCCGCCCGAGCGAGGGTGAGCCGTGAGCACGGGAGAGCCGCTCCTCGTCGCGTCAGCCGTGACCCGCCGCTTCGGCGGCCTCGTCGCCGTGAACGCGGTCGACGTCGCGATCATGGAAGGCGAGATCTTCGGCCTGATCGGCCCGAACGGCGCCGGCAAGACGACGCTGTTCCGCCTGCTGTCGGGCGTGCACAAGCCCACGTCGGGATCGATCACGCTGCGTGGCGCTGAGATCGGCGGCCGGCCGGCGCACGCGATCAACGCCATGGGCATCGCCACCACCCATCAGGTCGTCCGTCCGTTCACCGACATGCCCGTCGACAGGAACATCCTCGTCGGCGTCCTCTATGGACGGAGCGGACTTCGCGGACGCGCGGCCGATGCCGAGGTGGATCGGATCCTCGAGCTGATGGAGCTCGCGCCGCATCGCGCGACGCTCGGCCGGAGCCTCACCCTCGCACGGCGGAAGCGCCTCGAGGTCGCGCGCGCCCTTGCGACGCATCCCGACGTCCTGCTGCTCGACGAGGTCGCAGCCGGCCTGAACCCTACCGAGAGCGCGCGGATGATCGACCTCATCCGGAAGATCCGCGACGGCGGCGTGACCATCGTCATGGTCGAGCACGTGATGAAGGCGATCATGTCGCTGTCGGACCGCATCATGGTCATGGACCTCGGGCGGAAGATCGCTCTCGGGGTGCCGACCCAGATCGCCCAGGACCCGGCGGTGATCAAGGCCTATCTCGGAGAACGGGCGGTGGCCTCATGACCGCCGTGCTCGAGGTCCGCAATATCGCCGCGGGGTACGGTGACGTCCAGGCGCTCTGGGACGTCAGCTTCAGCGTCGATGAGGGCAAGGTCGCGACCCTGCTCGGCAGCAACGGGGCGGGGAAGACGACCTCGCTGCGCGTCGTGTCGGGCCTCCTGCCGGCGCTCGAGGGCGAGGTGCTCCTCCATGGCGAGCGGATCAGCGGCCTGTCGCCGCATCGCATCGTGGAGCTCGGGGTCATCCAGGTGCCCGAGGGTCGCCACCTCTGGCCGAACATGAGCGTGGAGGACAACCTGCTGCTCGGCGCGTACAGCACGCGGGCCCGACCCGAGCGCGCGGCGACGCTCGCGCAGATCTATCTCCTGTTCCCGCGCCTCGCCGAACGCCGCGGCCAGCTCGCTGGAACGCTCTCCGGCGGCGAGCAGCAGATGGCCGCGATCGGTCGCGGCCTCATGGGCAAGCCCCAGGTCCTCATGCTCGACGAGCCCTCGCTCGGCCTCGCGCCGATCCTCGTCGACGAGGTGTTCCGCGTGGTGTCCGATATCGCATCCCGCGGCGTCACGGTCCTGCTCGTTGAGCAGAACGTTCATCGCGCGCTCGAGGTCGCGGAGACCGCGAGCGTCATCGAGAACGGCCGGGTGGTGCTGTCGAAGTCGTCTGGTGAGATGGCGAGCGACCCGAACGTGCGGAGCGCGTACCTCGGCTTGTGACACGATCCCCGCGCGGCAGCAACCTCGATCCGCATCTATCCTCGAACGCATGACCGATAGGCACGCCGTCCTCACCCCCGCGTACCGTCTCGTCATCCGGCTCGAGATCGACAACCTGCCCGGCATGTTCGCGAACGTCGCCCGGACCATCGCGGAGCGTGGCGCCAGCCTCGGCGCCATCGACCTCGTCGAGGCGACCGACCGCAAGCACGTGCGCGACGTCACCGTCGACGTCCCCGACGAGGCGACTGGTGAGCAGCTGACCCAGGACCTCAAGAACGTGAAGGGCGTCGTCGTCCGTTCGGTATCCGACCGTACGTTCCTCATGCACCTCGGCGGCAAGGTCGCGATGACCGGTCGCGTCCAGGTGCGGAATCGCGACGATCTCTCGCTCGTGTACACCCCGGGTGTCGCGCGCGTCTGTCGCGCGATCGCCGCCGATCCGGAGCGTTCCTGGGCGCTCACCCAGCGCGCCAACGCGATCATCATCATCTCGGACGGCACCGCGGTGCTTGGCCTCGGGAACGTCGGGCCGCTCGCGGCGCTCCCCGTGATGGAGGGCAAGTCGCTGCTCTTCGCGGATCTGGCGGGCGTGTCGGCGTTCCCCATCGTCATCGAGCCG
>JBBRQB010000019.1:0-43169 GCA_038227105.1 Candidatus Limnocylindria bacterium | reverse complement strand
GGTGACCGCGAAGCGTTCACCGATGCGCTCGCGCCAGGCGCGAGTGCCTCGGTGGCCGTTCCGCACGCAGCGGCGACGACCGCGAGAAGGACCGCGGGAAGCACGCCGCGCACCGTCATCCGATCCGTGCCCATAATCGCTTGTCCCATGACGCCACGCCCGATCATCCCGTTCCGTCATCCGATCCGCGAGGTCGGCGTGCGCGTGCCTGCCTCCAAGAGCATCACGAACCGCGAGCTCGTCCTCTCCGCCATCGCCGAGGGTCGCTCCCGGCTGGAGCTCGGGCCGCTCGATCCGGGTGATGACGTGCGTGCGATGCGCCAGGCCCTCGCCTCTCTCGGATACCGCGTGGACTGGGATCAGACGTTCCAGGTCACCGTGCACGGAAGTGCTGGCCCGCTCCCCCACGCCACCGCCCCGGTGAACGCCGCTGAAGCCGGCACTGTCGGTCGCTTCGCACTCGCGCTGGCGGCGCTCGCCGACGGCGAGACGCGGTTCGACGGCTCGGACCGCTTGCGCGAGCGACCGCTCGCGCCACTCGTCGCGGCGCTCCGCGATCTCGGCGCCAGCGTCGACAGCGACACCATGCCGCTCACTTTGAAGGGGCCGTTGCGCGGCGGACGGGCGTCGGTGCCCGGCAACCAGTCGAGCCAGTTCGCGTCGGCCCTCCTGTTGGTCGCCCCGCGGATGCCGGAGGGCCTTGACCTCGAGATCACGGGCGGGCTCGTCTCGGCGCCGTTCGTCGATCTGACGATCGGTGCGCTCGCGAAGCGCGGCGTGGCGGTCGACGCGACGACGTTCGATCGCATCCGCGTGCCGCACCGGAAGGTGAGGGCGCGGACGATGACGATCCCCGGTGATGCGACCGCGGCGTCGTACCCCGCGGCGGCCGCGGCGATCTGCCGCGGATCCGTCACGGTCGAGAACGTCGACGCGCACGAGACGCCTGGCGGCCAGGGGGACGTCCGGTTCTTCCACCTCCTGGAGGAGATGGGCTGCACGGTCTCGCGCGCCCGCGGTCAGGTGACCGTCAGCCGGGTCGGCGGACTCCAGGGGATCGTCGCGAACGTGCGCGATTGCTCGGATGTGTTCCCGAGCCTCGCGGTGGTCGCGACCCAGGCTGCGACCCCGACCGAGCTCGGTGGCATCGCGCACACCCGGCTGCAGGAGAGCGATCGCATCTCGGCCGTCGTCGCGGCGATCAACGCGCTCGGCGGAAAGGCCACGGCGTTCGCCGACTCCATCCGCATCGAGCCGGTGCCGCTGCGGGGAGGCATCGTGGACGCGATGGGCGATCACCGCATCGCCATGGCCTTCTCGATCCTCGGCCTCGAGGTCCCAGGCGTCGCGATCGAGGGCAGCGAGAGCGTGTCGAAGACCTTCCCCGACTTCTACGCCATGCTGAAGGAGCTCGGCCGCTGACCCGCGCGCCCGCTGTCCTTCGCGCCGAGATGACGAAGACCGTCGGACCGGGAACGGCGTACCTGCTGACGCGCCTGTACCTCCGGGACGGCACCATCCTCGAGCAGACGAATCCCGGGGTGCCGGACGGCGAGGAGGACTGGAAGCAGATCGGCACCGAGCCGGATCTCCCCGGGGTCGCCGCGCGCCTGGTGCGCGAGGGCTGGCTGGTGGCGGAGCTGCGCTAAGGGATCTCGCGCTCGACGTCGTCGAGCGCGGCGCGGAATCTCGCGATGGCCTTGCGCACCTCGGCGGCGTTCCCGCACAGCAACGCGATCGCGAGCTCCGGCGGCGACGAGGCCAGCCGCGTGGCGTCCCGGTACCCCGGCCCCGCGAGGTCGCTGAGCTCCGCGCCGGTGCGCGCGAGCGCGAGCGCGACCGCGAGCGGCAGGCCGGAGAGGGTGGCGACGATCCGGTCGTGCTCGGCAGCCGATACGACGGTCGGCACAGCGCCCGCGGCGCGCGCGAGATCGCCGGCCCTGGCCATCGCGGGCTCGTCGGACCGGGCCGTGGGTACGAGGAAGAACGGGCGGTCCCTGAACAGATCGGCCCGTGCCGCGGCGAAGCCGTGCTCGGTCGTCCCCGCCATCGGGTGCCCGCCGACGATCCGGCTCGTTTCCGGCGCGATCTGGGCGAACGCGGCGACGTCCCGCTTGAGGCTCCCGACGTCCAAGAGCAACGTTCCATTCGAGCTGCTGGCAAGCGCCGCCAGCGTCGGAACGACGCGTGCGAGCGGCGTCGCCACGACCACGACATCCGCAGGGAACAGATCCTCGAGACAGGCGACGGACAGGATGTCGCCGGTGCCGGCGGGGTCGTATGCGCGGACGTCGTGCGCGCCGCGCAGCGCGAGCGCGAGGGAGCCACCGATGAGCCCGCAGCCCGCGATCCCGATGCGCATCAGGCCGCCGCGGCGACCGGCCGCCCGACCGCCGAGGCGACGGCCGGCAGCATCGCCATGAGCTTGTCGAAGTTCTCGAACGTGAGGGACTGGAACCCGTCCTTCAGCGCGTGATCCGGCGTCGGATGGACCTCGATGAGCAGCCCGTCGGCGCCGGCGGCCACCGCCGCGAGCGCGACCGGCGTCACGAGATACCACTTCCCCGTCCCATGCGATGGGTCGGCGAGGACCGGAAGGTGCGTCAGCTTCTTGAGGAGCGGGATCGCGTTGATGTCAAAGGTGTTCCGCGTGTACTTCTCGAAGGTGCGGATCCCGCGTTCGCAGAGGATCACGTTCGGGTTCCCCTTCGCGAGGATGTACTCGGCGGAGAGGAGCCATTCTTCGACCGTCGCCGACATCCCGCGCTTCAGCATCACCGGCTTGGACTGCTCGCCGCACGCGTCGAGCAGCGAGAAGTTCTGCATGTTGCGCGCGCCGATCTGCAGGCAGTCGGCGTGCGACGCCACGAGCTCGACGTCAGCCGGGGTCAGGACCTCGGTGACGATCGGCAGACCGGTCGCGGCGCGCGCCTCGCTCAGCAGCTCGAGGCCGGACGGACCGAGCCCGCGGAAGCTGTACGGCGAGGTGCTTGGCTTGTACGCGCCGCCCCGGAACAGGACCGCACCCGCAGCCTTGACCGCGCGCGCCGTGGCGATGGTCTGCTCGCGCGTCTCGACGGAGCACGGCCCGGCCAACACGGCGAGTGGCTGGCCGTTGCCGATGGGCACGCCGCCGATGTGGACCGTGGTGTCGGTCGGCTTGACCTCCCGGGAGCTCAGCTTGAACGGCCGGCTCACGAGCACGATCTCCGCGACGCCGGGCAGCGACTCGAGCTGATCGGCGTACTCGCGCGCGGCGACGCCGAACGTGCCGATCGCCGTGCGCTCAGCACCTGGCAGCGGGATCGCCGACAGCCCGAGCTCGGTGATGCGTTCGACGACCGCGTCGATCTCCGCGCGCGTCGCATCGGTCTTCATGACGATGAGCATCAGGTCTCCACCGCCCAGGCCGGCCGCAGCTCCCTGGCGAGGTGGAGGAATACGTGCCGCACGTCGCGCTGGCTCTTGGAGGTGTTCCAGCTGATCAGCGCCCGGATGCAGAACGGGAGCGCCCCGGGCACCGGGATCTCACGGCCGCACATGAGTGGGACCTCGGTCCATCCGAGCTCGCGCGCCGCGAACGCGGGGAACTCCGCGTCGAGATCGGGCGTGACGGTGAACCACACGTACGCGATGTCCTCGGGGCGCAGGCCGTTGAGCTGGACGACCAGGTTGAGCAGCTCGGTCGTGGCCGCGAGGATCTCGTCGCGGTCATTGCGCTCGACGGTCGTCGCGCCGCGGATACCGCGCGTGGCCATCACGAGCGCCCCGCGTCCGCGAGCCCGCGGACGAATGCGCGAAGCGCCTCAGCGCGGTCGCCTTTCGCGTTGCCGACGGCGTCGATGGCCGCGCTTCCGATCACCACACCGTCCACTACACCACGCAGGGCCGCCACATGCGAGGCCTCGCTGATGCCGAACCCGAGAGCGATGGGCAGCGCAGTGTGCGCGCGGACGCGCTTCACGAAGGCCTCGACGTCGCTGCCCAGGGCGTGTCGCGCGCCCGTGACGCCGGTGAGCGAGACGCAGTAGACGAAGCCGCGCGCTGCGGGCACGAGTCGGGCGAGGCGCGCGTCAGGCGTCGTCGGCGCGTAGAGGTCGATGCGCGCCATCCCCGACGGTCCGAGCTCGGCGTCGAATACCGCGGTCTCTTCGGCGGGCAGGTCGGGGATGATCACGCCTGCCAGAGCGGCCGCCGCGCCGTCACGCGCGAAGCGCGCGTAGCCGTAGCGCTCGAAGGGGTTGGTGTACCCCATGAGCAGGACCGGCACGTTGGTCGAGGCGACCAGGTCGTGGCCGGCGGCAACGCAATCGGCCAGCGTCACCCCGTTCGCGAGGGCGATCTCGTTGGCGCGCTGCACCGTGGCGCCGTCGGCGAGCGGATCACTGAACGGCACGCCCAGCTCGATGAGATCGGCGCCGCCCTCGATCGCGGCACGCAGGAGCGGGGCGGTCGATGCGCGATCGGGATAGCCGACGGTCAAGTAGATGATCACCGCGAGGCGCCGCTCGGCCTTCGCCCGCGCGAAGGCCTTCGCGATGCGCTCAGTGCCATTCGTCGCGACGATGGTCACCTGATGCTCGCGGCGGGACCCGCGATCGCCGCCATCACGGTCTCGAGGTCCTTGTCACCACGGCCCGACAGGCAGACGACGACATCGTGCGCCGCGCCGTGGGCCTCGCGGATGTGCGCAAGGTCGGCGATGGCGTGCGCCGGTTCGAGCGCCGGGATGATCCCCTCGGTGCGCGAGAGCAGGGTGAACCCGTCGAGCGCTTCGGCGTCGGTGCGGGCGACATACTCGGCACGGCCGCTCTGTGCGAGCTCGGCATGCTCCGGCCCCACGCCCGGGTAGTCGAGGCCCGCCGAGATCGAATGGGTCCCACGGATCTGACCGTCCTCCGTCTGCAGGATCATCGTCCGCGTCCCGTGCAGGACGCCGACGGACCCGCCGACGATGGACGCCGCGTGCTCGCCGGTCGCGATCCCCTTCCCGCCGGCCTCGACGCCGCGGAGGAGCGTGGCCGCGTCGGGTATGAATGCCGCGAACATGCCGATCGCATTCGATCCGCCGCCGACGCAGGCAACGACGACATCCGGCAGCTTCCCAAGGAGCGCCAGCGACTGCGCGCGCGCCTCACGGCCGATGACCGACTGGAAGTCCCGCACCATCGTCGGGTACGGATGGGGCCCGATCGCCGAGCCGAGCAGGTAATACGTCGAGCGGACGTTGGTCACCCAGTCGCGGATCGCCTCGTTCACCGCGTCCTTCAGGGTCTTCGTCCCGCTCTCGACGCCGCGGACCTCCGCGCCGAGCAGCTTCATCCGGAAGACGTTCGGCGCCTGGCGGCGCATGTCCTCGGTGCCCATGTAGACGATGCACTCGAGGCCGAGGAGCGCGCACGCCGCCGCCGATGCGACCCCGTGCTGGCCCGCACCGGTCTCGGCGACGACACGATGCTTCCCCATCCGTTTGGCGAGCAGCGCCTGGCCGACAGCACTATTGATCTTGTGCGCCCCGGTGTGTGCGAGGTCCTCACGCTTCAACAGGACTCGCCGGAGGCCGACGGCCTCCGCGAGGCGTTTGGCGTCGGTAAGGGGCGTCGGCCGGCCGACCCAGTCACGCAGCAGCGAGGCGAGCTCGCCCTCGAACGCGGGATCGGCGCGCGCGGCGATGTACGCCGTCTCGAGCTCCGCGACCGCCGGCATGAGCGTCTCGGGGATGTATTGCCCGCCGAACTCGCCGAATCTTCCGGCGCTCATCGCCGCACCGCCGCGAGCGCTCGCACGAGCGCGCCCGGATCTGCCGCGCGCATGAGCGCGGTGCCGACCAGGACCGCGTCGACGCGCCCCGGCAGCGCCTCGATGTCTGCCGGCGTCGCGATCCCCGACTCCGCGACGAGCAGCTGGTCCGGCCGGGTGAGCTGATGGAGCGCCTCGATGCGCTCGGTGTCCAGCTCCGCGGGGGCGCGCAGGTTGCGTGCGTTCACCCCGACGACCGCCGCGCCCGACGCGACCGCCCGCGCGAAGGCGCGATGCTCGTGCGCCTCGACGAGCGCGGTCATCCCCAGCGCCGCAATGCGCTCGACGAACGACGAGAGCGTCGCGTCGTCGAGTGCTTCGGCGATGAGCAGGACCGCCGACGCACCGGCGGCCTGTGCCTCCGCGAGCTGGTGCTCGTCGACCACGATGTCCTTGTAGAGGACCGGGATGCGCACGGCCGCGGCGACGGCCGCGAGGTCCGCGACCGATCCGCCCCAGTGCCGCGGCTCGGTGATCACAGAAATGGCCGCCGCGCCTGCCTCCGCGTACCCGCAGGCGAGCGTCACCACATCGGCATCCGTCGCCAGATCGCCAAGGGCGGGCGACCGTCGCTTGACCTCGGCGATGACCGCGATGCAGCCCGTCGCGCGCTTGGCCCGGATCGCCTCGGCGAACGACGGGCGCCCCGACACCGACGGCGCCGCTGCGGGGCTCACCCGGCGCGCCGCTTCGGCGTCGGCCCTGCGCTCCGCGATGAGCGTCTCGAGGAAGTCGCTCATGACAATGCCTCCGTGCGTGTGATCCAGCGTGCCAGCGTCGCGGCCGCGCTGCCGTCGTCGATCGCCGTCGCCGCGAGCCGGACGCCGCCCCGCATGTCGTCAGCGAGGCCCGCGATGTAGCAGGCGGCGCCCGCGTTCAAGAGGACCGCCGTGCGTGGTCCATCGGCTGCTCCTCCGGCAAGCACGGTCCGGGCGATGACGGCGTTCGCCGCCGGGTCGCCGCCGCGCACGGAATCCATTGGAGCGCGCGCCAGGCCGGCATCCTCGGGCTCTAGCTCGCCGGCGCGGATCGCGCCGTCGCGAAGCTCCCAGGTGAGCGTCCTGCCGCTCGGACTGATCTCATCGAGGCCGTCAGCGCTGTGCACGACGAGCGCGTGCTCGGCGCCGAGCTCACGCAGGACCGCGATCATCCGCTCCGCCAGTGCCGGGGACGGCACGCCGAGCAGCTGGCGCTTCACCCCCGCCGGATTCGCGAGCGGCCCGAGGACGTTGAAGATCGTACGGATCCCGATCTCACGCCGGACCGGTCCGGCGTGACGCATCGCCGGGTGGAACCGTGGCGCGAACATGAAGCCAACGCCGACCTCCGCGATGCACGTCGCGACGGCCTCGGGTCCCAGCTCGATCTTCACGCCGAGCGCTTCGAGCACGTCGGCGCTCCCGCACGCGCTCGACGCCGCGCGGTTGCCGTGCTTGGCGACGCGCGCGCCCGCAGCCGCGGCGACGATGGCCGCGATGGTCGAGATGTTGAAGCTGTGCGAGCGGTCGCCACCGGTCCCGCAGGTGTCGATCGCTCCGTCCGCGACGTGCACCGGGACCGCTGCCGCGCGCATGCCGGCGGCGAAGCCCGCGATCTCGTCCACGGTCTCGCCGCGCACCGCGAGCGCCGCGAGGAGCGCGCCGAGCTGCGCCGCCGTCGCCTCGCCCGCCATCACCGACCCCATCGCGCCCTCCGCTTCCGCGCGCGTCAGCGTGCGACCGGACGCGACGGTGCCGAGGGCCTCCTTGACATCCATTACTCACCACCGCCTGCGGCGCTGTCCGCTGATGGCTCCCAGGTCGTGCCCTCGACGAAGTTACGAAGCATCGCGACACCGTCGGCGGACAGCACGGACTCGGGATGGAACTGCACGGCTTCGAGCGGCAGCCTGAGGTGACGCAGAGCCATGACGACCCCGTCGTCGCTGCGCGCGCTCACGATGAGGTCCACTGGAAGCGTCGCCGGATCGACCATCAGCGAGTGATAGCGCGTGGCGACGGTCGGATCCGGGATGCCCGCGAACACGCCCCTGCCATCGTGGCGGACCGGGGACGTCTTGCCGTGGCGAGGCTCCGGCGCGCGGACGACCGCGGCGCCGAACGCGACGGCGGCGCACTGCAGGCCGAGGCACACGCCGAAGGTCGGGATCCCCCGCTCCGGCGCGGTCCGCACAAGCTCGGCCGAGCGGCCGGCGACCTCAGGACGCCCCGGGCCTGGCGAGATCACGACCCGATCCGGACGTGCGTCCAGCGCCGCGTCCAGGCCATCGTCGTCGGCGCGAAGCACCGCCACCTCGGCGCCGAGGGCGCTCAGCGCCTGCGCGAGGTTCCAGGTGAACGAGTCGTAGTTATCGACGAGCAGCACGCGCGTCACGGACGCACCGGCTTCCCGTCCACGAGCTCGACGGCCCGGAGGATGGCGCCCGCCTTCGCGCGCGTCTCGGCCTCTTCGGCCGCGGGGTCGGAATCCGCGACGATGCCCGCGCCGGCCTGCACGCGGCACACGCCGTCGGCGATGAGCGCGGTCCGGATCGCGATGCACGTGTCGAGCGTCCCATCGAAACCGAGGTAACCCACCGCGCCGGCGTACGTGCCGCGACGGTCGGTCTCGAGCTCGGCGATCCGTTGCATGGCCCGGATCTTCGGGGCGCCCGAGACGGTGCCCGCAGGGAAGCACGCGCGGAACGCGTCGAGCGCATCGATGTCCTCCCGGAGCGCCCCCTCGACGACCGACGTGAGGTGCATGACGTGCGAGAACCGGTCGACGCGCATGAGCTCTGGCACGCGCACGGTGCCCGGCTTTGACACGCGACCGACGTCATTCCGCCCGAGGTCCACGAGCATCACGTGCTCTGCGCGCTCCTTCTCCGACGCGCGGAGCTCGGCTTCGTTCGCGGCGTCGGCTGCGGCATCCACGCCACGCGGCCGCGTACCCGCGATGGGATGCATGACCAGCGTGCGCTCGCCCGCGGCACCTTCGACGCGCACGAACGGCTCGGGCGACGCGCCCACGAGCGTGGCGCCCGGCGTCTCGAGCAGGAACATGTATGGCGACGGGTTCACGTGTCGGAGCGCGCGGTAGAGCGCGAGCGGCTCCGGCGCGGGCCGGATGTCGAAGCGCTGCGCGAGCACGATCTGGATGCAGTCGCCCTCCGCGATGAGATCGCGGGCACGTCGCACGAGCCCCTCGTACGCGGCAGGCGTCATGTTCGAGCGCATCGTCCGCTCGACGCGCTCTGGCGCGGCCAGGACGAGCGGGCCATCGAGCAGGGCGTCGATCTCCGCGATGCGGCGCTCCGCCCCGGCGCGATCGCCATCGGCTGCGTGCGCGATGACGAGCATCGTGTGGCGAAGGTGGTCGAACGCGACCACGGTGTCGTAGATGCCGAAGACGGCGTCGGGCAGCTCGTGGGGATCGCGCGGCGCGAGCGGGAGCCGCTCGAAGTGGCGCGCAGCCTCGTACCCGACGTACCCGACCGCACCGCCCGAGAACCGCGGCAGGCCGGCACCGCCGACCCGCGTGTAGCGAGCCATCGCGCCGCGAAGCGCCTGCAGCGGGTCGCCGTCCCGCGACACGATGGTCTCTCGCGGCGCGACGCCGATGAACGAGAAGCGACCCATCCGCTCGCCGCCCTCGGCGCTCTCCAGGAGGAACGCGCCACCGAGGCGACGGAGCTTCGCGAAGGCGGACACCGGGGTCTCGAGGTCGGCCATGCGCTCGCGCACGACCGGCTCCAGCCGGATCACGCTCGCGACCGCGCTCGCCATCGCTCGTCCTTTCCGGTCATTGTCGGAAAAACAAAGACCCTCGCTCCCATCTCGGGACGAGGGTCGTGGTGCCACCCGATCTTGGCCGTATCCGGACGCCGGATCCGGCCCTCAGCCTGCGCGAACACGCAGCGCCCGGCGATAACGGCGGGCCACCGGCCGCAGCTACTTTCGGTCCCTTCATCACGCTGAAGGCTCCGAGTTCTCCGCGGCGTCTCGCGGGATCCATTCGCCGGCGTCCGCGCGTCCCGGCTTACACCTGTCCCGGTTCGCTACACGCCTTTGGCCGGCTACTCGTTCCCGCTCGAACGACGTTGCCCCAATGCTAGCGCGGCCCGCCGCCGCCAGGCAAGCCAGCGCCGTACTGCAAGTCGCACAGATGGGCAGGCCGCTTGCTTCCTACGCTGGTCCGATGGCCATGAGGAGCATCACCGCGGGTCCCGGGCGCCCGCAGGGGCCGATGGCGGTGCGTTCGACGCTCGCGGACTACCCGCCGGCGAAGATCCGCGAGATCCTGCGCGGCCTTCCGCACGCGACGGGCTACACGGTCACGGTCAAGGAGCTGCGCTGGCGCACGCGGCCGCACCTGGTCGCGTTCACCTTCTGGGACACGCCCGAGATCCTCATCCAGGTACCCGCGCCGTTCCGGCCGTTCCGCGAGCTCGTCGACCTCGGGCACCGTGGCGTGCCGCTCACTCCGTTCCGGAACCGGCGCGAGGTCATCCGGTTCCTCTACCTCCACGAGTTCTGCCACTGGTGGCTGTACCTCACGCACGGCTGGGGCACATCGGCCGAGGTGCTGTGCGACACCTACGCCTACGACAACTTCCGCAAGCGCGGACCGGTCGCGCCGCCGGCGTGGCGCCGCCCGCGCGAGCGGCTGGTCCTCACGACCCCGAAGCGAGCAGCGCGCCTGCGCTGACCGGCAGCAGCGAGAGGCTCGCCGCGGGCACGAATACCTGGTATCGCGCCCGGAATTCGAGGGCGAAAGCCTCGGCTACGCTCGCGCGCGGTGGGGACGCTGGATTTCGGACCGTTCCTGAGCTTGCCGGAAGCGGCCCGGCAGCGCCTCGCCGCATCTGGCTCGACCGCTGCCTTCTCCCCAGGCGAGACGCTCCTTCGTGAGGGCGACCCGCCGGGCGACATCGTCGTCCTTGCGACGGGCCGCGTTCGCGTCATGACCGGCGACCGTCACCGGACGCTCGCGACCATGGCCGCGCCCCTGCTCGTTGGCGAGATGGCGGCGGTTCTCGACCAGCCGCGCAACGCGAGCGTGGTCGCGACCGCGGCATGCGGCGGCATCCGGATCCCGAAGGACGCGCTGCTGGCGGTGGTCGGAGCGGAGCCGGGATTCGCGGCCGAGCTGCAAGCGTTCGCGGATCTGCGCGCCGCGACGAACTTCCTGCGGCGCGACAGCCCGTTCGCGGACCTCCCGTCGGAGGCGATCGCAGACCTCGCGGCGCACCTCACCTCGGTGCGCTTCTCGGCTGGCGACGTGATCCTGAAAGAAGGCGAACGCGGTGACGACGCGTACCTGTTGCGCACCGGCGAGGTCGACGTGATCCAGCAGCGCGAGGGGTCCGAGCGCACCGTGGCGCGTGTCGGCTCCGGTACGTTCCTCGGCGAGGTCTCCGTGCTGACCGGCTCCGCGCGCAGCGCGACCGCACGTGCCGCGACACCGGTACGCGCGTTCCGCGTGGCCGGCGACGACGTGCGCGGCGTCGTGAAGAAGTACCGGCAGGTCGTTGCGCGGCTCGAGTCGACGATGCAGGCGAACCACTCGCCCCGCCGCGTCGCCGCGGTCCGGATCCTGCCGGCACCAGACGATCAGAACAACGTCATCCTCCACGAGCCCAAGACCGGCACCTACCTGCGCCTCTCGAAGCAAGGCGTCGCGATCTACGAGGATCTCGACGGCGACCGCAGCCTCCGCGATCTGGCCATGCGGCACGCGGAGCGCACCGGCCTCGACGACCCCGCCACCGTGTTCGCGACGGTGGCGACGCTGCAGGCCGCTGGACTCGTGACGACGCCGCGCATCGCCGGCGACGAGCCGGACGCCCGGGTCATGCGGCTCCTCGATCTGCTCCTCGCGCCGAGGATCGAGCTCAAGGACGCCGACCGGCTCGCGACGGTCCTCCATCGGGTCCTGCGGCCCGTGTTCAGCCGCGGTGGGACGATCGCAGCACTGGCCGTCGGCGTCGTCGGCCTGATCGCGCTCGCGCGGACGTTCCGCCAGTCCTCATCCACCGACTTCGGGATCGGCGGGCTCCTCGTCGCCTTCGGCGGCCTGGCACTCGCGGGCCTCGGCCATGAGGCGGCGCACGCGATCGCGACGAAAGCGGAGGGCCGCCGCGTCGGCCGAGCAGGCGTCGGGCTCATGATGTTCACGCCCGTCATCTGGGTGGACACGTCCGACGCGTGGTTCATCGGGCGGACACGCCGCGCGATCGTGAACGCAGCGGGACCGCTGTTCAACTTCGCCGTGGCCGGGCTCCTCGGGATCGTCGCGGCGACCACGACCGGACGCGTGCAGGACCTGGCGGTGTGGCTCGCGGTGGCCAACGTGATCAGCGTCGTGTTCAACCTGTCGCCGCTGCTCGAGTTCGACGGCTACTACGTGCTGTCGGACCTGACGAACGTGAACGCACTGCGGCACAAGGCACTCCGGTTCGTGTTCGTTGACCTTGTCGCGCAGCCGCGCCTGCCGCGCACGCGGCTCGAAGCCGGCTTCATCGCGTACACCGCCGCCGCCGCGGTCTACGTCCTCGGGATGACGGTACTGGTCCTGACCGGCGTGCCCGGGATCATCGAAGGGTTCGTGCCGGCACGGTTCGGCGCGGAGCTTCGCCTGGTCGCAGGCGCGGGCGTCGCGCTGGTGATGTCGGCCCTGCTCATCGGTCCGTTCGTCGGGGAGGTCAGGGCGGCGCGGAAGGCCATCGCGCCAGAGGCGGCGTACGCGGAACGGCTCGAAGAGCGCATCTCCAAGACCGACCTCTCGGCCGCGGTATCCGCGAAGACCTCCTCCCCGATCCTGCACGTGCCGTCCGAGACCCGCCGCTAGGAAAGGGTCGCCTCGGCGCGGGTCGTGTAGCGCGGGCCTGTCGGCGACAGCTGGCTCTCGACCACGGCGACCCGGTCCACCCGCGTCCGGAGGTCCGATACGCGCAGCGCGCCGATGGCCGCCGCGATGGTCCGCGACTCCGGGCCGCTCGCCTCGGCGCGGACGCGCGCTAGGGTCAGGTGGGGTGCGAATGGCCGGTCTTCCAGCACGAACGACCGCGCCGCGACCTCCCGGGAGATGGACGCGGCCAGGTGGGCCAGCTCCTTCGCGCCTTCCCCGACCCCGAGCCAGAGGGCCCGCGGACGACCGGTCGGTGGGAACCGGCCGGCATGGTCGAAGGAGAGGTCGAAGGGCGCGATCCCGCCTACGGCCGCGAGCGTGGCATCCGTCAGCGGGCCAAGGCGGTCATCAGGCACCCAGCCCAGAAAGGCGAGCGTGACGTGCATCAGCTCGGGACGGACCGGTCTGAGCGCCGGAAGGGCCGGTGGCAGGCACGCGGCTGCGCGGTCCGTGATCTCGGTTGGGAGTGGGACCGCGATGAAAAGCCGCACGGACCGAGGCTAGGGCGGGCGCTAGAAAGCGGCGGCCTGCACCTGGTCGGAGACGAGGAGCACCATGAAGGCGACCGCCAGGACGAGGGTGAACGCCGCCAGCAGTGCTGTGCGGAGACGCTCATCACGCTCGACCGTCTCGCGGATGCCGTAGATGGTGCTCACGCACTCCGGTTAAGCATCCGCCGTGCCGACCGTTATGACCACGCTCGTTTGCTGTGTTGCGACTGTGTATCGGCGCCCGTGGCGGCGTCGATGCGCTACGCGGGCGTCGGAGCGGGGGCTGGTCCCCGGCCGGTGCCCTCGTCGGGCCGGCGCTTCGGCTCCGGCGTGCCCGCCGGCAGGCCGCTCGGCGGCGTGGAGCCGGTGCCGCTGTCCGGCGTGGATGCCGCGATCGGCTTGCCGCCAAGGAACCCGTCGACCAGGTTGTTGAACTCGTCCGAGCTCAGGGTCTCCTGGGCGATCAGCCGCTCGACGACCGCGTCCAGCAGGCCCCGGTACTGGGTCAGGAGCTCGTGGGCCCGCCGGCGGGCGCGATCCACGATCTCGTGGACCTCGCTGTCGATGAGCTTGGAGGTCTCCTCGGAGTAGTTCTTCTCCTCCTGGATCTGGCGGCCAAGGAAGATGAGCTCGTCCGTCTTGCCGTACTGGAGCGGGCCGAGCTTCTCGCTCATGCCGTACTTCGTGACCATCTGGCGAGCCATCTCGGTGGCCTTCTCGATGTCGTTGGACGCACCGGTGGTGACGTCACCGCCGAGGTGCAGCTGCTCCGCGGTCCAGCCGCCGAGGGCCGCCGCGATGTCGTCCTCGAATTCGCGCTTCGTGCGGAAGTAGCGGTCCTCCTGCGGCAGTGACCACGTGACGCCCATCGCCATGCCGCGCGACACGACCGAGATCTTGTGGACCGGGTTCGTGTTCGTGAGCAGCTTGAAGCAGAGGGCGTGGCCGGCCTCGTGGTACGCGACGATGTTCTTCTCCTTCTCGGAGATGACGCGCGACCGGCGTTCCGGTCCGAGGGAGACCTTCTCGAGCGCCTCCTCGAAGTCGATCTGGGTGATGACCTTGCGGTTCTTGCGGGCGGCGAGGATCGCGGCTTCGTTCACGACGTTCGCGAGGTCCGCGCCCGAGAAGCCGGGCGAGATCTGCGCGATGCGGAGCAGGTCCACGCTCTTGTCCAGGGGCTTGCCCTTGATGTGGACGTCGAGGATGCCCTTGCGGCCCTTGATGTCGGGACGGTCGAGCACGACCTGGCGATCGAATCGACCCGGCCGCAGGAGCGCCGGGTCAAGGACGTCCGGACGGTTCGTCGACGCGAGGACGATGACGTTCGTCCCGGTGTCGAAGCCGTCCATCTCGACGAGGATCTGGTTGAGGGTCTGTTCGCGCTCGTCGTGCGAGCCGCCGAGACCCGCGCCACGCTGGCGGCCGACCGCGTCGATCTCGTCGATGAACACGATGCACGGCGCGTTGCGCTTCGCCTGATCGAACAGGTCGCGCACGCGCGACGCGCCGACGCCGACGAACATCTCGACGAACTCGGAGCCCGAGATCGAGAAGAACGGCACGCCCGCCTCACCGGCGACAGCGCGCGCGAGCATCGTCTTGCCGGTGCCGGGCGGGCCCACGAGGAGCACGCCGCGCGGGATGCGCGCGCCCAGCGTCGAGAACTTCTCCGGGTACTTGAGGAACTCGACCACCTCGGCGAGCTCTTGCTTCGCCTCATCGACTCCCGCGACGTCGTCGAACGTCGTCGCCGGCTTGTTGCCGATGAACATCCGCGCACGCGATTTGCCGAACGAGAGCGCCTGGTTATTGGTGCCCTGCGCCTGCCGCATCATGTACACGAAGAAGCCGCCGATGAGCAGCACCGGCAGCAGGCTCAACAGGACCGAGCCGATGATGCCGAACGTCTGCGAGTCCTTCTGCTTGCTCCACGTGATCTGGTTCGTCGGGTCGTGCGTCGCGTTGTAGTCCGTGAGGACCTTCTCGAACGCGTCGCTCGGCGTGCCGACGGTGGTGACCTGGTGGTTGCCGTCCTTCAGGTCGATCGTCGCCTGGTCGGCGCTGATCGTGACGGACTTGACCTGAGCGCCCTGGATCTCGGAGATGGCTTGGGAGATCGGGACCGGCGCGGCCGAGGGGCTCTGCGCCCGGTATGCGTAGAGGAGCGCCACGCCCATGAGCACCAGGAGCATGGTGAGGATGCCGTTCTTGATGATGCGGTTATCGAAGTTCGTGGCGGTGTCCTCTCTCGTCTTTTGTCTGCCCGCTGTGCCTGACTCGATGGTACCCGTGCGTGTATGAACGGTCCGTGAATGCTTATTCCCGGCGCCTGGCCTCGATCCAGCGGCCCGCGGCCCCGTCCGCATCGGCACGTTTCACGCCGACGACCCACCAGACCTCCCCCGCGGTTGTCGCGACCAGCGGATGCGTGGCCCGCCCCCGCGCGGGGACCTTCGCGTCGGTAAAGACGTCCTGCACGTTGATACGAAGCCGGCCGGCACGCCGATCTCCCGGCCGCCGCGACCGGACGACCAGGTCGGTGTCAGGTGCCGGTACCGCGAGCGCAGCCACATCCGGCCGGGTGGACCGCAGCTGGATCGTCCAGCCCGACCA
Organism: Candidatus Limnocylindria bacterium; assembly: GCA_038227105.1. Lineage (GTDB taxonomy): Bacteria > Chloroflexota > Limnocylindria > P2-11E > P2-11E > UBA4735. The sequence continues at coordinate 27,372 of JBBRQB010000019.1, read as the reverse complement.
CTCCACCGGTCGATCGAGCTGGAGCGGTGTTTCCGCGGTCGGAGCCGCCGCGGTCTCGGGGCCGGCAGGCTCGATCCGGAGCGTCGCGTACTCACGGAGCGCTCGGCCGCCCGGTAGGTCGAGCGCGCTGCTCCCCGCTCGGTCGGCGACGAGCGCAGCGAGCGCCGAGCGGTGGCGTGCCGACAGCTGGCGACCGGTCGTGCGGTGCCACGCGAGCGCGAGCGCGTCGTCCCGCTCCCGGCCGTCGAGCAGCGCGAGGTCGATGCCGTGTGCGCCCGTCGCGCGCGCGAGCGCCTCTTCGGCGATGGCCTGGCTCGCATCGGCGGCCTCGGCCGCGGCGTCGGCGAGCCGAGCCAGGGCGGCGCGCACCTGCGGGTTGATGCGCTCAAGCTCCGGCAGCACCTTGTGCCGGATGCGGTTGCGTGCGTACTTCGGATCGTGGTTCGAGACGTCCTCGCGCGGCACGATCTTCGCCTGCTCGCACACGGCTTCGGTCTCGGCGCGGCCGATCGAAAGGAGCGGTCGCACGATGTCGTCCCGCTTCGGCCGCATGCCGGCCAGGCCGGCGAGCCCGCTCCCGCGCGTTGCATGGAGCAGGACGGTCTCGGCCTGGTCGTCGCGCGTATGACCGGTGGCGATCAGCTTCGCGCCGGTCTCGTGTGCCGCGCGGCGGAGGAATGCGTAGCGGAGCTCCCGTGCGCCGTCCTCGCTCTTCGGTGGCTTGTCGGCGCGGCCGATGCGGATCGTGGCGCCGCGGCTCTGCGCGAGGTCGGCGACGAACTGTGCATCCATCGCCGACGCGCGCGGCCGGAGCCGGTGGTCGTAGTGCGCGACGTGCAGGTCGAGACCCAGCTCGGGCGCGAGGCCGCTCAGCAGGAGGAGCAGCGCCACGGAGTCGGTGCCGCCGGAGACCGCGACGACGAGCGGACCGGGCGGGAGGAGGTCATGCTCACGCACGAACGCGAGGACCGCGCTGCGGATCGTCCTTGTCGTCGTCAACGGTGGCTGGGGTGGGATTCGAACCCACGGTCTGTCGGTTATGAGTCGACTGCTCTAGGCCAACTGAGCTACCCAGCCGGAGGGTCAATTGTATGGGGACGGCTGGTCCAGTTCAGCGGCGAGGCGCGCACGGAACTCGGCCTCGGACATCCGATGCTTCCTTGCGTTACAGCGATGGCAAGCCGGAAGGATGTTCTCGATCCGATTGGAGCCGCCGCGTGACAGCGCGACACGGTGGTCAGGCTCCAAGGGAGCCTCACGCCGGCAATAGGCGCAGCAACCGCCATGCGCTTCGATGAGATCTTTCCACTCCTGCGAAGTGAAAGCGCCGTCGGCGCCCTTACGAAGCGCGCGGTGTCGGTGAGACTTCGCCCGAACGACGGCTGGATTCGCGCGGTGGTACTCCGAGATCCGCTTGTTCAGGCGCTCGGCGTTGCGGGCGTAGTACTCCGCATTCTCCGCGCGGTGCGCATCGGGATGACGCTCGCGCCAGCGGCGCATCGCTTCGCGGGCCTTCTCCGCGTTCCGGCGCATCCACTCGCGCCCATACGCGCGCCGCTTCTCAGGATCCGCGTACGGCATCTGCACTCTCTCGCACGCTCGCTTGGTACACAACTCGCGATGCCGTGGCAATAGGAGTCGGACATGAAAACGCCCGGTCAACGACCGGGCATTTCTGTTGCGGGAGAAGGATTCGAACCTTCGGCCTTCGGGTTATGAGCCCGACGAGCTACCGCTGCTCCATCCCGCGAGGGTCATTTTAGCGCCTCCGCGAGCATCGTGCCGCGCGACTTGCGCTCGACTTTCAGCAGCGGATCAGCGAGAACCGAAGAACAGCGCAACCCACTTCTGCACCCGCGACGCGCTCGGCGCGTTCGCGATGGCCGCAGCCGGAGTCACCTCGTGCTGCACGCCGATCAGCGTCTCGCCCGGCAGCACGTAGCCGTAGTCGCGCGCCTTGTTCACCACGTAGTCGTTGGTCTGCTTCGCCGCGACATCCGCCGTCAGCTGCTGGTTGTACGCAGCGGCAGAGGCGAGCTGAGCGCGATAGGTGGCCGCATCGCGTGCGAGCGCGTTCCGCTGGATCTCGATCGCAACGAAGGCGCTCGCGAGCAGCAGGCCCGCGAACAACAGGACCATGGCGATCGACGGACGCCCGAGCGAACGGGCCGCGGCGCCCGCCGAACGACGGCCGGCCTTGCGCGCTGTCCCTGCGCTGCGCGAGCCCTTCGTCATCCTCGCCATCATCGCCCCTCGGGCCACTCTGGGGGAAGCCCTATTCCGGTATCACCACCGGCCTCGCGGTAGGCGAGCCACCCCAGGAGACCGAGCAGCGACTGCGCCGGCCGGATGTCCGGAACGCCGTCGACGAGCCCGACAGCGACGACCGCCCGGTCCTTCCAGATGACCGCGGCGTCGTTCCTGACTTTCTCGAGGGAGCCGGTCTTGTGTGCGACCTTCGTCCCTGCCGGCAGGTAGCGTCGGACGAGCGAGTCGTCCTGTGTCTGCTCCAGGATCGCGAGGATCGCGTCGGAGGTCACCCGCCCGGCCAGCTCGCCGCGGACGAGCCGCAGGAGCAGCGCGCCGAGCTCGCGCGCGGTCACGACGTTGTCCAAGCCGCGCTTCGCGGCGTCGAAGTCGAACATCTTCCGGCGCAGCTTCGTCGTCGCGCAGCCCCACTCCGCAAGCCACGCCTCCACGCGGTCGAGCCCGACGCGCTCGATGATCCGGTTCGTCGAGGTGTTGTCGCTCACGATCGTCATGAGCATCGCGTGATCGCGCAGCGAGAGACCCGTGACATCCGGGAGATGGCGCAGCACGCCGCTGCCCGGGTTGCGCTCCCCCACCGCGACCCGCTCGTCGAGCGAGAGTCGCCCCTCGGCGACATCGGCGTAGAGCGTCATGAGCAACGGGATCTTGATCACCGACGCGGACGGATACGCGGAATCGGCATCGTGCTCGTAGCGCACCGAGCCGTCCTCGAGAGCGACGAAGATGCCCGCGCGGCCGTCGAGCGCGGCGATCCCACGGTCCAGCGCGGACCAGTCGGTCAACGCGTCCCCATCCGCGCCAGCACGCGCGTGCGATCCGCGAGCCGCGACATACCGAGACCCTCGACGGCGAACGATGCGGCCGCGCTCGCGAACCGCGCGGCCTCCACCGCCGGCAGCCCCTCGGCGAGCCCGAGCGCGAGGCCTGCCGCGAACGCGTCGCCGGCGCCGGTCTGGTCGATCACCGCGGGCACCGCGAACGGCGCGACCTCGACGGTCCCGCCGTGCACATGCAGGTCCGATCCGCGCTCGGCCTTCGTTACGACGACCGCCGTATACGGAAGCCAGGCCCGATCCTCGGCGTGGTCCTCTTCGCTCACCACGACCGCGTCCACCTTCGTTAGCAGGCGCGCGTAGTCCGCCCACGGCGACGGGATGACGAGGCCATCCGGGCCGAACGAGCGCAGCATCCCCTGCGCCGCGAGGACGCGCTTCGCACCGGACCAGGGCGCGAACAACGAGTCGTCGAGCTCGCCGGCGATCGACGCGAGCAGCACCGCCTTCGGGGATCCGGCAGCGCGCCCAACCTCCGCCCGCGTGATCGGAGCCGCCTTCGCGCGCAGGTACAGCGACCGGCGGCCAGCCTCGTCGTACGTGAAGCCGAAGGTCGTCGTGATGTCGCCGGGGAGGACGCGCAGCGTGACGCCGAGCTCCTGGCAGAGCGTCGCAAGCGCGTCGCGCTCCTTCGGACCGGCGCGCGTGACGAGCGTGACGTCGGCGCCGAGCTTCGCCGCCGTCGCCGCGCCGTAGAGCGCGGAGCCACCGAGACGCCAGCGTCCATCGGCGAACTCGTCACGCGCGGTGTGCCCGATCGCAAGAAGTGGGATCCGCGCGTTCTTAGACATTAAAAAGAACGTTCATGACATCGCCATCCTGCATGACGTAGGTCTTGCCCTCGGTCCGCAGCAGACCCTGCTTGCGCGCGTTGGCCTCACTGCCCGCCTTGAGCAGCTCGTCCCAGCGGATGACCTCGGCGCGGATGAACCCCCGCTGAAGGTCGGAGTGGATCGTGCCCGCACCGTCCGGCGCGGTCGCGCCCTTCACGATCGTCCAGGCGCGGACCTCGTCCTCACCCGCGGTGTAGAACGACGTGAGCCCGAGAAGGTCGTACGTCGCGTGCACGATCCGCTCGAGCGGCGCCTCGGTGAGCCCAAGCTCGGCGCGGAACGCGGTCGCTTCATCCGCGGGCAGCTCCGCGATCTCGGCTTCGATCTTCGCGCACACCGCGACCACCGCGCTGCCGCGATGCGCCGCCGCGGCGGCTCGCAACGGCGCGAGCACAGCATCCGGCTTCGCAACGTCGCCCTCGTCCATGTTGACGACCACGAGCTGCGGCATGAGCGTGAGGAACCGGTAGCCGCGGATGACCCGCTGCTCCTCGGGGTCGATATCAAGGTCCCGGAGCGGGGTCTCGTTCTCGAGCGCCGGCTTCGCGCGCTGGAGGAGCGCGAGCTCGCGCTCCTTCGCCTCGCGGTCCGGACCCTTCGCGCTGCGCAGCTCCTTCTCGATGGAGTCCAGCCGCTTCTCCACGATCGCGTGATCGGAGAACAGGAGCTCGAGGTCGAGCGTCGCCATGTCGCGGAGCGGGTCGACCGAGCCCTCGGCGTGCGGAACGGAGGGATCGCTGAAGGCGCGCACGACGTGCACGAGCGCGTCGGAGTTCCGCAGCTCGCCGAGCTTCTTCGGGCTGATGCCCTCACCCGGCGTCGCGCTCTTCGCGAGACCGAGGTCGCGGTACGTGATCTCCGCGAACGTCGTCTTCTTCGGCTTGAACAAGGCGGAGAGCTTGTCGACGCGCTCGTCGGGCACCTTCGCCACGCCGATGTTCGTCTCGCCCTCGGCGCCCGCGAACGCGCCGGTCGAGGCGTGCGCTCCGGTGAGAAGGTTGAAGAGCGTGGTCTTCCCCACGTACGGCAGCCCGGTGATCGTCGAGCTGAGGTTCACGAGAGCGTCGCCTGCTCGACGGCGGGCAGGTCCTCGCCAAAGATCGTGCGTGCGACCTCGCGGAAGCGATCCGCAGGGCCGGTCGCGAACACCCGGTGGGTCGCGGTCCCGCTCGCGCGCAGCAGGTGATGCGAGAGCAGGACCTCACGGACGGCCAGCGCGGTCGTCGCCGCGGAGTCGACGACGCGCACGCCGGGACCGGCGACCCGCTCGATGACCTCGCGCAGCATCGGGTAGTGCGTGCAGCCCAGGAGCAGCGTGTCCACCACCGGCGACACGACGCCCCCATCGGTGAGGAGCGGCAGCACGTAGCCGCGCACCGCCTCCGCCGCCGCGCGTGATCCGGACTGCCCCGCCTCGACGAGCGGCACGAGTTGGGGACAGGCCTGCTGGATCACGTCGGCGAGCGGGTCGAGGTCCCGGAGCGCTCGCGCATACGCGCCCGACCGCACGGTCGCGGTCGTCGCGAGCACGCCGATCGAGCGCCTCGCGGACGCCGAGATCGCGGCGGCCGCGCCCGGACGAACGACACCGATGATCGGCACGCGCGACTCGTCGCGCACGACGTCCAGCGCGACCGACGTCGCCGTGTTGCACGCGAGGACGATGAGCTTGCAGTCGTGCTCGCCGAACCAGCGCAGCGCCTCGCGGGTGAACTCGACGATCTCGTCGGCTGGCCGGGGGCCGTAGGGCATCCGTGCCTCGTCGCCGAGATAGATCATCGACTCGCCGGGGAGCTGCCGGCGCATCTCGCGCAGGACCGTGAGCCCGCCGACGCCGGAGTCGAAGACGCCGATGGGCAGCTCGGCTGCCGCCGTCACCGCTTCCGTTGCTGGCTGACGAGGGCCTCGGCGAGGTTCGCCAACGCCTGCGAGGCGGGCGCCTTCGCATTCGAGAGGACGAACGGCTGCTGCTTGTTGTTCGACTCGCTCACGAGCTTCCAGTCCGACGGGATCTCGCCCACGACCGGCAGATTCAAGGCGTGCTCCATGCCGCCCTTCGAGAGGCCCGCGGTCAGGTCGCATTGGTTGACCACGAGGAGGAGCGGCTTCGTTCCCTTGTATCCGAGCGCTTCGAACGTGTCGATCGCCGACCGCGTGTTGGCGATCGTCGAGCCCTGGTAGGTAATGACGATGAGGATGACGCTCGAGGCGTCGAGCATCGCGAGCGTGTCCTCGGACAAGCGGCTCGGCGTATCGACGATCACGTAGTCGTGGCCCTGCGCAAGGAGCCCGATCGCGTTCGCGAGCTCCGCGGGCGCGACGAGGTCGGCTTCTTCGGGACGCGGCGGCGCGAGCAGAACGGCAACCCCGCCCGGCCCCTCCCAGATGGCCTCGCTCAGCGCCGCGCGCATGGCCGCGCCGGCGGGCAGGTCGACGATGGAGCGCGTCGCCGGCGGGACCGGCAGGAGATGGCGCACGGCGCCGAACTGCATCACGCCGTCGAACAGCGCGACGGACGCACCGTTGCGGCGCAGAACGCAGGCGAGATTCACCGCGATCGTCGTCTTCCCCGTACCGCCCTTCGGCGAGTACACCGCGATCACCTCACCGGCGCCATCGCGCTTCTCGTCCTTCCCGCCACCGAGGGCTGCCGCGAGCTCGTTCGCGCCGCCGGGCAGGACGAAGACCGCATCGATGCCCTGGTCCGGACGTGGATCCACCGGGCGCTGCGGAACGGTGACGATGACGATGCGCGTCCCGGGCGACGCCGCGCGGATGCGCTTCGCGACATCGAACCCGGTGGTCTTCCCCTGCAGGAGCGCGTCGATGAGGACGGCGTCCGGCTTTTCCGTCGTCGCTTGCGTGATCCCCGTCTCAGCAGAGGCCTGCACGCCCGCGATCTCGATGTCCTTCTCGCGGCCGAGCATGCCCTTCAGGTGCTCCGCGACCTGAGGCAGGTCTTCAATGATCAGAACGCGCTTCACATTCGCGAGTCTAACGACGGCCCTGTCGCAGCGTCGCGGTCGCCACCAGCGCGAGAACGGCCATCAACGCGACGAAGGCCAGCCCGATACGGAGGGTCACCCCGTACCAGTACTGGTCCGGATAGAGGACCAGGAGGTTCGAGTCAGGGCCGAACAGGAAGTTCCCCTGCGGAAAGAACACCTCGTGGAAGAGCAGGAATAGCGGATCGAACGCGACGGCCGCTGCTGCGGCGATGACCGCGACGCCGATCCCCGCTGCGACCGCAGCGTCGCGAGCAAGGCTGACCCGCAGCGGCCGGGGCGCCCACCGCAGCACGCCGAAGAGGATCAGGAGACCCGCGAAGAAGGCGACCTTGGTCGCCTGGAACACGGCTCGTACGTCCGCCATGTGCGAACGCTCGTTGTCGTCGAAGAGCGGCCGCGTCGTCGTGGCGAAGAGTGGAAGCTCCGACCGGTCTCCCTGGACGTAGCCGAGAGTGCGCTGGTGGAGATCGACCAGGACCTCGAGACCGACGTGCCAGGTCAGATCCGGCGGCGCGTGGAACTCGGCCTGCGTCACGCCGCTCGAGCGGGCGATATCGCGATACGTGTCCTCCCCGTCGAACACCGCCACGAGCCCGACGAGACCTGCGAGCACAAAGCCGAGCGTGAGCGCCGCGACGCGCAGCCACCGACCGTTCATCGGATCAACACCCCGAGGCCCGGGCGCTCGCTGAACACGAACCGTCCACGCTCGACGGGAACGGCGATGAAGGGGTCGTCCACGATGAGCAGGTTGCCGTCGAGGTCCGCCCACTCCACTGATGGCGCGAGGTGCGCTGCCGCCGCGATGGCGACGCTCGTCTCCGCGGCGCGGCAGCCGAGCATCACCTTGAGGCCGAGGCCGTGGGCCCGCTCGATCATCGCGCGCGCCTCGGCGATCCCGCCGCACTTCTGCAGCTTCACATTGATCCCGTCACATGCGCCCGCGAGACGATCGACGTCCGCGAGGCGGACGGCAGCCTCGTCGGCGACGATCGGCAGCGCGCTGCGCTCGCGCACGTAGCGCAGCCCCTCGACGTCGTCGGGCGCGACGGGCTGCTCGACGAACTCGATGCCGAACCGCTCGATCCGCTCGATCCGGCGCGGCGCCTCTTCCGGTGCCCACGCCGCGTTCGGGTCCACCCGTATCACGCCGTCGAAGACCGCGCGGATCGCCTCGAGCACCGGTACGTCGTCACCGTGCCCCAGCTTCACCTTGAGGATCGTGAACCCCTGTGCCTTCGCCGCGGCGGCGCGCTGAGCCATGAGCGACGGCTCCGCAATGCCGAGCGTGAACGACGTCGGCGGCGCCTCCGCGGGCGCGAGGCCGAGGAAGGTGCGGAGCGGGATGCCGGCGGCTTGCGACGCGCGATCATGTGCGAGCACGTCGATGGCGCACGCCGCCCCGCCGCCATGCGGGAAGCGATCGTCGAGACGCTGACGCAGCGTCGCGAGATCGCGCGGATCCTCCGGCAGCAGGTCGAGCGCGGACCGTACCTCGACCTCGAGCGACTCGGTCGTCTCGCCGAAGAACGGATCCGCCGACGCCTCGCCGCGCGACACACGACCGCCCTCGTCGAGTTCGACCAGGACGACGCGCTTCTCGGTGCGCACCGCGCGCGAGATCGCGAACGGGACCGCGAGATGCACATCGAGCGTACGGACCGTCAGGTTCATGCCAGCCGCGCCTCGAGCACCGCAGCCACGATCCGATCGGCACCGCTGTCGCCCTCACGCACCGGATCGGCGGCGGGCAGACCGGTGTCCTCAGCTGCGAGCAGGATCGCGCGCGCCGCCTCGGTCGGGTCGAGCGCGCTCGTATTGAGCGCGACCGCGACGACCAGGACGTGCCCGCCGGGCGCGCGGCTCCAGAGCGCCGCGCTCTCGTAGAGACCAACGAGCTCGCGCAGCGGCTTCAGTGGGAGACCGGGGAACCCCTTCACGTCCGTGCGCGACGCGTCGTGGCAGAGCACCAGCACGTCCGGCGCGCTGCCGTGGAGCAGGCCGAGCGTGACGCCGGAAAAGGCGGGATGGGTCAGCGAGCCCTGCCCCTCGACGACGACCCAGTCGGCGGTCTCCGCCGCATCGCAGACCATCCGCTCCGCCGCGCCGGCGATGAAATCCGCGACCACGGCGTCGACGGAGATGCCGTCACCGGCGATCGCGATGCCCGTCTGCCCGGTCGCGACGAATGTCGCGCGCTGCCCGGCTCGCTCGAGCGCGCGAACGAGCTCGAGCGCGACGGTCATCTTCCCCACCGCCGCATCGGAGCCGACCGTCAGGAGGACGCGCGCGCCCGCCCGGCGCTCGCGGTGCCCGCCGACCGCCAGATCCGCCGGCGGCTCACGCAGCTCCCGCACGGTGCCGCCGCCGCGCTCTGCGGCCTCGCGCAGCGTCGGGTCCGCGAGCACTCGCTCGTGCAGCCCGTTCCATATCGCGAGCCCCCGGCGCAGCGCGTCGGCCAGCAGCGGCCGATACGTGTCGGGGATGCGGCCGCCAGGCGCGGCGGTGCCGATGAGCAGCGTGTCAGCGCCGAGCGCGATCGCCTCCGCGACCGTCGCGACCACCGGGATGCCCTGACCGACGCCGACCGCGGCGGCGCTGTCGGTGCCGGCGCGCGTCGCGTCAACGACCGCGACGATCGGGTACGGCGCGTAGCGCATCGCTCCGATGGCGGTCTTCGCGGTCTGCCGGGTGAACAGGCCCTGCGCCAGGATCGCGACGCGCGGCTGATCGCTCAACCGGTGTCCCGCCCGAGCCGGAGGAACCGACCGGGACGCTCGGCGAGCGTTTCGTCGCCGTGGGTCACGACCGTCCCGTTGACGATCACATGATCGATGCCCACCGGATACCGGTGCGGGTCGGCGTAAGTGGCGACGTCCACGATCGTCTCCGGATCGAAGACGACGAGATCGGCCCACGCTCCTTCGCGCACGACGCCGCGGTCACGGAGCTTCAGCCGCGATGCGGTCAGCGAGGTCATCTTGCGGACGGCGTCCTCGAGCGTGATCACGTGCGCATCCCGCGCGTAGTGGCCGAGGATCCGCGGGAACGTGCCATACGAGCGTGGGTGTGGCTTCCCGAACGACAGCGGGCCGTACGGCGCATTCGCACGGGAGTCGCTGCCGGCGCAGATCCACGGCTTCGCCATCACGTAGCGGACGTCGTTCTCGTCCATCGAGTGATGGATGATGTCGATCGCACCGTCGTGCTCGATGAGCGCGTCGCAGGTCCACTCGAGCGGGTCGCGGTGCGCTGCCGCGGCGAGCTCCGCGACGCTCTTGCCCGACCACTCCGGGTGTTTCATCGCCCGCGCGATCACGATGTGCTCCCAGTTGCGCTCGGTCTCGGTGTACTCACCACGGATCCGCTGCCGCACCGCTGGATCGGAGAGGCGCTCGCACAGCGCGACCGAGCCACCCGCGTGGGCCCACTTCGGGATGGTCACCGCAAGCCCGGTGGATGACGCTGTGTACGGGTACTGGTCGGCGATGACGTCGACGCCCTCCGCCTGGGCCTGCTCGATCATCGCGGTGGACTCCTTGACCTTGCCCCAGTTGCGCTTCTGCGATGCCTTGTGATGCGAGAGCTGTACCCGCACGCCGCTCCGCCGGCCGATCTCAAGGTTCTCCTCGATCGCCGCGAATAGGTCATCACCCTCGTTCCGGATATGGCTCGCGTACAGGCCGTCGTGCTGGCGGACCACCGTGGCGAGCGCGCTGATCTCGTCCGTCGTCCCGTAGGCGCTCGGCGGGTAGATCAGACCGGTGGAGAGCCCGACCGCGCCGTCCTCGAGCGCCGACGCGAGCAGCGCGCGCATCGCCGCGAGCTCGCCCGCGGTCGGCGCCCGATCGTCCGCGCCCATGACGCACATCCGGAGCGTCCCGTGCCCGACGAGCGACGAGAAGTTGATGGCGGTGCCCGATCGCTCCACGGCAGCCGCGTACTCGCCGAACGACGTCCAGGTGCGATCGAGGTCGTAGCGGGCCATATCGCGATCGAGCTCCTCGGCCGCGAGGCCCAGCACTGGTGCCGACGCGCCGCCGCAGTTCCCTGCGACGACCATCGTCACGCCCTGATGGAGGGTGCTCTCCATCGCGGAGTTGATGAGCACCGACTCATCCGAATGCGAGTGGATGTCGATGAAGCCGGGGCTCACGATCTTGCCCGTCGCGTCGATCGTTCGCGCGCCGGATCCCGAGCCGGCCTCCCCGATGGAGACGATCCGCCCGTCGCGCACGGCCACGTCGGCCCGCCGCCGCGGCGCGCCCGTCCCGTCGATGACGGTGCCGCCCCGGATCAGCAGGCTGGGCACGTCGGTCATTTCGCGCGTGGCCTCGCGGCGAACACATCCTTGGCCTGCTTCAGCAGGGTCGGCGTGGTCAGCAGATCGATGACGGTGAACGCGAGCGCCTTCGCGGCGACGTGCATCGTCTCGAGCGCGCGCGGCGTGCGCGCTTCGGCGGCGAAATCGCGCGAGTGCCACGGGACCCGGCCCTCCGTGACAGAGAAGAACGGATGGATCGACGGGATGAGTGAGCTGATGTTCCCCATGTCCGTCGAACCCGAGGTCTCCCCCGCCCGGCGCGGTCCGAGGTCGCGGCCGAGGCCCCGCACGTTCGTGAGGAGGGCTGCGGCCATCGGCTGATTCGTCGTGACCATGTCCATCGCCTCGCCCCACGCGTACGTCAGCTCAGCGCCGGTCGCCTTGGCAGCGCCCTCGAAGCACGCCAGGACCCGCCGTCGCACGTCGCCGAGATAGCTCGGGTCGCCGGCACGCACGATGATCCGGCCGGCTGCGCGCTCGGGGATGATGTTCGAGGCCTGCCCGCCATCCGTGATCATCCCGTGGATCCGCGTGTCGCTGCGCACGAGCTGGCGGAGCGCGTTCATCGCGCCCCACCCCAGCATGAGCGCGTCGAGCGCGTTGACGCCATCGTATGGCGAGGCCGCCGCGTGCGCCGCCTTGCCGCGGAACTCGATGTCGAGGACGCGCAGCGCGACCATCAGCGGGTCGAGCACGTCCGCGTCGGCGGGATGGAACATGACGGCGGCATCGACGTCCTTGAAAACGCCAGCTTCGTAGAGCTTCACTTTCCCCGCCCCGCCCTCTTCGGCCGGCGTGCCGATAAGGCGGACGGCGCCCCGGAGGTCGGCACTGACCGCGGCAACGCCGAGGTACGCGCCGAGGCCTCCGGTCGCGATGAGGTTGTGGCCGCAGCCGTGACCGATGCCCGGAAGCGCGTCGTACTCCGCGCAGATCGCGATCACCGGCCCGCTGCCGTTCTTCGTCTCCGACACGAACGCGGTCTCGAGGCCGCCGGCCGGGCGCGTGACCGGGAGGCCCTGCGCCGCGATGTAGTCCGCGAGCGCCGTCGATGCGAAATGCTCCTCGAACGCGACCTCGGGGCGATCATGGATCGCGAGCGCGAGACCGTCGAGATCCTTCGCCACCTGATCGATGCGCGCGCCGGCGCGCTGTTTCAGCCCTGCTACATCCATCGGTCCCGTCAGCCTACCGCCGCACGGACAGCACCAGCTCGGCGACGACGAACGGCGCAATGACGAACACGGCCGTGAGGGGCGTGAGGCCGTCGACGACGCGGAGCAGCGCGAGGAGGCCGATCGCGCTTCCGACCATCGCGCCGCGGCGAAGGCCGCGAGCCGCGGCGAGATCGTGGCGCTTCCCGCGCGTCGCGCCGCGCGTCCCGAGCCCGATGAACACCGCGGCCGCGAGGGTACCGATCGCGATGGCGCTGCCGCCCACGACGAGACCCACGCTCAGCGGGCCGTCCGGATCGCGGGTCGCGACGGTGAATGCGACGATCGCCGCGGCTGCCGCGACGATCGCGAGCAGGGTCGCTCTCAGCGGTCGTTCCCGCGCGCCACGAACGGCAGCTGCCGTACCGAGCTGTCCTCCTCGCCGGTGAGTGGCAGCGTGGCTTGCTCGACCGCGCCGAGCGGCCGGCCGACGGCCTCGATGGCGTCGGCGGCACGGTCGAGGCCGCGGATGGATTCGGTGTGCTTCTTCGACGCGTTCTTCAAGTGGTCGCCGAGCACGTCGTACGCGACGCGGAACTTCTCGAGCTCGAGCGCCGCGCGGCGGAGGCTCTCGTTGAGCTCGAGCGACTTCTCCTCCATCGCGAGCCCGCGGAGGCCGAGCGAGACCATCTGCAGATACGCGACGAGCGTATTCGGCGAGGTGGGCAGCACGCGCCGCTCGGAGCAGTACTCGCGGAGATCGGGCTCGACGATGACGGCCTCGTAGTACACGCCCTCGGCCGGGAAGTAGAGGAATGCATAGTCGATCGTGGCATCGGCCGGCGAGATGTACTTGGCGACCGCGTCCACGTGTCGCTTGACCTGTGCGATGAACGCGCGGCGACGAGGGGCGCGCTCGGCATCGTTGGCGGCCGCGGCCATCGCGTTGAAGGATTCGATCGGGAATTTCGCGTCGATCGGCACGATGCGGTCCGCGAACCGCACGATCGCGTCGACCCGCGACCCGTCGCGGTAGCCGTACTGCAGCTCGAAGGCACCGGCCGGCAGGTTGTCCGCGAGGAGCCGCTCGAGCATCAGCTCGCCGAATCCGCCACGCAGCTTCGGCGCGCGGAAGAGGTCGTGGAGCGAGCCCACGTCCTTCGCGAGATCGCCGATGCGCGCGCTCTGCTCCCCCAGCGACGCCAGCTTCACGCCGAGGTCGGAGAGCGTGCGCTGTGTCGTGCCCGATTGCGTCAGGAGCTGCTGCTCGGTCGCGCCGAGCGAGCGCTGCATTTCGGCGCGCATGTCGACGAGGGCCTGGGTGTTCGCGGTGCGCAGCTCACCGAGCGTCCGCTGAAGCTCGGCCGCATCCGCCTGCATACCTTGCTGGAGGAGCGCGAGCGGCGCGTCCGAAGCGGGACGGCGAGAGGCGACGAGGACGACCGCAAGTGCGCCCGCGAGCGCGGCGGCAAGCGCGATGGTCACGACGAGGGCGATCTCCATCGGCGCACTTCCTTCCACTCGGACCTGCGGCGATTATCCGCCGGGCTATGATAGAACGAGCGTTCCATTCACGCCTGCGCTACCAATATTGATATCCCGGCCGGTGCGGCGGGTCCGTTAGGGTGCGGCCGATGCCCGAGCCGTCGCTGACACGAACGAAGGCGCTCCTCTATTCCGCCGGCTCGATCGGCACCGGCGCGTTCTACGCGTTCAACAACTTCGTGCTGCCGCAGCTCCTCAAAGCCGCCGGCGCGGGCGATCTGCTGACCGGACTGCTCTCGAGCACACGGAGCATCGAGGGCGCCATCATCCAGCCCGCGATCGGCGCACTTTCCGATCGCACACGCACGAGGCTCGGCCGCCGGCGACCGTACCTTCTCGTCGGCATCCCGCTCTCCGCGGCGCTCTTCCTGCTCGCGGCGACCCAGCACGACGTGCTCGGCCTCTCGATCGCGATCGTCCTCTTCTCGTTCTTCTTCAATGCCGCGGCCGATCCGTACGTCGCCCTCCTCGCCGACATCACGACCCCGGGCGAGCGCGGGATCCTCCAGGGTGTGTCCACCGCGATCCAGCTCGCGAGCCAGGTCGCGTTCCTCGCCGTCATCGCGTTCGTCGTCGGGACCGGCAGCGTGCCGGGCTGGTCCTACGCGCTCGTCGCGGTGCTCATGGTGGTCAGCTTCACGGTCACGATCGCGGGCGTGCGCGAGCCCGCGATCGTCGACGAACCGACCGCCGAGGAGCGACGGCTCGGCTTGCGTGGCTATGTTCGCGAGCTCATCGAACAGCGGCAGGCGATGCGCTACCTTCTCGCCGTTTTCGCCTTCATGGTCGGGTTCAGCGCCGTGCTCCCCTACCTGACGCTATTCATTACGGTCGACATCGGCGAGTCCGAGCAGGTCGCGCTCACGCTCGCGGCCAGCACCCTCCTGGTCACCGCCGTCGCGGCGATCGCCTTCGGCAAGCTCGCCGACCGTGTCGGGAACAAGCCGGTCCTGGTCGCCGGGTGGGCCATGCTCGCGGTGGCAGCGCTCGGGGGCACGATCATCCAGCGCCTGCCCGAGACGGTCGTGGTGGTCCTGCTCGCCGGCATCGGGAACGGCGCCGCGACCGCTGCGGGTTGGCCGGTCCTCGCCTCGCTCGTCCCGCCGGAGAAGACCGGCGTCTTCGCCGGCCTCAAAGCCGCTGCCGAGTCGATCGCGATCCCGGCGTCCGTCGTCATCGCCGCAGACGTCTTTCTTCCCCGCTTCAGCTACCGCGGCGTCTTCGTGCTGCTCTTCGTCGCGATCCTCGCCGCGCTCTTCATCCTCGTCCGCTCTGTGCGACCGCCGATGAGCGGACCCGCCGCACCGCGTATCGATGATCCTGCAGTCATCTGATCGTCGTCTCAGAGGAAATTGCCCTGCTACCTATTTTGGGTGTCGTTGCGCAAGGACAAAATTGGTAGCAGCGCGAGATCAGCCGATACCTGCACTCACCTGACGCGCACTCCACGACTCGGTGCAGATCGCGTTGTAGGGACACTGACCGCACGTGCGCGCCTCAGGTCTTTCGGGCTCCGCCGGGAATTGCCGCGCGCGGATCTTCGCGGCCGTTGACGTGATGACCGCGGCGATCGCACCCATCGCTTCCGCGCTCGGCTTCATCTCACCACGCTGACCTGATTCGAGGAACACGAGTGCGGTCTTCGCCGGCAGCTCGCCAAAGGTCTTCTGGTAGGCGAGCGCGTAGACCGGGAGCTGCAGGTTCTTCGCGGCACGCCGCTGCGCGGTGTCCTCGTCCCCGTCAAGCACGCTCGATTTGTAGTCGGCGACCACGACCCCGTCGGCGGTCTTGTCGACACGATCCCACTGCCCCACCACCCGGTCGTTGCCGATCATGAAGGAGAAGCGCTGCTCGACCAGATCCGGAGGCGGCGTCCCCTTCTCCTCGTCGAAGAACCGGCGGAGGGCGGCAAGCCCGGCCTCGAACCGATCGCTTTCGTGGTCGGGAGAAATGAATCCCCCACCAACCCACGACGAACGGAACGTTGCCTCGAGCTGGACGAGGGTCGGGTCCTCGCCGTTCCGCTTCCGGGTCAGGAAGTCAGCCACCGCGCGATGGAGTGCGTTGCCGTAGACCATCGGTGGCGTCGGCAGTACCGGGATCCGGAGCACGTGGGCGAACCGGTAACGGAGCGGGCAGCGCCGGTAATCGTCGATCTCGGTGTACGAAACGTTTAGGACGTTGTCGGCGCCGAGCCGCGGGAGCGGGCTGTCGACCTCGGCCGGCGCGGCCGCGAACCGCTGCAGCTCGTCATAGGCCGCGAGCCGCACGCTCTTCGCCTCCGGCCGGCGGCCGAGCGCCTCCCCGATGAACCGGCTGGGCCGATGCCCGCGGGTGCCGCCGTAGTCGGTCGCGCTGGTGAAGAAGAACGCGTCCTTCGCGCGCGTCATGGCGACGTACGCGAGGCGTCGCTCCTCGGCGACGTGTCGGTCGCGGTCGGTCACGGCGGTCCGGGCGAGACCTTCGGGGAGCCGCAGGTCCGGAAGGCGCAGGCTCCCCGGCAGGCGCTCCTCGGTCGCGACGACCAGGTAGACGACCCCGAACTCGAGGCCCTTCGCCTTGTGCACCGAGAGGACGTTCACCGCGGTCTCGGATTGCTCGAAGTCAGCCGCCGAGGGATCGTCCCCCGCCTCGCGCAGCAGCTGGAGGTGGGGCACGACGTACGCGGCCCGGTCGGAGGGGAGCGCCTTGCCGGCGCTCTGGACCAGCCGCAAGAACTTAGCGACGTTGCGGCCCTGCTCCTCGGCGAGCGCCGAGTCGGGATCGCGGTAGCGGTCCAGCAGCTTGGATCGCTCGAGGAACTCGAACAGGAGCTCCGCGGTCGTGAGCTCGGCGGACCTCGCGGCATACCGGTCGAGGTCGGTCACGAGCGTGAGAGCCGCCGCGACCGCGTCCTCCGTGAAGGCGCCGCCCTCACCCCGCGCGACCTCCGCGAAGAGCTCGCGAAGCGGCCGCTGCCGGCGGGTCTGGGCCTCGGCGAGCTTGGCGAGCTCGGCCGGCGGGAACGCGTAGAGGGAGGACGTTGCGAGGAAGTAGATGCCGAGGGAATCCGACGGCGCGGCGACGGCCGTGAGGAACGAGACCAGGAGCCGGATCTCCTCGCGGTCGTACAGCTGGCCGCCGCCGGAGAAGTGCGCCGGCAGCCCGCGTCGGGCCAGCGAGTTGAGGATCCGGATCGCGTCCGCGTTGTTGCGGACGAGGATGGCGAAGTCCCCGAGCTTTCGCCGGCTGCGGACCGCCGCGTCGGCGATCCGGTCGGCGACAGCCTCGGCCTCTTCGGCGCCGCTCGTGTACTGGAGGTGGTCGATCTCGATGTCGGCCCCTGCCGGTCGGCCCCGGAGCTTCTTGTCGATGCCAAGCGTCTCCTCGAGCCGGTCCGGGTTGTGCGTAATGAGCGCGTAGGCCGCATCGAGGATCCCTTGGCTTGAGCGACGGTTCTCCACGAGGGTCACGACCTTCGCGTCCGGGTACGACGCGCGGAAGGCGTCGAAGTTCGCGAGGGTCGCGCCGCGCCAGGCGAAGATCGACTGGTCGTCGTCGCCGACGACGGTGAGGTTCCGGTGCGGCGCGACAAGCCGCTGGATGAGCTCGAACTGCGCGTGGTTGGTGTCCTGGAACTCGTCGATGAGGACGTAGCGGTACCGGTCGGCGAGGCGGCGGGCAGCGCCCGGGTGGTCACGGAGAACCCGGAGCGAGAGGGCGATCTGGTCGCCGAAGTCGATGACCCCGTTCGTCTCCTTCAGCGTCGTGAACGCGGCGTAGACGGCGGCGAGCTCGGCCTGAGCATCGGCCTCGTCGCGCGCGGCATCGTCGCCGGCCTCGTCGGCCATCCGGCGGGCGAAGGCGACGTACTCCTCGGGCGGGATGTCGTCGTCGCGCGCGCGCCCGAACAGATCGAGGAGCGCCCGCACGTGGCGGAGGGGATCGCCCGCCGGCCGGTAGCGCCGGAGCGGCAGCTCAAAGAGGTGCTCGCGAACGAAGATGACCTGCTCCGCCGGCGACAGCACGCGCAGCTCCCCCGCGCGCCCGAGCTCGAGCGCGAACTCGCGGAAGACCTCGTCGCCGAACGAGTGGAAGGTGCGGATCGCCGCATCGTTCAGGCCGAGCGGCGTGTAGAGGTCGACCCGCTCCTGCATCGTGGCGGCCGCCTTCTCGGTGAAGGTGAGCGCAAGGATCTGATGCGGCTTCGCAAGGCCCGAAGCGATGAGCTGCACGATGCGCGCGGTGAGGACGTGCGTCTTCCCCGTGCCGGCACCGGCGACGATCAGGAGCGGGCCGCTACCGTGCTCGACCGCCTGGCGCTGGTCCGGCGTAAGCAGCCGGAGGATGTCAGGCCGCTCCTCGCCCAGCCCGAAGCTGAGCTGCTCGGTCATCAGGCCAGCGGGACCGGCGCCACCGGTGGCGCCTCTGATACCAAAAGAGGGTTCAGTGCGGCGAAAGCGGCGAACGAGGCCCGGGCCCTCGCCAGGTGGGCCCGGGCCCGCTCCCGCTTGTCCATGCGCCCAAGATCCGCGGGCAGTGCCGGGAAGAGGCCCCACGTCGCGTTCATCGGCGCGAACTCCCGCTGAGGTGTCGTCACATAGCGGACCAGGGCGCCGATGGCAGTGTCGTCGGGGAAGATCACGTCCGCCTCGCCGCGCAGCGCGGCCGCGACGTTGAGCGCGGCGACGAGGCCGCTCATTGACGACTCGAGGTAGCCCTCGACCCCGACGAGCTGGCCGGCGAGGTACGTGCGGGCATGCCCGCGGACACGGTGGGCCGGCTCGAGCAGCGCGGGCGAGTTCACGTACGTGTTCCGGTGCATGACCCCGAGCCGCGCGAACTCGGCGTTCGCGCACCCCGGCAGGCTGCGGAAGATCCGCCGCTGCTCCGGCCAGCGGAGATTCGTCTGGAAGCCGACGAAGTTGTAGAGGTCGCTCGCCGCGTCGTCCGGCCGGAGCTGCACGACCGCGTAGGGGCGGCGTCCGGTGAGCGGGTCGGTCAGGCCGAGCGGCTTCAGCGGGCCGAACCGCAGGGTCTCCGGTCCCCGTCGCGCCATCTCCTCCACCGGGAGGCAGGCCTCGAACCACATCGTCTTCTCGAAGTCGCGAAGCTCGACCTGCTCGGCGCTCGTGAACGCCGCGATGAGCGCGTCGTACTGCGCCCGATCGAGCGGGATGTTGAGGTACGCATCGCCGCCTTTGCCGTAGCGGGAGGCCTTGAACATGACGCTCTGGTCGAGCGACTCCCCCACCACGATCGGCGCGGCCGCATCGTAGAAGTGCAGGTGCTCCTGCCCGGTGAGCCGTTCGATCACGGACGCGAGATCCGGTGAGGTGAGCGGACCCGTTGCGATGATCGTCGTGCGGTCCGGGTCGATGGCCGTCAGCTCGCCGGCGGTGCGCCGGACCCCAACCTCGGAGAGCCCGGCCTCGACGGCCGTCGCGAAGGCCTCCCGGTCGACACTGAGATCCTGACCCGACGGCACGCGGGCGCCGTCGGCCGCGCGCAGGACGAGCGAGCCGAGCTGCCGGAGCTCCTCCTTGAGCAGCCCGGCCGCCACCTCAGGAACGTCGGACTTGAATGAGTTCGTACAGACGAGCTCGGCCGGGCGGGCAGTCCGGTGGGCCGGCGTCATCTTCTCCGGACGCATCTCACGCAGCTCGACGTCGACGCCGCGCCGCGCGAGCTGCCAGGCGGCTTCCGACCCCGCGAGCCCCGCGCCGACCACCAGAACGGATTCGCTCATCCGTTCTATCCTAGGTTCGGGCGACGCGCTCCGCGAGCGCGATCAGCGTGCGGACCGCCGGCCCTTGCGGTCCCTTCGGCGCGTGCGACCGGTCTTTGTCGCTCCAGTAGGTCCCGGCGATGTCGAGGTGGGCCCACTCGGTCCCCTCTTCGACCGCGGCGTCGAGGAACGCCGCCGCCTTCACCGCGCCGCCCTCGCGGCCGGCGCTGTTCGTGATGTCGGCGATCTCGCTCTTGATGTCATTGCGGTACTCGTCGGTGAGCGGCATCGGCCAGAGCCGGTCTCCTGCCTCGGCACCGACCTGGCGGACCTCGGCGACGAACGAGTCCGGCTTCCCGAACAGCCCGCTGAAGTACGCGCCGAGCCCGATCGAGATCGAGCCGGTGAGCGTCGCGACGTCGACGACGCGCGTCGCGCCTTCGCGCTGGACGTAGGTGATGCCGTCGATGAGGACCAGGCGACCCTCGGCGTCGGTGTTCATGACCTCGACGGTCGTCCCGCTCATGCTGGTGAAGACGTCACCCGGCTTCGTCGCGCCGCCGCCCGGGAGGTTCTCGGTGCACGGCGCGACCGCGATGACGTTCACCTTCGGCTTGAGCGCCCCGATCGCGCCCATGGCTGCGATGACCGACGCGGCGCCGGTCATGTCGGCCTTCATGTGGTGCATGCCCTCGGCGGGCTTGATCGAGATACCACCGGAGTCGAAGGTGATGCCCTTCCCGACAAGCGCAAGGTCGTAGCCCGATCCGCCGCGACCGCGGTACCGCAGCACGATGAACTGCGGCGGCTGGTGACTGCCCTGCGCGACCGAGAGGTAGCTCCCCATCCCGAGCTTCTCGCAGCGCTTGCGGTCGAGGACCTCGACGTCCAGGTTGGCGTCCTTCGCCACCGCGCGTGCCTCCTCGGCGATGAGCGTCGGCGTCATCTTGTTCGCCGGCTCATTCGCAAGGCGGCGCGCGAAGTTCACGGCGCGGCCGACAGCGTCGCCGCGCTTCAGCGCGCCGCGCACATCGCCATCGACGAGGAGGCTCACCGTCGTGAGCGGCGGCAGGCGCCGCTCCTCGGGTCGGCTGCGGTGCGCCTCGGGCCGGAACATCGCGAAGTGCACGCCCTCGACCGCGGCCTGCGCTGCCCGCGGTCCGCCGATCGACGTCGGATCGACGTGGATCGCGATCGTCTTCGCGTCCGTTCTCCACAGTGACTTGATGCCCGCGCTCGCGATGTTCCGCGCGCGCTCGGCGTCGTACTCGCGCTTCTTCCCGGCGCCGACGACCACGATGCGGCCATCCTTGTCGCCGCCGATATGCGTGAGCACGTTGTAGAGGCTCGCCGCTCCGCGCTCGCCGGCAAGGCGCTCGACGATGGCGCGCTTCGCGCGGGCGAGCGACGTGGGGGCCTGCTTGTCGTCGAACAGTGGAACGATCGTCACGTCGCTCGAGGCGGCCTCGGTCGTGCGAATGGCGCGGAACTTCATGACCTCTCCCCTACTGCTGATCGCGCTGCCGGCGGACGACGCGGCGGAGCTCCAGCTCGCTCGTGGCCCGATCGTGGATCAAGACGCGATCGTCGCCCACGCGTCGCGTGAGTCCGTGATCGTCGAGGAATTGTAGCAACGGAAGGACGTGCTTCCGGCTCGATCCGGTGAGGTCGCGCGCCTTCGCGACCGTGACCGGTCCGCTCGCAAGGGCCTCGATGATCGATGACCCGAATCGCTCGACCGCATCCGGCAAGAAGACCCCATCGGATCCGACCCGCACGAGGTCTCCGCGCTCGGCGAGCGCCATCAGCAGCTCGACGTCCACGCCGTATTCCTTGTGCAGGACGGACACGCTCGGCGGCTGCAGCGGCTCGCGGGCGAGCGCATCGCGCGCCTTCGACCAGATCGCCTCGTGCTCGGCACTCAACGCGGGACGGTGTGCCGGTAGCGCAAGCGCGCTCCCGCGCTCCGCGATCCGCCCGTCGCTCACGAGCCGCGCGACGAGGGCGCCGTACCGTTTCGGCAAAAGATCGAGCGCGCTCCGCACCTCCTCGCGCGACGCGCCCGGACGGAGCGGCGCTTTCCGGTGGGCCAGCGCGAGGCTGCGCTCGACGCGCGTCGCGAGCGCCTCGTACGCGTCGCGCGAGACAGCGGCGTCAGCGAGCGCGACCGCGCGGCCATCCGCAATGAGCCGCGCATAGGCCGCGTCGCGTGCGGATGCGTCCAGGCCGCTGCGCTCCCCCGCTTCGGCCGGCGATCGCGGCACATCGAACGACGCGAGGAGCCGGTCCTCAGGAGATGGCGCGCTGCGCCGCTCGAGACCGGCGACCGCGTCAGCCCGTGTGCGGGCGCGCTCGCCCGAGACATCCGCGACCGTCCCGCCACCGATCGTCTCCGATGGCGAGGGCCGGCGGAGGACGAGGCGGTCGCCGACGGCGACGGCAACGGGCGCTGCAAGCCGGAGCTGCGTCCAGCCAGTGCCGCCCGCGGCGATCGCATTCCCTTCGAGGATCGAGACGCGCGCGATCGCCTCCGCGGTGCCGACATGGACACGGACCGTGTCGTCGTGCTCGAGTGGACCGCTCACGCCGGCAAGCACGGAGATCCGCGCCCCGATGACCGATGTGGCGGACAACGTGCCGGGTCGCGCGAGGACCATGCCGCGCGTGAGCGCATCACGGTCGATGCCGCTGAGGTTCGCCGCCACACGCGAGCCGGGCCTGGCCTCATCGATCGGCCTGCGGTGGGTCTGCAGCCCGCGGATCCGTCCGCGAAGTCCCGCTGGCACGACCTCGACCTCGTCCCCCGACCGCAGCACTCCGTCGGTCAGCGTCCCGGTCACCACGGTGCCAAAGCCGGTCATCGTGAACGCGCGGTCGATCGGCAGCCGCGGCCGCGCGAGATCACGACGCGCCGGCGCGGCGCCGAGCACCTGCTCGATCGAGGCGAGCAGTTCGTCGAGGCCGTGCCGCACCGTCGCCGAGACCTCCACGATCGGCGCGCCCGCCAGCGGCGAACCGGCCAACGACCGGCGCACCTCGTCCCGAGCGAGCACGGCCCATTCGTCATCGACGAGATCGCGCTTGGTGAGGGCGACCACGCCGCGATCGACCCCGAGGAGCTCGAGGATCGCGAGGTGCTCCCGCGTCTGCGGCATCACGCCCTCGTCGGCGGCGATGACAAGCACGACCGCATCGATGCCGCCGACGCCCGCGAGCATGTTCCGGATGAAGTCCTGATGCCCGGGCACGTCGACGATGCCCACGTCCGCTCCGCCGGGCAGCGTCAGCCAGGCGAATCCCAGATCGATGGTCATGCCGCGCTCTTGCTCTTCTCGCAGGCGGTCGGGGTCGATGCCGGTGAGCGCACGGATCAGGGTCGACTTGCCGTGGTCGACGTGACCAGCGGTACCGATGACCCGGATCGGCGCCTCGCCGGTCATTGGATGCCGGGCGTCGGTCCGCAGAGCGCGAACAGCATCGGCACGACGACGAACGCGAGGATCACGAGCCCGCCGATCCAAAGTCCGAGCACGATGCTCGTGGCCCGGATGGGCAGCGGCGACCCTTTGTCAGGGTCGTCTAGCGCGCGCGGATCGCGACGCATTCGATCTCGACCCGGAGACCCTTCGGCAGCGCGGAGACACCGACGGTCGCGCGCGCGGGCCGGTGCTCGCCGAAATGCTTTGCGTAGACCTCGTTCATCGCCGCGAAGTCGTTGAAGTCGACCAGGTACACGGTCGTCTTCACGACGTGCTGCAGGTCCGAGCCGCCGGCCGCGAGCACGGCGCTGAGGTTGTCGAGCACCCGCTCGGTCTGCGCGCGCACGTCCCCCGTGACGCTGTCGCCGCTCGCGGGCTCGAGCGCCACCTGGCCGGCGCAGAACAGCAGGTCCCCCGCCGCGATGGCCTGGCTATAGGGACCGATCGCCTTCGGCGCGCCGTCGGTGGCGATGGTGCGGAGCTCTGTCGTCATCTCTTGCCTCTCTTTGAAGAATTTTCTACTTCTACCGGACGCAGTGCGGCGATGACGGAACTGACCAGAACCTCATCCTGCTCGGGCAGCACGCTGCGCAGATCAAGCACGACGCGATCGTCGATGATCCGCGCGATCACCGGCGGATCGGCCTTGCGCAGCGCTCCGACCGCGCGCGCGGCCGACGCGGCGGACAGCGCGACCCCTCGCGATGGCTGTGTCTCCTCGGGAAGCGAGCCGCCTCCGACCGTCGACGTCGTCTCGACGACGCCTGCCTCGATGCCGGCCGCGGCGAGCCGCGCGGCGAGGGCCTTCGTGCGCCTGGCGAGGCCTGCCTGGGTCTCGGCGATCATGCGCCAGACCGGGAGTGTCTCGAGCGCGGTGCCGTCCCGGTATGTCGCGACGGTGGCGACGAGCGCCGCGATGGTGAGCTTGTCCGGCCGGAGGGCGCGCATGAGCGGATGCGAACGGAGCTTCGCGATCGCGTCCGCCCGACCGGCGGCGATCCCGGCCTGCGGCCCGCCGAGCAGCTTGTCGCCGCTGAACGTCACCACGTCGGCCCCGTCCGCGATCGCCTCCTGCACCGTCTCCTCACGTCCGAGCCCATATCGCGCGGTGTCCAGCAGCGTCCCGCTCCCGAGGTCGTGGATGAACGCGATGCCGCGTTCGTGCGCGAGCTTCGCGAGATCCGGTGATGCCGCCTTCGCCACGAAGCCACGGAGCGCGAAGTTGCTGGCGTGCACGCGAAGGATCGCGGCGGTCTTCGCGGTGATGGCGTTCGCGTAGTCACGCACGTACGTGCGGTTCGTCGTGCCGACCTCGACGAGCTTCGCGCCGGAGCGGACGAGCACGTCGGGGATCCGGAAGCCGCCGCCGATCTCCACGAGCTCGCCACGCGCCACGATGACCTCGCCCTTGCCCGCGAGGGCGGCGAGGGCGAGCAGGACCGCCGCGGCGCCGTTGTTGGCGACGACCGCGTCTTCGGCTCCGGTGACCTCGGCGAGCAGCCGCGCCGCGTGGCCGTGGCGCTCGCCGCGGGCGCCGCGCTCGAGGTCGTACTCCACGGTCACCGTTCCGCTCGCGTCGCGGATCGCCGCGAGCGCCACGTCCGCGAGCGGCGCGCGACCGAGGTTCGTGTGCAGCACGACGCCCGTCGCGTTGATCACGCGCCGCAGCGTCGGCGCGTCGCGGCTGGCGAGCCGTTCGCGTGCGAGCCGCGCGTACGCCACGGGCGCGAGGGGCTCGCCGCTACTGGCGCGCGCTTCGGCCAGGACCTCGCGCACCGATGACACCAGGCGCTTCCGCTCAGTACCGTCGACATCCACCGCGCGCACGACCGCGTCCACCGAGGGGACCCGACGGCGTGGATCCGTCATGCGGTCAGGACCGCGAGCGCGCCGGGGCGGATCTTGATCGAGACCTCGCTCGCGTGGATCACCTCGCCGTCGATCTCGATCGCGGCCCGGCGCTCGAGGGCGATCTCGACGGTGCGCGCGCGGACCGCCTGGATCGTCGTGCCGTTGTGATGGGTGCCACGGTAGAGGCGGGCGAGGGCGCCGAGGGTCGCGAGCCGCCCGATCTCGCCGGCGATCGTGATGTCGAGCCACCCGTCGTCGAGTGCGGACTTTGGCGCCGGCTGCATCCCCCCGCCGAAATAACGGCCGTTGGACGCGACGACGATCAGGTGCCGTCCGGTACGCGTCTCGCCGTCGATCGTGATGCGCATCGGCAGCGGCCGGTAGAGCGCGATCGCGCCGAGGGCGCCCGCGAAGTAGCCGAGGGTCGAACCGACGAAGCGCGAGCTCCCCTTGACGCCCTCGGCGACGACGCCGTCGATGCCGACGCCGGCGGCGTTCACGAAGACGCGGCCGTTGAGCTCGCCGACATCGATGACGCGCCGGCGCGCGGTGGCGAGGAACGCCGGTACGTCGCGCAGGCGCTTCGGGTAGCCGAGCCCGCGCGCGAGGTCGTTGCCGGTGCCGAGCGGGTAGAGCGCGAGTGCCGTCGTGGTGCCAACCAGCCCATTCGCGATCTCGTTCGCCGTGCCGTCACCGCCCGCGGCGATCACGGTCGCGTAGCCGTCATCGGCCGCCTCGGCCGCGAGGCGCGCTGCTTCCGCCGGCGCGGGGGTCACCAGGACCTCGATCTTCATGCCGGCATCGCGGAAGGTCTTCGCCAGCTCGGTCGCGAGCTTGCGGCCCTTGCCGTGCCCGGCCTCCGGATTGAGGATCGCGATCGCGTTCGCGACGCCGTTGAGCGTCACCCGAGGGCCGCGCGGATGGCCTGCTGCTCCTCGTCGGACAGCGTGATAGCCGACTTTCCGGCGGTGATCTGCTTCGCGAAGAGCCGCGTCTCGGTACGGCCGTGCAGGCTCGAGACGACGATCCCCGTGCCGCCGTGATCGAGCAGGGCTATCGCGAACGACTGATCGCCACCCCGGTCCTGGAACGGGTTGAATCGCACCACCCCGACCCGCTGGAGCGCCAGCCGGCTGGCCGCCTGCAGCTCGCGCTGGAGGGCATCGAGGCCGTCGGCGCGCGCTGCGAGGGCAGCGATGCCCTTCGCCTGGTCCGCGAGGACCTCATCCAGGCCGGTCGTGCCGCTCTCGTCAAGGACCCCCCGCAGCCGGCGACGCAGGCGAGCTTCCGATCGCTGCAGGAGCGCGAGCCAGACCGCCAGAAGGCCGACCACGATGAACAACAGGACGACGCCGATGGAGAGCACGGAGGCGTCGAGCGGCATGCGGCAAAAACAGTAGCCGTTCCCGTATCCTTAGCTCTCTCATGCCGAAGCGACAGCAGCGACGGGCGACCCGCGAGCGGCGCACGACGAGCGCGACGAGCGCGCGTCCGGCCGCACACGACCGCCCGGTGACCACGACGACCAGCGCGACCGCGCGGCGGTCCGGCCGTGCCGGTGCGCCGGTGCGTTCAGGCGCGCCGCGGGCCATCGGTGAGCCCACGCCCATCCTTCTGCGCGAGGCCGAGCGCGAGCGATCGTTCGTGGTGAAAGACTTCCGCAGGATCGCCGTGGTCGTCGCGATCATGGCCGCGCTGCTCGTGATCAGCGACGTCGCCGTGAATGCGCTGCTGCCCTAGTCGAACCGAGGCGCGGCAGTACACCCGCCCGCGTTCGTCGCGCCTGCCGACCCTTCGCGTGGGGAGCCCGTCTTCCCCGAACGGGTCCTTCCGCGCCGTAGACTTGAGACCGCAGCGCGACGGACTCGTGGCTCAGCGGTTAGAGCACTCGGTTCACATCCGAGGGGTCGCTGGTTCGAATCCAGCCGAGTCCACCATGTATTTGGGGCTCGGCCGGGCCGGCAAAGCCGGCCCGGCCGCGCACAACGGACGCGACCCGACCATCTCCTGCTACGCGGCGCTCTTCTTCGCCTTGGCCTTCGCGCGGACAGGACGCTTGGGGGCTTTGAGCAGCGTCGGCTTCCGCTTCTCGGCGGCGCCGCAAACGGTCTCGATGATGAGACGCGTCACGACGTACGGGTCGCAGTTCGCGTTCGGGCGACGATCCTCGATGTAGCCCTTGCGGTCCTTCGCGACCTGCCACGGGATCCGGACCGACGCGCCGCGGTTCGACACGCCGTAGCTGTACTCCTTGTACGAGGCGGTCTCGTGCAGACCGGTGAGCCGCTCCTCGATCGCATACCCGTAGTTCTTGATGTGCAGGTCGTGGCGGGTCTTGAGCGCCTCGGCCGCCGCGACGCACGCCTC
>JBBRQB010000018.1:0-44360 GCA_038227105.1 Candidatus Limnocylindria bacterium | reverse complement strand
GTCGCTCGACGCGCCCGCACTCGTCCTTTCCGGAGACTTCGGCAGCGTGCGGCCGCTCGAGGGCGAGACGAGCCTCACCGGCGTCACGCGATTCGCGAGCGATGCGTTCTGCGAGGGCCTCATGACGAAGGACGGGGTCGTGCCCGTCGCGAACGTGCTCCCGTACGACGCGCCGCGGTGACCAAGAGGCCGCGGTCGAAGAAGAACGTGCGGTCGGGCCCGGCTTCGCCGGCCCCGACCGAGCCCCGTTCAAAGGATAAGAAGCTGGCCCGCGAGATCGCGCTCCACAAGGAGACCATCGCACGGATCAAGAAGTGGCGGAGCGTGGCGCTGTTCCTCGGCCTCGGTCCGTTCATCGGCCTCACCGCCTGCGATGTCGGCCTCGTGGCCGCATGCCTCCCGCGCGAGATCTACCTCGGCGCCTGGGCCGCGATCGTCGGCGCCGTCGTGGGCCTTAGCATTCGGCTCGTTCTTGAACGCCGCCGATTCCAACAACAGACGCCCACCGGCTGATCCCGCCGGCCTCGATCTCGTCAGCCATTCCTCGTTGCACACCGAGCGCCTTGGGGAGCGCCTCGCCGCGCACGCCGAGGCCGGAGATGTCATCGCGTTGTGGGGCGACCTTGGGGCGGGGAAGACCGTGCTCGCGCGCGGTGTCGCGATCGGGCTCGGGCTCGACGACGAGGCCGTGACGAGCCCGACGTTCATCATCCTGCACGAGCACTTCGGCGGCCGCCTTCCGCTCTATCACCTCGACCTGTATCGCCTGGAGCAGGCGCAGCTCGGGTCCACCGGGTGGGAGGATGCGCTCGACGCGGGCGGGGTCACCGTCATCGAGTGGCCCGAGCGCGCGGGCGACGAGCTTCCCGCGGATCGCGTCGACGTGCGCCTCGAGCACATCGCGGAGACGAAGCGCCGCGTGACGGTCGAGTCCACCGGGCCGCGATCGCGCAGGCTCGTCGACGCACTGCGCGCGGACGCGTTCGGAGACAAGCCATGAGCGCGATCCTCGCGCTCGACACCTCCACCGAGTGGGCGTCGGTCGCGGTGTATGACGGCACCGCGATCCTCGCCGAGGAGACGTGGCACGCCCAGCGGCGCCACGCCGAGGAGCTGTTCCCGACCATCGAACGGATCCTCTCGCACGCCCGCGCGCCGATCTCGTCCGATGCTCCCGGCGGGACCCGGATCGACAAGGTCGCCGTCGCGACCGGGCCCGGATCGTTCACCGGTCTTCGGGTCGCCATCGCGGCGGCACAGGGGCTCGCGCGCGGCAGCGGCGCGGCGCTCGTCGGCATCTCGACGCTCGACGTGCTCGCGTACCCGCACGCGTCGTCGAAGCTCCGGACCTGCCCGCTGCTCCCGGCCGGCCGTGGCGAGTTCTACGCCGCGCTCTATCAGGAACGGAACCGGAAGTGGGCCCGCCGCTCGCCGTTCATCGTCGGGCCGCTCGTGGACATCTGCCGCCAGATCGGCACCCACACGCTCTTCGTCGGGGAGATCGACGCCGAAGCCGAGTCGACCCTGCGCGACCTGCTCGGCCCGCTTGCCCTGTTCGCCGCGCCCGCGTCGCGGATGCGCCGCGCCGGGTACCTCGCCGAGCTCGGGTGGAACGAGCTCGCCGAGCGGAAGCAGCAGCCGCTCGGGGCGCTCGAACCGATCTACGTCCGCCAGCCGGCGATGGGCGGCAGCTTCGCCCAGCCGTTCGCGCCCCCGCCGAGCGATGATGTATCTCTCGGCCTCCCAAAACGATCCTCGTAAGGAGTTCGTCCCATAGTCAGCATCGCGCCCGTCGTCATCGACGATATGAGCCTCGACGACATCGACGCCGTACAGGAGGTCGAGCGGAGCTCGTTCCCCGTGCCCTGGCCGGCGAACGCGTTCCGCCACGAGCTCACCCAGAACCGGAACGCGCGATACGTCGTCGCGCGCGTCGGCGAGCGGATCGTCGGTTACGCGGGCCTCTGGCTCATGGTCGATGAGGCGCACATCACGACGTTCGCGGTGCATCCCGACCAGCGCCGCCTCCGGATCGGCGAGAAGCTCCTGCAGCGGCTGTTCGAGATCGCGGTCGTCATGAACGCGGAGTGGCTGACGCTCGAGGTGCGCGCGTCCAACCTGCCGGCGCAGAAGCTCTACGAGAAGTACGGCTTCCGTCGCGCCGGCGTCCGCCGCCGCTACTACAGCGACAACAACGAAGACGCGCTGATCATGTGGACCGAGCGGGTCAAGGACCGCGTCGTGCGCGACCGCCTGGCCATCCTGCGCAAGGACCTGGAGCGCTTCGAATGAGGATCCTCGCGGTCGAGACGAGCTGCGACGAGACCGGTGTCGCCGTGGTCGAGGACGGGCGGCGCATCCGCTCGAACGTCATCGGCACGCAGCTCGCGCACCAGGCGACGGGTGGCATCATCCCCGAGGTCGCGGCGCGAGAGCACCTCCGTTCGATCGACCCGATCACGGATAAGGCGCTTCGCGACGCCGGCATCGACCTGAAGGAGGTCGACGCCGTCGCCGCGACCGTCGGCCCCGGGCTCGTCGGCTGCCTTCTCGTCGGCGCGAACTACGCGCGCGGGCTCGCGCTCGCCGCGGGACTGCCGTTCATCGGGGTCAACCACCTCGAGGGGCACGTGTACGCGAACTGGCTGTACGAGACGGAGGACATGCCGCCGGAGCCCGAGCTCCCCGCGGTCGTGCTCGTTGTCAGCGGCGCACATAGCGACCTCGTCCTCATGGAGGGCCACCGCCGCTTCCGCCTGCTCGGACGGACGATCGACGATGCCGCGGGCGAGGCGTTCGACAAGGTCGCGCGGCTCCTCGGCCTCGGTTTCCCCGGCGGTCCCGAGATCGAGCGCGCCGCGAAGGACGGCAACCCGAACGCGTACCCGCTGCCGAAGGCCTGGCTCGCCGATCGCTATGACTTCTCGTTCTCGGGTCTCAAGACCGCGACGCTGCGGCTGGTGAACTCGCTCAAGGAGAAGGGCGAGGTGCCGGTCGGCGATGTCGCGGCGTCGTTCCAGAAGGCCGTCGTCGACGCCCTCGCCGAGAAGACCGCGCGCGCGGCGGCGGAGCACGGCGTGCGGAGCGTGCTGCTCGGCGGTGGCGTGTCGGCGAACACGCCGCTCCGCGCGGAGATCCAGCGGCGCATCAGCGTTCCGCTGCGCGTGCCACCGCCGCGCCTCTGCACCGACAACGGCGCGATGATCGGCGCGGCGGCGTTCTACTCGCTGCGCCATCGTGGACCTGAGATGCCGGCCGGCGTTCGCTCGAGCCTGCCGCTCGCATGACCTCGGCGAAGCTGGTGCTGGCGCTCGATGAGGCGAAGGACCTCGCGGCGCGCGGCACGCCGGTCCCCGAAGCGGTCATCGACCTCGTGCTGCGCATCCTCAGCGAGGCCGCCGACGCGCCGGCGGTCCTCGATGCGCTGAAAGGTGCGTCCGACGGCCGCGCGCTGCTGCGCATCACCGACGGTACCAGGGCCATCGAGTTCCAGGCCGGCGACGGCAGGCTCTTCGCCGAGATCGCGGAGCCGAAGGGGAAAGGTCCGAAGGTCGACGCGACCGCGGCCACCTGGCTCGGGCTTCTCGGCGGCACGCTCAAGCCGTGGCTCGCGTTCACCCGCGGCCTGGTCGTCGCGCGCGCAGGGCTCACCGAGCTTCGCTGGCTGCAGCAGACCGCCGAGCGGCTGCAGCGCGGGTACGAGGACGCCCGTCGACTAGGCTCCGAGCCGTGAGAGAGCCGGTCGGCACCCCGCGTCCCGACGACACGAAAGCCGACGACGAGACCACCAAGACCCATCGCGCCGAGACGAAGACCCGCACGCCGGTCGAGGCGAAGCGCGAAGGGCCGACGCTCGACGACGTGAAGAAGGACGAGCGCGTCAAGGTCTACATCCGCTCGGCGAACGCCCAGACCGGCGCCATCGGGTACACCGAACACGGCGAGCGTCACGCGAGCACCACCGCGGACGGCGCGCGCTTCATCCTGAAGTCGCTCGGCCACGAGGCTCGCCGCACGGAGATCGGTGCGGTCGCCGCGTATCTGCACGACATCGGCAACGTCATCACGCGTGAGAAGCATGGCCAGACCGGCGCACTCCTCGCCCAGGGGATCCTCATCGACCTCGGGTTCACGTACGAGGAGGTCGCCGTGATCATGGGTGCGATCGCGAATCACGAGGAAGCCGAGGGTGGCCTGCCGGTGAGCGCTGTGTCTGCCGCGGTGATCATCGCCGACAAGAGCGACGTGCACCGGTCGCGCGTACGCAACCCGAAGACGACCACCTTCGACATCCACGACCGCGTCAACTACGCGGCAACGAACGCGGAGATCAAGGTCTCGCGCCGCGAGAAGCTCATCACGCTCGACCTCACCATCGACACCGAGGTCGCGCCGCTCATGGAGTACTTCGAGATCTTCCTCTCGCGGATGATGCTGAGCCGCCGCGCGGCCGAGTTCCTCCACTGCCAGTTCGCGCTGGTGATCAACAACACCCGACTCCTGTAGTCGTGCACGTCGCTTTTCTTACCGACGTCGCGCTCCCGTACGTGTCCGGCGTCACCGTTGCCGTCCGCCGTCAGCGCGACGCGCTTCGTGCCTCTGGCTGCACGGTCACCGTGGTCGGCCCCCATGGGGACGTCGACCTGGCCGAGCCGGACGTGCACGTGCCGGGTGCACCGATGGGCCATCGCCTCGCGCTCTTCGGCCCACGCCTTCCATCGAAGCTGCAGCGCCTGGGGGTCGAGCTCCTTCACGCGCACTCGGTCTTCGGCGCGTCATGGGCGGCGCTCGCAGCAGCGCGCACGCTTCGCCTGCCGTTCGTCGTGACCGTCCACACCCGCTTCGACGAGTACACGCATTACGCGGGGGTCGCCGCGCCGCTCGCGCACGCGCTCATCGGCCCGTACACCGGTGCGGTCGTCGCCGCTGCCGATCTCGCGATCGCGCCGAACGAGGAGCTCGCCCGCGAGCTTCGCGCGGCCGGCGATGCGAAGGACGTGCGTGTCGTACCGGCGCCATTCGATCCGGCGCTGCTCGGCGGCGATGCCGCGCGCGGCCGCGCCCGCCTCGAGGTCGGCCCCGGGGTGCCGATCCTCCTGTCGTCGTCGCGCCTCGCGGTGGAGAAGCGGATCCTCGATCTGGTCGAGATGCTCGGCGCGATGCGGAACGGCGATGCCGTCCTGGTGTTCGCGGGCACCGGACCGCTCGAGGCCGACCTCCGCGCCGCGGCCGGGGCGGCCGGCCTCGCCGGGCGCGTTCGCCTTGCCGGCCAGCTCGGCCTCGGCGGCCTCGCGGACGCGTTCGCCGCGGCGGATGTCGTGGTGAGCGCGTCGCGCAGCGAGACCCAGGGCCTCGCGCTCTGCGAAGCGGCCGCGGCGGGCCACCTGGTCGTGGCCCCGGATCGCGGCGGCTACGCCGAAGTGCTCGGCCACGATGCCGGTGGGCTGTTCCCGTCACGTGCGCCAAGCGCCGGCGAGCTCGCGGCGTGCGTCGATAGCGCGCTCGCCGATCCCGAGCGTGCTCGCCGGCTCGCCGCGGAGGCGGCGCGTCGCGCGGCTGCCGCGTGGTCGCCCGCCGCGGTCGCGACCGCGCTCAATGACGCATACGCCGTCGCCGCTCACATGACAGAATGACCGCGCTTCCATGCGGTACGAACACCCATCACGGAGGGCGTCATGTCGAGCGCGCGTGACCGGGCGCCGCTCCGCCAGCGCGTGGCGACCGCCGCAGGCGGTGTCGTGCTCCGTCAGGGCGAGCACGGCCAGGAGGTCGCGCTCCTCGGACGCGTGAACGACGGCTCCTGGGTCCTGCCGAAAGGAACACCCGGCGAGGGCGAGACGCTCGAGGAGACCGCGCTCCGTGAGGTGCGCGAAGAGACCGGCCTCGACGTCCGGATCCTCCAGCCGCTCGGCGACATGACCTACAGCTTCGCCGCAACGGGCGAGCGCGTGCACAAGATCGTCCACTTCTTCCTGATGGAGCAGACCGGTGGTGACCCGTCGCTGCACGACGAGGAGTACGACGAGGTCCGCTGGGTCAGCGTGCCTGAGGCCCGGCGGATGCTCACCTTCGACACGTATCGCGACGTGCTCGATCGCGCGCTCGGCGCGAGCGGATCGGAGCCCGCATGAGCGACCCCGCCGCCGGTGCGCTCACGCGCACGCCGCTCTACGACGAGCACGTCCGCGCGGGCGGGAAGATGGTCGAGTTCGCCGGCTACGAGATGCCGATCCAGTACCCGACCGGCATCGTCGCCGAGCACCGCGCCGTGCGGCAGAACGCGGGGCTCTTCGATCTGTCGCACATGGGCGAGTTCTTCTTCGTCGGCGACGGCGCGGGAGCGGCCATCGATCGGCTGGTGTCGAGCGACATTGCCGGCCTCGCGGTCGGGCAGGCGCGCTACGGCCTTCTGACGAACGAGCGCGGCACGATCGTCGACGACGTCATCGTCTACCGGCTCGCAGACGACGAGTACCTCATGGTCGTGAACGCGGCGAACATCGCCAAGGATCACGCCCATGTGCAGGCGCACCTCGCCCCGGGCGTGGGGCTCGACGACCGTTCCGCGGAGATGGCTCTTATCGCGATCCAGGGTCCGCGCGCGGCCACGATCCTCTCGAGCGTGACCGATCTCGAGATCCGCGAGCAGTCCATCGAGTCGCTCCCGCCCTTCGGCGTCGTCCGCGCGCGCGTCGCGAATTCGCGCGCGATCGTCGCCCGCACGGGCTACACCGGCGAGGACGGGTTCGAGGTCTTCGTCGACAACGACCGGGCAGCCCAGGTGTGGTCGCGCCTCATGGCGGCGGGCGCGTCGACAGGCATCATCCCGATCGGGCTCGGCGCTCGCGACACGCTCCGGCTCGAGTCGCGCTATTCGCTGTACGGGAACGACATCGACGAAACGACCGATCCGATCGAGGCAGGCCTCGGTTGGACCACGAAGCTCGACAAGGAGTTCACCGGGCGCGAGCGGATCGCCGCGATCAAGGAGCAGGGGCCGAAACGGCGGATCGTCGGTCTCGTCGTGGAAGGTGGCGTCGCCCGGCATGGCCACGAGGTCACCAAGGACGGCGCGGTCGTCGGGCAGGTGACGAGCGGGACGTTCGGGCCGACCGTCCAGAAGAACATCGCGCTCGCCTACGTCCCGGCCGAGCTCTCGAAGGTCGGCACCGACCTGTCGGTCCGCATCCGCGAGCGGGACGTCCCCGCTAAGGTTGTGAAGACGCCTTTCTATAAGAGGAGCAGCTAAGTGAGCAGCGTTCCCGACGACCTCAAGTACTCCAAGGAGCACGAGTGGGTGCGCGTCGACGGCGACGCCGCCACGATCGGCATCACGGCGTTCGCGCAGGAGCAGCTCGGTGACGTCGTGTTCGTCGAGCTCCCCGAAAAGGGCGCGCGCGTCCGCCAGCACTCGTCGCTCGGCGTCGTCGAGTCGGTGAAGGCGGCGAGCGACGTCTACGCGCCGATCTCGGGTGAGGTCCTCGAGCGCAACGTGAAGGTCATCGAGAGCCCCGAGCTCGTGAACAGCCAGCCCTACGGCGACGGCTGGATGGTCAAGGTCCGGCTCGCCGACAAGGGTGAGCTCGCATCGCTGCTCTCACCCGACGACTACCGCTCGCACATCGGCGAGGGCTCCGCCGCAGCGGGAGACTAGTCGTGAGCCGCGAGGTCGAGCAGGGCTAGGTGGGCGAGAACCCGTACTCACCGCACACCGAGGCCGATCGCGCGGCGATGCTCGCGCGCATCGGCATCGCGAGCGTCGACGAGCTCCTCACCGCCGTCCCAGAGGACGCGCGCGGCCCGGCGATGGGCGTGCCGCATGGTCTCTCCGAGATGGAGGTCCAGGCGCACCTCGAGCGCATCGCCGCGCTCGACCGGCCCGCGCACGCCGGCCCCTTCTTCATCGGTGGACCGGTGCAGCGCCGCTACATCCCCGCGGCCGTCCCCGTCCTCGCGCTACGCGGCGAGTTCCTCACCGCATACACGCCGTACCAGCCCGAGGTGAGCCAGGGCACGCTGCAGGCGATCTGGGAATACCAGTCGCTCATGTCTGAGCTCCTCGCGATGGATGTCGTGAACTCGTCCATGTACGACGGCTCGACCGCGGTCGCCGAGGCGGCGCTGATGGCGGTGCGGCTCACCGGGCGGAAGCGCGTGGTCATCGCGAACGAGGTCTTCTCGCAGTATCGCCAGACGCTCGCGACGTACGCGAAGGGACCTGAGCTTGAGATCGTCGAGGTCCCGACCGCGGAGCTCGCGGCGCACGCGGCGAACGCCGCGTGCCTGATCGTCCAGCACCCCGACGCGCTCGGCACGCTCGTCGACGTGCGCACGATCGCCGAGGCCGCGCACGCCGCGGGCGGCCTCTGCGTCCAGGTCGTCGAGCCGCATGCGAACGCGCTCCTCGAGCCCCCGGGCGCGCTCGGCGTCGACATCGCGGTGGGTGAGGGGCAGCCGCTCGGGATCCCGCTGTCGTTCGGCGGCCCGCACCTCGGGATCATCGCCTGCCGCGAGCCGCTCGTGCGCCAGATGCCTGGCCGCATCGTCGGCCAGACCGTGGACGCGAACGGCACGCGCGGGTTCGTGAACACGCTCCAGACGCGCGAGCAGCACATCCGCCGCGAGAAGGCGACGTCCAACATCTGCACGAACGAAGCGATCGCCGCGATCATGGCATCGGTCTACCTGTCGCTCATGGGACCGACGTCGCTTCGCGCGGCGGCGCGGCTCGGCGTGCTCCGCGCGCACCAGCTCGCGGACAAGCTCGCGAAGCTGCCCGGCGTCACCACCGGCAACGGCGCCCCGTTCTTCGATCGCTTCGCGCTGCGCACGCCCCTCGGCGGCGAGCTGCGGACCGTCCTCCTGGCCGAGGGCATCCTCGTGGGCGAGGGGATCGGCCTGCACTACAACGGCGTCGGCGACGGGGTCACGATCCAGTGCACCGAGCTCACGACGCCCGCGGACATCGATGCGCTCGTGCGGGCGGTACAAGACAGCGTGCGCGCGGCGGCGGCTTTGCCGCCGTCGCGCGAGCCCCATTCAAATTG
Organism: Candidatus Limnocylindria bacterium; assembly: GCA_038227105.1. Taxonomy (GTDB): domain Bacteria; phylum Chloroflexota; class Limnocylindria; order P2-11E; family P2-11E; genus UBA4735. The sequence continues at coordinate 35,313 of JBBRQB010000018.1, read as the reverse complement.
AGCGGCAAGGTGCTGTTCGAGACCGGTGCCGTGACCGAGATGCCCGCGCTCGAGCCGCTGCTGTTCGAGCTGCAGCGCGAGGGACGCGCGGGGCGGCACGTGCGGGGCGGCGAAGAGGCGGATGCCCTCATCCCACAGGCGTTCACACGCACGGTGCGGCTGCCGCTCCCCGAGCTGAGCGAGCCGCAGGTGGTCCGGCACTACACGCACCTCGCGCAGCTCAACTACTCCGTCGACGCGGGCATGTACCCGCTCGGCTCGTGCACGATGAAGTACAACCCGAAGATCAACGACCGCGCGGCGTCGCTGCCCGGCTTCGCCGACATCCATCCGCACCAGCCGGACGAGACGGTGCAGGGTGCGCTCCAGCTCCTCTGGGAACTGCAGGAGCTGCTCGCGGGGATCTCGGGGATGGACCACGTCACCCTGCAGCCCGCGGCGGGCGCGCACGCGGAGTTCACCGCAATCCTGATGTTCAAGGCCTACCACGAGGCGCGCGGCGACACGAAGCGGCGTCGCGTCATCGTGCCCGATTCCGCGCACGGCACGAATCCCGCCTCCGCCGCGATGTGCGGCTTCGACGTGACGACCGTGAAGAGCGACGCACGCGGCAACGTCGACCTCGACGCGCGCAAGGCCGCACTCGGCGACGACGTCGTCGGATTCATGCTGACGAACCCGAACACGCTCGGCCTGTTCGAGGAGCGGGTGCGTGAGGTCTGCGATGCCGTGCACGCCGCGGGCGGTCTCGTTTACGGCGACGGCGCGAACATGAACGCCCTGCTCGGCGTCGCCCGGCCGGGCGACCTCGGCTTCGACTGCGTCCACATCAACGTGCACAAGACGTTCTCGACGCCGCACGGTGCTGGCGGACCCGGTGCGGGGCCGCTCTGCGTGAAGAAGCATCTCGAGCCGTTCCTTCCGGTGCCGCGGATCGTGAAGGACTCCTCGGGGGAGTTCCGCCGTGAGACCGCAGCCGAGCACCCGCTGTCGATCGGGCGGGTCCGATCGTTCATTGGGAACTTCGGGGTCCTCGTGCGCGCCTATACGTACATACGCACCCTCGGCGAGGAGGGCCTCGTGGAGACCGGCAGGGACGCGATCCTCGCAGCGAACTACCTGCTCGCGCTGGTGCGCGAGCGGTACGACGTGGCGTACGACCGCACCCCGATGCACGAGTTCGTGCTCACCGCCGCGAAGCAGAAGCGACAGGGCGCGAACGCCCTCGACATCGCGAAAGCGCTCATCGACGAGGGCTTCCACCCACCGACGGTCTACTTCCCGCTCATCGTCCCCGAGTCGATGATGATCGAGCCCACCGAGACGGAGCCGAAGGAGACCCTCGATGCGTTCGCGGACGCGCTCCTGCGCATCGCCAAGCGGATCGAGACCGATCCGAAAGCGGTGCACGACGCGCCGGTGAAGGCGCCGCTGCGCCGGCTGGACGAGGTCGCCGCCGCGCGCAAGCCCGTGCTCCGGTACAAGCCCGCATGAGCACCCTCCCGGCGGTACGTGTGGCCATGGTCGCGCCGCCGCGCGGTGTCGTGCAGACCGGTGTCGTGCCGGTCCGGGCGGAGCCCGATGCGTCAGCCGAGCAGGTCGACCAGGCCCTCTGGGGCGAAGTGGTCACGACGCTCGGCGAGCGTGGCGACTGGATCTTCGTGCAGGGACCGGACCTCTACTTCGGCTGGATCCCGTCGCGCGCGCTCGGCTCGTACGGCGGTGGCGAGCCCTGGATCGTGGCAGTCCCACTGGCGTCGGTGCGCGGCGCGCCGATCGAGGGATCCGATGTCGTCGACGAGCTTCCCGTCGGGTCGCCCCTCCTGTTCAACGATCGCCAGGGGGAGTGGTGGCGCCTTCGCCGTGACCGCTACGTGCGCGTGGCGGACACCGTCGAAGTCGCGACGCTGCCGCAGCGCTACCCGACCCCCGAAGACATTGTCACAACGGCCGAATCGTTCCTTGGCGTTCCGTATCTGTGGGGCGGTGCGAGCGCACACGGGATCGATTGCTCCGGGCTCACCCAGCAGGTCTATCGTCTCAATGGAGTGGGGCTGGACCGCGACGCGGACCAGCAGGCGCTTGGAGGCAGACCGGTGGATGTCGCGCGGCCGGGTGACCTGTTCTTCTTCGGAGACACGCGCGTGACGCACACCGCGATCGCGACCGGCGGGACCTCGTTCATCCACGCGCCGCAGGCCGGTCAGTCCGTCCAGCGCGGCGAGCTCACCAGTGACCGCTCTCGGCTTCGCGCGACGCGGCGGTACCTGCCGTGACCGCGCGATCGCGCAAGGCCGACGGCGTCGAGACCGAACCGCGCGGCGACCGCGAGCTCGTCCACGCGGCGCGTGCGGGCGAGGTCCTGGCATTCGACAACCTGTTCTACCGCTACCGCGACGGCATCTACCGCCTCGCGATCTCCATCACGAAGGATCCATCCGCAGCGGAGGAGATCGTCGTCGACACGTTCGCTCGCGCGCATCGCGCGCTCGAGCGCCTCGAGCCCGACGACTCGCTGCGCCCGTGGCTGTACCGCGTCGCGGTGAACCTGTCGTACAACCGGCAGCCGCGCAAGGGCGTGACGTTCAGCTCCCTCGATGACGGCGTGTTCGACCTGCCCGCCGAGGGCGAATCGCCCACCGAGGCGGCCGAGCGCGGCGAGCGCCGCCGGGTCGTTCTCGACTGCGTCGATAGCCTCGGACCGAAGCACAAGGTCGTCGTCGTCCTCTACTACCTGAACGGCCTGAACCTTGCGGAGATCGCGGAGATCGCAGACGTTCCCGTCGGGACGGTGAAGTCCCGGCTGCACTACGCATTGCGAAAGCTGCGGGTGCAGCTTTCGTCACATCCGGGGCTCGATTTCGAACCCGGCACGGTCTTCGGAGCTACCCACAGTGAGATGCACACGCTCGCAGGTCAGGGCTGATGGGGCTCTTCCGCGCCACGCCGCTCGCGCTCGATGACCGGCTCCCGGTCGACGCGGCGCTGGATGAGGCGTTCGCGCCGCTCCGTGCCCGAACGGCCAACATCAGCCCGGCGCGGGTCCGCGCGGCCGTCCGCTGGTCCAGGCCCGAGCCCGCGCAGATCGGTCGCACCGCGCTGCTCGCCCGCATCAGCGAGATCACGACGGCCGCGGTCATCTCGGCCTTCGTGTTCAGTGCCTCGCTGGCGTCGCTCGCGGCGAGCCCCTACGTGCCGGATGTGTCGCGGGACCCGGTGGTCACCGGTACCTGGGTGCCCAACGGCCGGAACGCGTTCCAGCGCCCGATGGACACCCGCGCGACGGACTACCGGACGATCGCGGGCGACATCGCCGCGAACGCCATGACGATCCGCCGCGCCTCCGGCCAGACCGGCTTCGACCAGGAGCAGACCCCCTCCAACCGATAGCCTCGTAAGCGTGCGTGCGCGGCGCTCCCTCGTCCTCCTCCTCCTTCCGCTGCTCCTTGCCGCGCAGTCATGCGCCCAGGCACCCGCGCCCGCGCGGCGCGACGTCGTCATCGGTCTCGTCGGTGAGCCGGCGTCGGTATTCGCCGACGACCCGAACGCGCGGATCATCGCCGCGGCCGTCACGGAGCAGCTCGTCCGCCGCGATGCGCACGACGACTTCGTGCCGCGCCTCGCGGCGCGCGTGCCCACCGTCGAGAACGGCGGGCTCCTCGTCGTGACGGACGACCCCGCGGCACCCGACGGCCGCTTTATCGCGACCTTCGAGCTCCGCAAGGATCTGACGTGGCAGGACGGGGCGCCCCTGACGACCGCCGACGTACGGTTCGCCTGGGAGGCGGACCGCGCATCGCCGCTCGGCACGGAGGCTCGCTGGCAAGCGGATCGCGTCGAGCGCGTCGACGTCATCGACGACGTGACCGTGCGCTTCGTGTACCGCGCGAACGAGCACTGGGACGCGTACCCGCTCGCGGCACACGTCCTCCCGGTCCACCGGCTGGCATCCGCCACCGCGGTGCAGCGCGCGCAGTACGACCGTGAGCCCGTGCATGCCGGGCCGTTCGCGATGGCCGCATGGCTCCCGGGTATCGGCATCACGCTTTCGGCGTTCAAGGGGTACGCGCTCGGCGCGCCGGCGCTCGGCCGCCTCGAGTTCCACTTCTACCCGGAGCGGAGCGCGCTCCTCGACGCGCTGCGCCGCGGTGACGTCGACGTCGTCCCGTCGCCGGGGCTCGAAGCCGACCTCGCCGCCACGCTCGACCGGTTCGCCGACGGGACGAGGCTGCAGACGTTCTACAAGCAGTCGGAGTCGGTCGAGGTCCTTCGCTACGGAACGCGCTTCGACGATCCGGTGATACGGCAGGCGATCGAGCTCGCGATCGACCGGCGCAAGCTCACTGCGACGCTCTTCGAGGGTCGCGCGGTCGTCCCGCGCACGTATCTCGTTCCCCCCGGGTGGGCGGCCGCGGATGCCGGTGCGATCCCGCCGCTCGACCGGCAGCGGGCCGTCGCGCTCCTGGGCGCCGCCGGATATCGGCGGGGGACATTCGGCATCCTCGAACGCGGCCAGGAGCGGTACGTCGTCACGATCCTCGTCGCGGCCGGTTCCATCGCTCGCGCGCAGGCCGCGAGCCTCGTTGCCGGCGACCTTGCGACCATCGGTATCGCGGCGGATGTGCGGGTGCTGCCCGCCGCTGCCGTCCAGATCGCCGTCGCGAGCGGCGCGTTCGATCTCGCGATCCAGGCTGAGGACTCGAGCGACCCCCAGCGCGCGACCGATCGCTACCGGGGTGCCTGCGGCGCGTGGTTCGACGCGCTCGCGTTGGCGGCGTCGACGGGCGCCGACCGTAGCGAGAAGCGGCTCCTCTACAGCGAGCTGGCACGCGCCTGGGCCGACCTCCGGACCGCGCTCCCGCTGTACCAGCGGCTCCAGGTGGACGTCGCGCCGCGTGGTCTGACCGGGATCGATCCCGCTTCGGACGGCGCGCCGCTGACCTGGAATGCCCGCGAATGGCGCTTCGTCGCCCCGTAAGCTCGGGATCAGGCCGGCTCCCTGAACCCTGGCAGGCTCAGACGGGTACCGAAAGGCGACAGTGGAGAAACGTCGCGTAATTGACGCTGCGCGATGCCAAACCACACAATGCTGTGGTCCCCTGCATGGCCGCCATCAGCACGGTCGTGCCTGGGCAGGTGAAGGGAGGCGGAGGGAGCCCAAGGCCCGGTGATCGCATCGGTCGCGTAGGCGACCCCCGTTCTTCGTCCGTCCGCAAACAGTCGTCGCATGCCAGAACAACGCGAACAAATTGGAGGGAGCGAATGATCCAGCGCCGCTCAGGCCTTTGGTCGATCCTGGCGATGCTCGTTGCGATCTCGATGGTCGTCACGGCCTGCCAGTCGTCCAACTCGCCAACAACTGGGAACACCGCCGCCGCCGACCCGAATGGTGCGCTGAACACCAACACCGGTGGCGAGCCCGACACGATCGACCCGCAGAAGGAGTCGTTCGTCAACGAGGTCGCGCAGACCATGATGGTCTTCGAGGCCCTGATGAACTTCGACCCGAAGACGCTCCGCCCGATCCCCGGCGCCGCGAAGGACCAGCCGAAGGTGTCGTCCGACGGCCTGTCCTACACCTACACGCTGCGCGACGGTCTCAAGTACTCCGACGGGTCAGCCCTGACCCCGAAGGACTTCGCCTTCGCGTTCGCGCGTCTCTGCGATCCGAACACCGCGGGTGAGTACGCCTTCACGGGCTACGTCATCGTCGGGTGCGAGGACTACAACAACCTGGACCCGAAGAAGGCGACCCCGGCCGAGCTCGCAGCCGCGAAGGCAAAGCTCGGCATCACGACGGATGCCACCTCGATCACCTTCAAGCTGACCGAACAGGCTCCGTACTTCAACTCGATCGCCGCCCTGTGGGTCGGCGTTCCCTCGCGTGAGTCCGACGTCACCAAGGGTGGCGACAAGTGGACCGAGCCGGCGACGTTCATCGGCAACGGGCCATTCAAGCTCACCGAGTGGAAGCACAACGAGAAGATGGTCTTCGAGCGCAACGACAACTACCGCGGTCCGGTCGCGAAGATCAAGACGTGGACCAAGGTCATGATCAACGAAGGCGCCGTCGCCTTCGCTGCGTACCGGAACAACGAGCTCGACGCCGTCGGCGTGGCCGCGGAAGACCTCCGCACCGTCGACAGCGACGCAGAGCTGAAGGCGCAGCTCCGGGACGTCCCGGGCTCCTGCACCTTCTACTACGGCTTCAACGCCAAGCGCGCGCCGTTCACCGACGCGAAGGTCCGCCTGGCGTTCGCTCAGGCCTTCGACCGGGCGGCGTTCATCACCGACGTTCAGAAGGTCGGCGTCGCCGCCGAGTCGTTCATCCCGCCGGGACTCCCCGGCTACGACAAGGACGACCACGCCCAGAAGTTCGACCCGGCAGCTGCAAAGGCCAGCCTCGCGGCTTCCAGCTTCGCTGGTAAGCCAGAGCTGCAAGGCATCAAGTTCACGTACAGCGCCTCCGCTCGTGCGAAGACGCGTATCGAGTGGGCTCAGCAGCAGTGGAAGACCAACCTCGGGATCGACGTGACCCCGGACCCGGTCGACCGCACCACGTTCAGCCAGCTCGTGAAGAAGGCGGAGACCACGCCGCTCCTCTTCTCCCTCGGCTGGTGCGCGGACTACCCGGACCAGCAGGACTGGCTGACCACCGTGTTCATCTCGAACTCGACGGTCACCCGTACCGGCTACAACAGCCCGGACTTCGACAAGCTCGTGAAAGCCGGGGACAAAGAGCCCGACGCCGCGAAGCGTGACACGACCTACCAGCAGGCCTCGCGTCTCCTGAGCAAGGACGCGCCGGTCGCGTTCCTCTACTACAGCGCCACGAAGTACCTGCTCAAGCCGTACGTGAAGGGTGTCACGGACACCGCTCTCGACTTCGAGATCGGCATCTTCGACATGACCAACATCACGGTCGCCAAGCACTAAGCGAGTCGATCAGCGAACGCTCCGCCGGGCCGGCCGAGAGGCCGGTCCGGCGTGCGTTTCGGCGCGCATCCGAACCGAGCGAACTGTTTCCCGGTATACACTCGCGATAGTCGACAGCTCATGAGGTGGAGGCCCACGCAAAGAAACAGATGCTGAAATACACGATCCGACGCCTCCTCTTGATCATCCCGACCATGTTCTTTGTCTCCCTGATCACGTTCGGCCTCTCACACGCCGCGCCCGGTTCGCCGTTCGAGGGCAAGAACGAGAACAAGCCCATTCCGCAGGCGTCGATCGATCGCTTGAACCGGCTCTATGGCATCGACAAGCCGATCCAGGAGCAGTTCGTGCTCTTCCTCGGCAACGCGATCCGGTTCGACTTCGGCCCGAGCCTCGTGCGCGACCGGAACGTTACCGAGATCATCGGTCAGGGCTTCCCGGTGAGCGCGCAGCTCGGCGTGCAGGCCCTGCTCCTGTCCCTCGCGATCGCGCTCCCGCTCGGCGTCGTCAGTGCGCTGAAGCAGAACTCGATGGTCGACTACGGGAGCCTGTTCTTCGCGACCGTGGGCTACACCGTCCCCTCGTTCGTGATCGGGATCGTATTCATCTACATCTTCGCGGTGAATCTGCGGCTGCTGCCGATCGTCGGCTGGGGTGACCTGCGGCACATGATCATGCCGACATTCATCCTCGCGCTCGGCCCGGCCGCCGTGCTCACGCGGATCACCCGCGCGAGCATGCTTGAGGCGATCCGCCAGGACTATGTCCGCACTGCGCGCAGCAAGGGGCTGCGCGAGCAGGTCGTGGTCGTGTCTCACGTGATGAAGAACGCGATGATCCCGGTCGCGACGATCGTCGGGCCGGTCACCGCCGGCCTCATCACCGGGTCGTTCATCATCGAGCAGCTGTTCAGCGTGCCAGGCATCGGCCGCCTCTACGTGACGAGCATCCTGCAGCGGGACTACCCAGTGATCATGGCGACAACGCTGCTCTACGCGTTCTTCATCATGGTCGCGAATATCTCGGTGGACCTTGTCTACGGCGTGCTCGACCCACGCATCAAGGTGGGCAAATAGTGGCGACGATCACCGCCGCCCCGAGCCAGCAGCGCGCGATCGACGCGAACCTTCTTTCGCGGAAACAGCGGTCGCTCTGGCAGGACGCCTGGTGGCGCCTCCGGCGGAACAAGGCGGCGATGGGCGGCCTCGTGGTCATCGCGCTCGCGTCGTTCTGCGCCCTCACGGCGCAGTGGATCTCGCCCTATGACCCGACCGCTATCAACACGCCGCTCGCGAACGCCGACCCGTTCTTCGCCGGCACCAAGTATGTCGACTCGCATTACATCCTCGGGAGCGATCAGCTCGGCCGCGACATCCTGACTCGGCTCATCTACTCGGCGCGGATCTCGATGGTCGTCGGCCTCGTGCCGACGGCGATGGTGTTCGTGATCGGGATCGCGCTGGGCCTATCCGCTGGTTATTTCGGCGGCTGGTTGGACAACGCGCTGATGCGCTTTACCGACGTCATCTATGCGTTCCCGGACCTGCTCTTCGTCATCATCATCATGGCAACGCTCCGGAACACCGCCCTCGGCGAGATCGCGGGTGGCCTGGTCCTTATTTTCGTGGCACTCGCCATCGTCAGCTGGGTCGGCCTGGCCCGGCTCGTCCGCGGACAGGTGCTCTCGCTCAAGGAGAAGGAGTTCATCGAGGCCGCGCGCGCGACCGGGGTCCCGACGAAGCGGATCATGATCCGGCACCTGTTTCCCAACGCCCTCGCGCCGGTCATCGTATCGGCGGCTTTCGCGATCCCTGGCGCGATGCTCGCGGAGTCGACGCTGTCGTTCATCGGCATCGGTATCCGGCCGCCGACGCCCACCTGGGGCGTCATGATCAACGAGGGTTTCGTCGTCTTCTCGCAGAGCCCGTGGCCGGTGCTCCTGCCAGCCGTCTGCATCTCGATCGTCATGTTGGCGTTCACCTTCGTCGGGGACGGGCTGCGCGACGCCCTGGACCCGCGGATGAAGCTCTAGCCCGAGTTGCGTAGACTCCGCGTCTCGCGAACACCAGTGGCGCAGATAGGGAAGGGGAGAACACGTGCCTGAGCTGCTCGAGGTGAAGGACCTCAAAACGCAGTTCTTCACCCGCGATGGCGTCGTGCACGCCGTCGACGGCGTGTCCTTCGAGCTCGCCGCCGGCGAGACGCTCGGCATCGTGGGCGAGTCCGGATGCGGCAAGTCCGTGACGGCCCTCTCCCTCATGCGGCTCATTCCGATGCCGCCGGGCAAGATCGTCGACGGATCGATCATGTTCGACGGCCAGGACATCCTGAAGATGGACGAGGACGATGTCCGGGCCATCCGCGGGAACAACATCGCGATGATCTTCCAGGACCCCATGACCAGCCTGAATCCGGTGCTCACCATCAGCCGCCAGATCTCCGAGGCCCTCGAGCTCCACCTCAAGATGGACAAGGCGGAGGCCAGGAAGCGGACCATCGAGCTCCTGGAGCTCGTGAACATCCCGAGCGCGAAGAAGCGCGCCGATGACTATCCCCACCAGTTCTCGGGCGGCATGCGCCAGCGCGTGATGATCGCGATGGCCCTCTCGTGCAACCCCAAGCTGATCCTCGCCGACGAGCCGACGACCGCGCTCGATGTGACGATCCAGGCGCAGATCCTCGATCTGCTGAAGAACCTCGCGCGCGAGTTCCGGACGGCGTTCATCTTGATCACACACGACCTTGGCGTCGTGGCGGGCATGACCCAGCGCATCCACGTCATGTACGGCGGCCAGATCGTCGAGAAGGCGGACACTGGCGAGCTCTTCGCGAACCCGAAGATGCCGTACACCTGGGGCCTGCTCCGCTCGATCCCGCGCCTCGACGAGTCGCGAAAGGCCAAGCTGCTCCCGATCGAGGGGCTGCCCCCGGATCTCATCGCACCGCCCCCCGGCTGCCGCTTCGAGCCGCGCTGCCAGTACCGCCGCGAGATCTGCTCGCAGCAGGTCCCCGAGCTGAAGCACATCCCCAACTCCAAGCCGGATCACGAGGCCCGCTGCTTCGGTACCCAGGAGGGCGGCTGGCTCGTGAACACCGACTGGCGCCACGACACCGGGAGCGCCAAGGAGCTCGAGGCCATCAAGGCGGAGGTCGCCGACCTGCCGCCCGAGGTGAAGCGCATCGAGGCGGCCGAGGAGGACAAGTAGATGGCGATCACGCCGCCGGAACAGTTCATCCAGCGCGGCCGCTCGACGGCGACGTCGGACAGCGGCAACAACCTGCTCGAGGTCAAGGCCCTCAAAATGCACTTCCCGCTGACGCAGGGGATCATCTTCCAGCGCCAGGTGGGCGCCGTGCGCGCCGTCGATGGCATCGACTTCTTCGTCGAGAAGGGCGAGACCCTCGGCCTCGTCGGTGAGTCCGGCTGCGGCAAGTCGACGACCGGACGCGCGATCCTCCAGCTCTATAAGCCCACGTCCGGTGAAGTGAAGTTCGACGGTGTCGAGCTCACGAAGCTCGGCGGCGAGCAGATGCGCAAGATGCGCCGCCGGATGCAGATGATCTTCCAGGACCCCTACGCGTCCCTCAACCCGCGCATGACCGTCGGCAACATCATCGGCGAGCCGCTCGAGGTCCATAACCTCGCGAGCGGCAAGGCCAAGACCGAGCGCGTGCAGGAGCTGCTCAAGATCGTCGGCCTCAACCCGTACTTCACGAACCGCTACCCGCACGAATTCTCAGGTGGCCAGCGGCAGCGCATCGGCGTCGCCCGCGCGCTCGCGGTCGAGCCGGAGTTCATCGTCGCCGACGAGCCGATCTCGGCGCTGGACGTGTCCATCCAGGCGCAGGTCATCAACCTCCTCGAGGAGCTGCAGGACAAGTTCAAGCTGACCTACCTGTTCATCGCCCACGACCTCTCGGTCGTGCGACACATCAGCGACCGCGTCGCGGTCATGTACCTCGGCAAGATCGTCGAGCTCGCCGACCGGGTCGACCTCTACGAGCACCCGCTCCACCCGTACTCGCAGGCCCTGCTTTCGGCCGTGCCGATCCCCGACCCGCAGATCGAGCAGAAGCGCAAGCGGATCATCCTCACCGGCGACGTGCCGTCACCGGTGAACCCGCCGACCGGCTGCCGGTTCCACACCCGGTGCTGGAAGGCGCAGGAGATCTGCAGCGAGATCGACCCGGAGTTCATCGAGCACGCGCCGCGTCACTGGGCCGCCTGTCACTTCCCCGGTGCGTAGCCACTAGGGATTGATCGCGATGCGTCCCCAGTGGAAGCGCTCGGTGGCGGCCTGGCCGAGGTACGCCCAGCTCGCGAAGTAGACGTACACGTCTCCGCCCGTGAGGGCGGCGGGCAGCCGCTTCGCCGCCGGTAGCCCCGACTCCTCGAAGTAGCGGACGCCGTTCGCCCACAGCCGCACCGAGTCACTGGTGAACTCGACGCGGAACCGATCGCGGCAGTCCGTGTCGGGTGCCGCCGGTGCGCACAGGCGGAACGCCGCCGCGAGCGCAGGCGTGCTCGCCGATCCGCCGAAGCTCGTGGCGGCTCCCTCGCTGCGCTCGCTCGACAGCTCGAAGGCGCGGCCATTCGGGTCGTAGGCGCTGCTGAGGGCGGTGCGGTCGGTATAGAGCCGCAGTCCGACGCTCGGCGCGCCGCCGAAGACGCCGATCGCGTGCGTGGGGTCGGCGTCGATGCCGGTCGGCGCCGCGGCGGTCGTGACCACGATCTCGGGCCAGCCGTCGTGATACGCGAGCATGCCCGCGGCCATGTCGAATTCGACCGTGAGCGTGCCATCCGCGAACCGGAACGTGCGGTCGGGTCGCATCAGCGCGCCGCCCCAGTGGGTCGCCGTCAGCGCGTCGCGGCGGTCGCCCTCGTACTCGTCCGGCAGCGCGCCCGTGCCGGCAACGTCGACCATCCAGTGGCCGTTGTGGATGAAGTGCCGCGTGAGCGTCACCGTCGATGGCCGCGCGGCCTCGAAGACGCGGTAGGTCGCGGGGAATCGGGTGTGGTCGAGCCCACTGTCGAACGCGTCGACCCACGAGTTCGTGCCCGACCGCGCGGTGTTCACTCCCGCTACCAGCGGGAAGCACCAGGCAGGCGGGCCTGCGGGGACCGCGCCGAGCGGGACCGCCGAGGGCTCGCATGGCCCCATCGAGAAGCGGTCCGGCCCGGGATCGGTCATCCCGCCCATGTCGTGCGCGGCGGGCAGGGCGGTGCGACGCGCCTGCGTCGCCGCCGGCGCTGTGGCCGATACGCATGACGCCGTCAGGAGGACCACGAGCGGGAATGCGGTCGCGCGCACTGCAGCGAAGTCTATGAAAGGCATCGCGCCCGACGGTGGTATGACTATCGGGCATGAGACCGATCGCGCTGCTCGCTGCCGTCGCGATCCTCATGGCTGCGTGCCAGGCCGCGCCGGAGCCGTCGCCGAGCCCCACGCGGGCCGTCGTCCCGAGCCCGACCCCGGCCGCGTCGGCGTCGCCGACACCGGGGAAGGCGCTGGGCGGCACGCTACGGGTCGCGGTCTCCACGCAGATCGGCCCGCTCGATCCACGGGCGGGCGGCGCCGATCCGCTCGTCATCGGTCAGGTGTTCGAAGGGCTGGTGCAGCGCGGCGCGACCGGGCCGGCGCCGGCACTCGCGACGAAGTGGCTCGTCGCACCGGATGGCCGCACCTGGACATTCACACTGCAGGACGCCGTCGTCTTCCATGACGGCTCCGCGGCAGACGGCCCCGCGGTCGCGAAGAGCTTCGCCCGAGCCGACGATCCGATCATCGAGAAGGCCGAGTCCACGGACGCCCGCACCGTGGTGCTGACGACGCGCACGCCGTACGGGCCCGTCCTGAGCGCGCTCAGCACGGCGCCGTACGCGGTCGTCTCGCCGGCAGCGAAGCTGGCCGGCACCGGTCCCTTCCGCGTGCCGCCAGGTGGCGACACGGCCCGGCCGCTCGTGCTCGAGCGGAACGATCGCTACTGGCGCGCCGATGCCTCCGGCCAGCGGCTTCCGTACCTCGACCGGCTCTCCATCACCTCCATCCCGGACCCCGGCACCCGGCTCGCATCGATCCGGGCGGGGAACCAGGACCTCATCCTCGACCTCGCGATCGGCGATATCGGGACGATCCGCACCGATCCGAGCTTGCAGCTCGTGACGCGGCCGGTGACGTCGGTCCTCTACCTCGGCCTCAACCTCTCGTCGCCGGGCGTCGACGACCTGCGTGTGCGGCAGGCGGTCGCGATGGGCATCAGCGCCCGCTCGATCGTCGACCGTCTGTACGGCGGTGCGGCGACGCCCGCGACGCAGCTGCCGCCACCGACGATGCTCGGGTATGACGACTCAGTCACGGAGTTCGCACGCAGTGACGCCGCTGCTGCGAAGAAGCTGCTGACCGACTCGGGACACTCCGTCTTCCAGCTCGATGTCTGGTACCAGCTTGGCGGCCCGGTCACGCAGCCGGACATGCGCCGGATCGCCGAGGCGGTCGCTGGCGACCTCGGCGTCGCCGGGTTCAGCGCAGACACGAAGACCATCGACCCGATTACCTTCGACGTCTCCGTCCGTGAGAACCGCTTCCCGTCGTGGCTCGGCGTGGCGACGGCGGCATCCTTCGATCCGGATGAGCTGTTGAGCGCATTCATCCCGCCCGTCGTGAACGCCAGGGACCAGCCGACGCAGGGTGGCTCGTGGTCGAACCCCGAGGTCGCGGGCCTGCTGCGCAAAGCGGGGACCGAGCCGGATCAGTCCAAGCGCAGCGAGCTCTACAAGCAGGTCTCGAAGATCGTGCAGCGGGAGGTGCCGCGGATCCCGCTCGTCTGGATCACGCCGCTCGCCGCCGCGACCAAGAAGGTCATCGATCCGAAGGGCACCTTCTTCGCCGAGATCGCGATCGGGAAGTGACGGTAGGCTGAGGCGGCGATGATGGGCGGCGGCGGCATGCACATGATGTTCATGGGTGGCGGGGGACGGGAGAAGAAGCGTCCGTCGATCGCCATGTACCGTCGGCTGCTGCGGTTCGTGCGGCCGTACCGCGTTAATCTCGTGCTCGCCGCGGCGCTGCTCATCCTCTCGACCGTGCTCAGCCTGGTGTGGCCGCAGGTCGTCCTGCGAGTGCTCGACGTCGGGCTGCGCGACGCCGCCGTGCTCGACGCGCTGGTCCTCGCGCTCATCGGCGTGCTGCTGTTCCGCGCGGCGATCGACGGCGTGCGCCAGTACGTCATGGCGTGGACCGGTGAACGCGTCATCTTTGACCTGCGCATGGAGATCGTCCGGCACCTGCAGTCGTTGTCGCTCGCGTTCTTCACGAAGCGCAAGACCGGCGAGCTGATGTCGCATGTCACGAGCGACGCGACCCTCGTCCACGGCGTCGTCACCCAGACGATCATCTCGGTGCTTGGGCAGGTGCTGACGCTCGTTGGCGGGCTGGTGGTGATCTTCGTCATGAACTGGCGCCTGGCACTGCTCACGCTCGTCGTCGCACCGCCCATCGGTCTGCTCGGCCAGTACCTTGGCCGTCGCATCCGCTCGATCTCGCGCGAGGCCCAGGACGCCCAGGGCGAGGCCGTTGGCGTCCTGCAGGAGGCGATCGCCGAGGTCCGCACGGTCCAGGCGTTCACGCGCGAGCGTTACGAGTCCGAGCGCTTCCGGTCGAAGCTCATGATCACGCTCGGCCTGGTCCTCGAGCGCGCACGGTTGTCGGCGACGCTCTTCCCGCTCATCGGCTTCCTCGGCTTCTTCGCGTCGATCGTCGTGCTCTGGTACGGCGGCCACCAGGTCATCAGCGGCGAGGCCACCACCGGCGAGCTCGTCGCCTTCCTCTTGTATGCGGGCATGGTGGCGGGCCCGGTCGGTGGGCTCGCGTCGCAGTGGACCCAGGTGCAGGAGGCCTTTGGCGCGGCCGACCGTATCTTCGCGCTCCTCGATACCGCACCCGAGATCCAGGATCGCCCTGGCGCGGTCGTGCTCCCACGCGCCGACGGTCGGATCGCCTTCGAGAACGTCAGCTTCCGGTACGCCCAGGGCCCGCTCGTGCTCACCGACCTCTCCACGAGCTTCGAGGAGGGGAAGACGACCGCGCTCGTCGGCCCGTCCGGCGCCGGCAAGACCACGCTCGTCAGTCTCGTGGCCCGCTTCTACGACCCGACGTCGGGGCGCATCACCATCGACGGCCGTGACCTGCGCGACGTCACGGTCAACTCGCTCCGCGAGCGGATCGCCGTGGTCCCGCAGGAGCCGGTGCTCTTCGCCACGACCGTCGCCGAGAACATCCGCTACGGCAGGCTCGATGCGAGCGACGCGGATCTGCACGCGGCCGCGGACGCAGCGAACGCAGCTGAGTTCATCGATCGCCTTCCGGAGAAGTACGACACGATCGTCGGGGAGCGCGGCGTGAAGCTGTCGGTGGGTCAGCGGCAGCGTGTCGCGATCGCGCGCGCGCTCTTACGTAACGCGCCGGTGTTGCTGCTCGACGAGGCGACCTCGTCGCTCGACAACGAGAGCGAGTACCTCGTGCAGGAGGCGCTCGCGCGGCTCATGCTCGGTCGCACGACCATCGTCATCGCCCACCGGCTCACCACCGTGGAGCGCGCCGACCGGATCCTGGTGCTCGATCGCGGACGCATCGTCGAGGACGGCACGCACACCGAGCTCATGTCGCGCGAGGCGCTCTACTGGCGCCTCTACACGCGCGCCTTCAAGGATGAGAAGCCCGCCGAGCCGGCCCTACCGATAGTGGTCGGGATGGATCCAGGGGGCCAGGCTCATGGCGACGAGATCCGCAAACGCGTCGGTGCGTGACACCGCGCCCGCGGTGAGCAGCCCGATCGCCCCGCTGGCAGACTTCGCGTCCTTCACCCCGAAGAGTTCGTCGATGAGCAGCCCCAGCTCCGCGCCCGCGCGCAGGCCCGTTCCCAGCGACGGTGGCAGCAGCATTCGCAGACCGCTCGCGTAGCCCGTCTGTCCCGTCTGGTCGATCGCCGCGACCCACGAGAGCAACCAGACATCGTCGTGATCGAGCTGCACGCCCCCCTCGAGCCCGAACGCGATGTCCGCGCCGCTTTGGGTCAGGGCCTGCTGCGCCCGCTCGAGCGCCCCGGCTCGGGTCGCGGCGTCGCCGAAGGGCTGATCGCCCACACCCGAGGGGACCGCCAGGCCGTCGACCGTGCACGCCGGGGCGAGGATCGCGAGGGCCTGCCGGACCGCACGCACCTTCGCCGGATTGATGGAGCCGACCGTCGCCCGGACGAAGGTAAGCGTCATGCAGCGAGCCTACGGACCCCTGGCCCTGTGCTGCCCACCGCGGTACAATTCCGACTGTAGTGCTCGGAAATCCACCAACGCCCGCCGCGTTCCACGTCTCGACCCGAGGCGAGTACGGGATGCGCCTCATGGTCGACCTCGCCCGCAACCACGGCCACGGCAGCAGCTCGCTCCACGTGGTCGCGGAGCGCGAGCAGCTTCCCGAGGCGTATCTCGAACAGCTCGTCGCGATCCTGCGCAAGGCCGGGCTCGTGACGGGCAAACGCGGCGCCGGTGGCGGCTACACGCTCGCGCGCGATCCGGGTGAGATCACCGCGGGGGACATCGTGCGGGCGCTCGAAGGACCGATCGAGCCCCAGGTCTGTACCGCCGAGGGCGACCCGGTCGTGAACTGCGTGCGCGAACAGGGGTGCGGCACGCGGCTCGTGTGGCTCAAGCTCCAATCAACGATCGCGACAGCGCTCGACGGCATGACGCTCGCCGAGCTGACCCGGCAAACGCAACCGACAACATCCGTCGCGCCGTAGCGGCGCAGCAAGGGGAGAGCCTTCGTGTCGACGCTCGAGATCAAGGACCTGCACGTCAGCGTGGAGGACAAGGAGATCCTGAAGGGGATCGACCTCGTCGTCGGCAGCGGCGAAGTGCACGCGATCATGGGCCCGAACGGCTCGGGCAAAAGCACCCTGTCACTCGCGATCATGGGCCACCCCCGCTACAAGGTGACGAAGGGGTCGGTCCTCCTCGACGGTGCGGACCTGCTCGCGCTCCCCGTAGACGAGCGCGCCCGCAAGGGTCTGTTCCTCGCGTTCCAGTACCCGTCGGCCATCCCGGGCGTGTCCGTCGCGAACTTCCTCCGGACAGCCATCAACGCGCGGCGTTCGACGCCCGGTGTCGAAAAGAAGAACGACATGCCGATCCCGCAGTTTCGCAAGCTGCTCGCCGAGAAGATGAAGCAGCTCGAGGTCCCCGATGACTTCCTCAAGCGCGCGGTGAACGATGGGTTCTCCGGTGGCGAGAAGAAGCGGCTCGAGACGCTCCAGATGCACATGTTCCAGCCCACATTCGCGATCCTCGACGAGACCGACTCCGGCCTCGACATCGACGCGCTCCGGACGATCGCGACGGGCATCGACTCGCTCCGCGGACCGGACATCGGCATTCTGCTGATCACGCACTACGAGCGGATCCTCCGGTACGTGCAGCCCGATTTCGTGCACGTCCTCGTCGATGGCCGGATCGTGCGGACCGGTGGCCGCGAGCTCGCGAACGAGCTCGAGACCAAGGGCTACGACTTCGTTCGCGAGGAGCTCTACAAGGAACCAGCCGGAGCGACGAGCTAGTGGCAATCATCGCGCCGCGCCCGACGACGACCCCGCTCGACGTCGAGCGCATTCGCGCCGACTTCCCGATCCTTTCCAAGCACGTTCACGGGCGTCCGGTCGTGTACCTCGACAACGCGGCGACGAGCCAGAAGCCGCGCCAGGTCATCGACGCGATGTCATCGGTCTACGAGGAGCACAACGCGAACATCCACCGCGGTGTCTACGAGTTCAGCGAGCGCACGACCGCGCTGTTCGAGGGCGCCCGCGAGAAGGTCGCGAGGCTCATCAACGCGCCGCAGACACGTGAGGTGATCTTCTGCCGGAACGCGACCGAAGGCCTGAACCTGGTCATGCAGACGTGGGGTCGCGACAACATCTCGGCCGGCGACCTGATCGTGACGAGCGTCCTCGAGCACCACTCGAACTTCGTGCCCTGGCAGCAGCTCGCGATGCAGACCGGCGCCCGGCTCGTGGTCGTCGACGTCGACGACGAGGGCCGGATCCGGCGGGAGGCGTTCAGCGCCGCGATGGCCCAGCAGCCAAAGCTCGTCGCGATCACCCACACGAGCAACGGCCTCGGGACCGTGACCCCGGCGAAGGAGCTCATCGCCGAGGCACATGCTTCGGGCGCGATCACGGTCCTCGACGGCGCGCAGTCCGTCCCGCACGCGAAGGTCGATGTGCGCGACCTCGACACCGACTTCCTCGCGTTCAGCGGGCACAAGATGCTGGCGCCTCCCGGCTCAGGGGTCATCTGGGGTCGCACAGCTCTCCTCGAGAAGATGCGGCCGTTCCTCTACGGCGGCGACATGATCATGCAGGTCGGCATCGAGAAGTCGACCTGGAACGACCTGCCCTGGAAGTTCGAGGCCGGCACATCGGCCTACGTCGACGCGATCGGGCTCGGTGCCGCGGTCGACTACCTCCAGGCCGTCGGTCTGGACAAGATCCACCAGCACGAGCTCGCGCTCGTGGCCTACGCGCTCCCGAAGCTCCAGGCGATCGACGGCGTACGCATCTTTGGCCCGACGACGCTCGAAGATCGGGTGGGGGTGATCTCATTCGATCTCGCCGGGATCCACCCGCACGACGTCGCACAGATCTTCGACAGTCTGGGGATCTGTGTGCGGGCGGGCCACCACTGCAACCAGCCACTCATGGCGCGCCTCGGGACGCCGGCGACGACGCGGGCGAGCTTCTACCTGTACAGCACCTTCGCCGAGGTCGATGCGCTCGTGGCCGCGATCGGCGAGGCCAAGCGCGTGTTCAAGGTCTAGGGGCCAGCTGATGGACGACTTCTACCGCGAATTCATCCTCGACCACTACAAGAACCCGCACAACTTCGGCGAGCTTGCTGACGCGACGCATCAGTATCACGACACGAATCCGCTGTGCGGTGACGAGATCACGATGTTCCTGAAGATCGGCGCGGACGAGCGGGTCGAGGACGTCGCGTTCAGCGGCAAAGGTTGCGCGATCTCGCAGGCCTCGGCGTCGATCCTGACCGATGAAGTGCGTGGGAAGACCCTGGATGAGCTCAAGGCCTTCGACCGCGATCACGTGATCGCGAACCTCGGCATCACGCTCACCCCGGCGCGCCTCAAGTGTGCGCTGCTGAGCCTCAAAACGCTGAAAGGCAGTGCCTGGGGCCTCCACGAGTGGCCGGGAGAGGAAGCGAAACCGTCGTGAATCAGGCCGTAGATATTCCGACTTCGAGAGTAGGATTAGACCCATGGCAGTGAATCCGGCGACCAAGCAGCTTCCCGACAGCTACAAGTACGGCTGGGAGGACAAGGACGCCGTCTACCGGAACGTCAAGAAGAAGGGTCTGTCCGAGGACGTTGTCCGGGAGATCAGCCAGACCTACAAGAGCGAGCCCGAGTGGATGCTCAACCGACGACTCAAGGCGTTGAAGCACTACCGCTCGCGTCCGATGCCGACGTGGGGCGCCGATCTCTCCGCGATCGACTTCGAGGACATCTTCTACTACCTGCGCGCGTCGGATAAGACGATGAAGGACTGGAACGACGTCCCCGACTACATCAAGCGGACGTTCGACCAGCTCGGCATCCCGCAGGCGGAGCAGAAGTACCTCGCCGGCGTCGGCGCCCAGTACGACAGCGAGTCGGTCTACCACAACATCCGCAAGGACCTCGCGGCGCAGGGCGTCGTCTTCATGGACACCGACACCGCGCTCAAGGAGCACCCCGAGATCTTCCGCGAGCATTTCGGCACGGTCATCCCGGCGAACGACAACAAGCTCGCCGCGCTGAACACCGCGGTGTGGTCGGGCGGCTCGTTCGTGTGGGTCCCGAAGAACGTTCACGTCGAGATCCCGCTCCAGGCCTACTTCCGCATCAACAGCGAGAACGCTGGCCAGTTCGAACGCACGCTGATCATCGCCGAAGAGGGCTCGAGCGTTCACTACGTCGAGGGCTGCACCGCCCCGGTGTTCACGACGAACACGCTGCACAGCGCCGTCGTCGAGATCATCGTGAAGAAGGACGCGCGCGTTCGCTACACGACCATCCAGAACTGGAGCCACAACGTCTACAACCTGGTGACCAAGCGCGCGGTGGTCCAGGAGGGCGGCGTCATGGAGTGGATCGACGCCAACCTCGGCTCCAAGGTCACCATGAAATACCCGAGCGTCTACCTCGTCGGTGAGCGTGCGCACGGTGAGGTCCTCTCTGTGGCCTTCGCCGGTGACGGTCAGCACCAGGACGCCGGCGCGAAGATGATCCACGCCGCCCCGCACACGACCTCGCTCATCACGAGCAAGGGCATCAGCAAGGGGACCGGCATCCAGAGCTACCGCGGTCTGGTGAAGATCTACCCCGGCTGCAAGGGCAGCAAGAGCACCGTCCGCTGCGACGCGCTCATGCTCGACGACACGGCCCGCAGCTCCACCTACCCGTACATGGAGATCGACGAGGACGATGTCACCATCGGCCACGAGGCCTCGGTCTCCAAGGTGGGTGAGGAGCAGCTCTTCTACCTCATGAGCCGTGGCATGGGCGAGGCCGAGGCGGTCGCGATGATCGTCAACGGCTTCATCGAGCCGATCGTGAAGACGCTCCCGATGGACTACGCGATCGAGATGAACCGGCTCATCACACTGCAGATGCAGGGCGCTATCGGATAGTGGCGCTGGCGACCGCGCCCACCGCAACGCTGCCGCTCGACCGATCGCTGGTCGAGCGGCTTTCACGTCAGCGCGGCGAGCCGGAGTGGCTCCTCGCGTGGCGCCTCGAGCAGCTCGCCGCGTACACGCCCGACCGCTGGCCGAAGGCCGGCGACGAGGAGTGGCGCCGGTTCCCGCTCCAGGGGCTGCCGACAGGTCCGCTCGTCGTCGACGAGCCCCCTGGGCCGCCATCGCACTTCAGCTCGATGCCTGTCGAGGCCGCCCACCGCGGCGTCGTGTTCGACCGCTGGATCGACGCGGTCCGCGATCACCCCGACCTCGTCCGCAAGGCCCTCGGCGACAACGGCGGCCTTTCGAGCCACACAGCGTTCCGCGCGATCAATGGCGCAGCCTTCGCGCACGGCAGCACGTTCGTGTACGTGCCCGCCGGCGTGACCGTCGAGCTCCCGCTCCAGGTGCAGAAGCACTGGGCCGCCGGCACCGGCGCGATCGTGTTCCGCACGGTCGTCGTCGCAGAGCCTGGCAGCAGCGTCACCCTCGTCGAAGAGCTGTCGTCGGATGGCGGCGGCAGGGGCCGCGTCGCGCTGCCGGTCCTCGAGGTGCACGCCGGCAAGAACGCGCAGGTGCGCTACGTGGGCATCCAGCGCTTCGGCGATGACGTGTGGGACCTCGGCCACCAGCGCTTCATCTCCGAGGCCGACAGCACCGTCCGCAGCTTCAACGTGCTCGTCGGCAGCCACAAGACCAAGCTGGGCATCGACTCCGACATCCGCGGCAACGGGGCGACGGTGAAGCTCTACGGGCTCGTGGCCGCGGGCTCGGACCAGCGCATCGACGTGAACTCGCTGCAGAAGCTCGACGGCAAGGCGTCGCAGAGCGACCTCCTCTACCTTTCGGCACTCTACGAGCGCGCGCACGCGACGTACTACGGCGTGATCCGCGTCGAGCCGACCTCGAGCATGTCCGGGTCGTACCAGGAGTGCCGCAACATGCTCCTCTCCGACAAGGCGGGCGCCGATCCGATCCCGGTCCTCGAGATCCTCACGAACGACGTCGCGCGCTGCGGTCATGGTGCGACCGCTGGTCGGCTCGACGACCTCGAGCTCTTCTACGTGATGTCGCGTGGCCTCGACCGCGCGAGCGCCGAGCAGCTGCTCATCCACGGCTTCTTCCAGCGCGTCATCAACGAGATTCCCGACCCGCAGGTGGGAGCGCGCGTCCTCGCCGCACTCGCGCCGCGCATCGGCCGGTTCGCCGACCTCGAGGCCGCATGACGTCCGAGAGCAACGGTGCCCGCTGGCAGCCGGTCGCCGGTGAGGCCGACCTCGCGCCCGGCGAGGTCATGGTCGTCGGCGCCGAAGGCCGTTCGTTCGCGCTCGGCCGGACGAGCGAGGGCCAGTGGGGCGCGATCGACAACGTCTGCACCCATGACGGCGGCACGCTCGGTGAGGGGGAGCTCGACGATCACTGCGTCGAGTGTCCGCGCCACGGTGCGCGCTTCGACCTCTTCACTGGCCAGGTGAAGGCCCTGCCGGCCGTCTATCCGGTGAATGCGTACCCCGTCCGGGTCCGCGACGGCATCGTGGAGATCGACCTCGGTATCCGGACCCGGCCTCTGGAGATCGGCGGTTAGCCCCCACGTGGCACCCGCCGTGCAACCCGTGACTTCAGAACGTCAGCGGGAGGCACACATGGAAGAGCATTCCGTCACCGAGCGCCGCACCACAGTCAAGGACACCTCCGTCCCGAGCGGGCAGACGACGAACGTGAACGTCAACCGCGACGGCACGACGGACGTCCAGGTCAACGAGGCGGAGCCCGAGGTCGTGGAAGAGACGACGACCACGACGACCCACCGCCACCCGTAGGCGACGCAGCGGTCCGGACGCCCTCCCGATATCCTCGTCACTGACGCAGCCATCGGGAGGGTGTCCGTGATCAGCTCCGCCGCTCGCGACCGCGTGAAGCTCGCCGTCGATCAGCTCGAAGAGGCGTTCCACCGCTATGACGAGCGCTCGAACGCCGACGGTCTCGAGAGCTACGAAGCCGCGCTCAACCGCGGCAAGGCGATGGCCTACCAGGAAGCGGCGCACTACCTCAAGTCCGCGCTCCACGATATCGACGTGAAAAGTCTGTGAGCGGGATGAACAAACGAGCGACGAGCGGCTTTGCCGCGAGGAGCGAGTCCACCAGCCCTGAGCATTCTCAGCGAAAGCTGAGATGATTTGATCACAGCGGTCGTGCTCATCAACGCCGATCGGAGGGCGATCCCCGAGCTCGGCGCCGCCCTCGCCGCGATCGAGGGGGTCTCCGAGGTCTACTCGGTCACCGGAGAAGTGGACTTCATCGCGATGGTCCGCACGCGCGAGCACGAGCAGCTCGCGGATCTCGTCGCCGGCACCATCGGCCAGCTCCCCGGCGTCCTCAAGACGCACACGCACGTCGCGTTCCGCATGTACTCGCGCCACGACCTCGAGTCCGTATTCGGGCTGGGCGGACCAGACTGACCTCGCTCCTCACGCAGACCTAGACTCGGTCCATGCAGGCCGTCGTCATGGCCGGTGGCGAGGGGAGCCGCCTCAGACCGCTGACGATCAACCGTCCGAAGCCGATGGTTGCGATCGTCAACAAGCCGTGCCTGGGCCACATCTTCGATCTCCTGAAGCGCCACGGCATCGACGACGCGTTCGTGACGCTCCAGTACCTCGCGTCGGTCATCCAGGACGCGTACGGGGATGGTGGTGCCGTCGGCATGCGCCTCCGGTACAGCGTTGAAGAGACGCCGCTCGGCACCGGCGGCTCGGTGCGGCAGATCGGTGACGCGCTCGACGACACGTTCCTCGTGATCTCCGGCGACGCGATGACCGACATCGACCTCTCCAAGGTCATCGAGTTCCACAAGGCGTCGAAAGCCGCGGTGACCCTCACGCTCGTTCGTGTGTCCAACCCGCTCGAGTACGGCGTGGTCATCACGCAGCCGGACGGCCGCATCACGAAGTTCCTCGAGAAGCCGTCCTGGGGCGAGGTCTTCTCGGACACCATCAACACCGGCATCTACGTCATCGAGCCGCGCGTCATGGAGCGCTTCGCGATCGGCGACACGTTCGACTTCAGCAAGGACTTGTTCCCGCAGCTCCTGGCCGAGGGCGAGCCGCTCTTCGGCTACGTGGCCGAGGGGTATTGGACCGACGTCGGATCGATCGCGGAGTACAGCCGCGCGAACGCCGACCTTCTGCAGGGGAAGATGAAGAGCGCGCCGCTCGGGATCGAGATCCGGCCTGGCGTGTTCGCCGGCGGCGATGTCGTCATCGATCCGAGCGCGACGCTGACGGGCCCGGTCTACCTGGGGGCCGGGGTGCGGATCGCGGGCGGGGCCGAGATCATCGGTCCGACGGTCCTGCGCGACGCGGTGACCGTCGACCAGTCCGCCTATGTCGAGAGCTCGATCGTCTGGCGTAACTCATACATCGGCGAGCGCGCCGATCTGCGCGGCACGATCGTGGGCCGCCAGTGCGCGCTGAAGGCACGTGTCGTTCTGGAGGAGGGCAGCGTCGTTGGCGACCACTCGGTCATCAATGAGGGCGCGCGCGTCCGCGCGTCGGTGAAGATCTGGCCCGACAAGCAGGTCGAGGGCGGCGCGGTCGTGGGCTCGAGCCTCATCTGGGGCTCCCAGGGCCGGCGCTCGCTGTTCGGCCGGTTCGGCGTGACCGGGCTCGTGAACGTCGACCTCACGCCCGAGTTCGCGGCACGGCTCGGGTCCGCGTACGCGTCCTCCCTGCCGAGCGGCTCGACGGTCACGATGAACCGCGACCAGCACCGCAGCAGCCGGATGCTCAAGCGCGCGCTCATGGGCGGGATCGTCGGCTGCGGCGTGCACGTCGCGGACCTCACCCAGGCGCCGCTTCCGATCGGACGCTTCCAGACCCGGCGCCTCGGCGCCACCGGCGGCGTCCACGTCCGCGTGTCGCCGTTCGATGTGCGCGTGTGCGACGTGAAGTTCTTCGACCGTCAGGCCCTCGACATGGACAAGGCCCAGGAGCGCAAGGTCGAGAACGCCTTCTTCCGCGAGGACTTCCGGCGCAGCTCGTACGACGAGATCGGCAAGATCATCGAGATCCCGCGGGTCGGCGAGGAGTACAGCGACGCGTTCCTCCGCGAGGTCGCGCAGAAGCGCGAGATCGCTACGTCGAAGCCGAAGATCGTCCTCAATTACTCGCATGGGACGGCCGCGCAGTACCTCCCGCAGCTCATGGAGGCTCTCGACGTCGAGGTCATCGGGATCAACTCGGTCGTGTCGGAGAACATCGGCTCGCGCTCGTTCGACGAGTTCCAGCAGCAGATGCGCGAGCTTGCCCTCATCACGTCGACCCTGCACGCCACCTTCGGGGTCACGCTCGATCAGGGCGGCGAGAAGGTCTTCTTCGTCGACGACCGCGGCCGGATCATCGAGGACCGGCACTTCCTCACGGCGTTCGTGCGCCTCATCGCGAAGACGACGCCCGGCCTCATCGCGGTGCCCGTGTTCGCGCCGGCCATCATCGAGCAGCTCGTTGCCGAGACCGGCGGCCGCGTCCAGCGCGTCCGGGCATCGGCCGAGGCGCAGATGGGGCTCGCGGCGCGGGAACACCCACTCCTCGTCGCGGATGGCCTGGGCGGCTTCATCTTCCCGCGGTTCCATCCGTCGTTCGACGGCCTCTTCGCGATCGTGAAGCTCCTCGAGCTGCTCGCCGTTCAGAACACGACGCTCGCCGAGGTGATGGACCAGACGCCCGCGGCGCACCTCGTCCGGCTCAAGGTGACCTGCCCGTGGGAGGACAAGGGCCGCGTCATGCGGATGCTCGCCCAGGAGTCCGCCACCGAGCGGACGAAGCAGGTCGACGGTGTGAAGCACGTGTTCGACGATTCGTGGGTGCTCGTGCTGCCCGATGCCGACCAGCCGCTCTTCAGCGTGTGGGCCGAGGCGCCGGACGAGGGTCGCGCGTGGGCGCTCGCGCATCAGTACGCTGACCGCGTCGGTACGTTCCGCGCCGCATGAAGATCGCGATCGCGCAGTGCGCGCCGGCGCTCGGCGCCGTCAAGCGGAACCTCGAGATGCACCGCGAGTGGATCGCGAAGGCCAAGGCGGGCGGCGCCAGGCTCGTCGTGTTCCCGGAGCTCTCGCTGACCGGCTATTACCTGAAGGACCTCGCTGCCGACGTGGCGTGCGGTGGGGACGACCCCATCCTCGAGCCGATCGCGGAGGCGTCACGCGGCATCGACATCGTCGCCGGATTCGTCGAGCGATCCAAGGACGCGAAGCTGCACATCGCGCAGGGCTACTGGTCCGGCGGGGCGCTCACGCACATCCACCGCAAGGTCTACCTGCCCACGTACGGCATCTTCGACGATGGGCGTTATTTCGGTCCAGGGGACGCGTTCGAGACCTTCGACACGGTGCTCGGCACAGCGGGCATCGCGGTCTGCGAAGACCTCTGGCACCTGTCGGTGCCGTACCTCTACGCGGTGGGCGGGGCCACCGTGATCTTCTCGCCGTCCGCGAGCCCCGGCCGCGGTGTCGCCGAGGGTGGGGACCTCGGGACCTCGTCCTCGTGCCGTCTGATGGACCAGTTCTATGCGCAGTACCTCACCGTCTATATCGTCTTCGCGAACCGCGTCGGCCACGAGGACGGCGTTGGATTTTGGGGCGGGTCCGAGGTCGT
Source organism: Candidatus Limnocylindria bacterium (assembly GCA_038227105.1). GTDB lineage: Bacteria > Chloroflexota > Limnocylindria > P2-11E > P2-11E > UBA4735. The sequence continues at coordinate 8,943 of JBBRQB010000018.1, read as the reverse complement.
GGCGCCGGATGGCACGGTCGTCGCCCGCGCGAAGGACTTCGAGGAAGAGCTCCTATTCGCCGAGATCGATCCCGCGCTCGTCGCGCGCGAGCGCGCGCGCAACCCGCTGCTGCGCGACGAACGGCCCGAGCTGGTGTTCGCGACGCTCGCCGAGCGCATGGGCGTTCGGGTCACGGAGTGATCGGGCTCACGACGTGATCGAGCTCACGACGTGATAGAGCAGGAGCGCGCCGCGATCCGCATGGCGCCGGGCGACCTGACCCCGCTCCGGATCGACGAGGTCCTCGTGCGCAAGATGCTCGTGTCGTTCCTCACGAACGAGACGCGCAAGACCGGCATGACGCGCGTCGTCCTCGGTGTGTCCGGCGGCATCGACAGCGCGGTCGTCGCCGGGCTTGCCGCGGAGGCGCTCGGTGCCGAGAACGTGCTTGGGCTTTTCACGCCGTACCGGGCCACGGCGGCGCGATCGCGCACCGATGCCCAGGCGGTCGCGAAGACCTTCGGCTTCACGCTCGAAGAGGTGCCGATCACGACGCAGATCGACGCCTATTTCGCGAGCCTGCCGCAGGCGCACAAGGTGCGCCTGGGCAACAAGATGGCGCGCGAACGAAAGAGCATCGAGTACGACCGGTCGTGGCCGGACGGCCTCGTCCTGGGCACCTCGAACAAGACCGAGCTGCTGCTCGGCTACGGCACGCAGTTCGGCGACCTCGCGTGCGCGCTTGACCCGGTCGGCGACCTGTATAAGACGCAGCTCCGCGAGCTCGCCGTCAGCATCGGCGTGCCCGAGGAGGTCGTCGCGAAGGCGCCGAGCGCGGACCTGTGGGAGGGCCAGACCGACGAGGGCGAGCTCGGGTTCAGCTACGAGGACGCGGACGTCATCCTGTACCACATGGTCGACCGCCGGGCGCTCCCCGCGGAGCTCGTCGCGGCCGGCTTCGACGCCGCGCTCATCGGCCGCATTCGCGAGCGGATCCGGCGCAACCACTTCAAGCGCGTGATGCCGGTCATCGCGAAGGTCAGCCTGCGGACGGTCGGGCACGACTTCCTCTATCCGCGCGATTGGGAATCCGACTGAGCCCGAGCGCGGTCGGCTACGTCTTCGCGATCGCCGCCGCCGCGTTCTACGCGGTGGGTGGCGTCATCGCCAAGCGCGCGTTCGACCTAGGTGTTGCGCCGGACGTGCTCGCGGAGTTTCGGATCCTCTTCGCATTCCTCGTGTTCCTCGTCCTGACGCTCGTTTTCAAGCGGCGCGACCTGCTCACGATCAAGCGGGTCGACCTGCCATGGCTCGCGCTCTTCGGGCTCCTCGGTGTCATGGCCGTGCAGCTCATCTACTACCAGGCGATCCAGCGCATCCCGATCGGCGTCGCGCTCGTGATCGAGTACACCGCGCCGCTCCTCATCCTCGGGTACTGGCGGGCGCGCGGCCGGCACGTGGGGCTCGGGCTCTGGATCGCCGGCGTCCTCACGCTCGTCGGTTGCTACTTCGTGGTCGGCGCGTATGACGCACAGCTCCGCCAGGTGAACGCCGTGGGCGCGCTGCTCGCCACCATCGACGCCGTGATCCTCGCGGCATACTTCCTCCTCGCGGAGCGGCTCGTGCACCGCTACTCGAGCTGGACGCTCCTCTGCGCGGGCTTCGCGACCGCAGCGCTCGCGTGGTGCGTCGTGCGGCCGCCGTGGCTGCTCCCGTGGGGCGAGCTGAGTGGCGAGCTCGGGCTCGACGTACTTGGCGTCGTGATCATCGCGACGGTCATCCCGTACGTCTTCAGCGTCGGCGCCGTGCGGCTCATTCCCGCGGCGCGGGTCGGGCTCACCTCGACGGCCGAGCCCGTGATCGCCGCGATCGTGGCGTGGCTGCTCATCGGAGAATCGCTGCAGCCGCTGCAGGTCGCCGGGGGAGCGGTCGTGGTCGCGGGCATCGTCGTCGCGCAATCGGTGCGCGTGACGCGGGAAGGGGTCTAGTCCGCGGACCGGGACTAGATGACGAGGCGGACGAGGGAGCGCACGAGCTCGGTCGTGAAGCCGTACACGAGGTGTGACGCGAGCGCGTAGGCGTGCTTCGACGGCGGGACCTGCTCGGGCTTCTTGCCGAGCTTCTGCGCCGGCACGGCCATGTTGTCGGCGGTCCACCAGACGATCGTCCCCATGAGGAGCCCGTTGAACATCCGGGCCGGCGGAAGGATCTCGGCGACGAACCCGTAGATCGCGCCGATCGTCGCGCCGGTCGTGTAATGCACGGCCTCGCCGGCGGCGGGCTTCAGCTCGTCGGGGATGTCGGTATCGAGGACCTTCTTGCTCACGCGCTCGGCGATCTTGACGGTCGCGGGCTCGTCGGCCGCCTTGTCGGTCGCGCCGTCCTTGATGGCGTGGGCGCGGCGCTTGGGGACGGCCGCCCCCTCCAGGTCGTTCCACCACTTCTGGAAGCGCTCCATGGTGTACGCGCCGGCGGCGCCGCCGATGGCGCCTGCGACTGCTCCTCTGATCGGGTCCATGCCCGTTCTCCCTGCAGGAATATTGCCGAAACGCCCGCTGCCCCAGACTGGGGCCGGTGGGGACGCTTTTCCTCGTCGCGACGCCCATCGGCAACCTCGAGGACATCTCGCCGCGGGCACTCAAGATCCTCCAGGAGGTCCACATGGTGGCCTGCGAGGACACCCGGCACACCCAGATCCTCCTGCGCCGTTACGAGATCCGGGCCAAGCACCTCACCTCGTACACCGAGTTCAACCACAAGCGACAGGTCGGCATCCTGGTCGGTCAGCTCGACCGTGGCTGGGACGTGGCACTCGTGTCGGACGCGGGCACGCCGGCCCTCTCGGATCCGGGCGAGGCGCTCGTGGTCGCGGCCATTGCTGCGGGCCACACCGTGACGCCGATCCCCGGCCCGAACGCCGCGATCTCGGCGCTCGTCGCGTCGGGCCTGCCGACACGCGAGTTCACGTTCCTGGGGTTCCTCTCCAAGAAGACCGGCAAGCGCAAGAGCGCGCTCGCGGCGCTGCTCGCGGAAGGCCGCACGATCGTGGTCTACGAGAGTCCGTTCCGGACCGGCGACCTCCTGCTGGATCTCGCGGCGATCGCGCCGGACGCGCGCGTCGTCGTCGCCCGTGAGCTTTCCAAGATCCACGAGGAGTTCGTGCGCGGGACGGCCACGGTGCTGGCCGCTCGGTATGCTTCCGACCGTCCGAAGGGGGAGGTCACCGTCGTGATCGCGCCGGCGGTCGGTGGCTCGGGGGAGATGGATGCCGAGAGCGAGTAGCAAGGTCGTCGACGTGTTCGTCGAGATCCCGCGCGGCTCCCGCGCGAAGTACGAGCTCGACCACAAGACCGGTCACATCCGCCTCGACCGGGTGCTCCATTCCTCGGTGCACTACCCGGCGGACTACGGCTTCGTCATGGACACGCTCGGCGGCGACGGCGACCCGCTCGATGCGCTCATCATCGTCGAGGAGCCCACGTTCCCCGGCTGCGTCGTGTCGGCACGGCCCATCGGCACGCTGTTCATGAGCGACTCGAAGGGCGAGGACGAAAAGATCCTCAGCGTCCCCGCCGGCGACCCGCGATTCGATGAGATCCGGACGCTGAAGGACCTCGCACCGCACTGGCGCAAGGAGATCGAGACGTTCTTCGCGACGTACAAGACGCTCGAGGAGGACAACACCGACGTCCGGGGCTGGCACGACGAGAAGGTCGCCTGGCGGGTCATCGAAGAATCCCGCGAGCGCAAGAAGACCAAGGCGTGAAGCGCGACTACCGAAGGAGCACGAGCGCGGCGCTCGGCCGCGACATGGAGATGCTCGTCTTCGGCGAGCGCGGGCTGCCGGTGATCGTCTTCCCGACGTCCCTGGGCCGGTTCTACCAGTGGGAGGACTTCGGCATGGTCGGGCACCTCGCGCCGCGCATCGAGGCCGGCCTCGTGCAGCTCTGGTGTGTCGACAGCGTGGACGCTGAGTCCTTCTACAACAAACAGGCCGCGCCGCAGGCCCGCGCGCGCCGCCATCTCGCGTACGACCGGTATCTCGTTGACGAGGTGGTGCCGGCGATCCGGCGCGAGAACACCTGCCTCGAGCTCGAGCTGCTCGGCGCGTCGTTCGGCGCTTTCCATGCGGTCGACCTCGCGACCCGCCACCCTGGCGTCGCGAGCCGTGTGACCGGGCTCTCCGGCGCGTTCGACGCGTCGCGCTGGCTGGACGGCCAGCGCCAGGACGACGCGTACTTCGTGAACCCGCTCGCGTTCCTCCCGAACCTGACCGACGAGCGTCAGCTGCGGCCGCTCCGCGAGACCGAGTTCGTCATCGCCACTGGCGTCGATGATCCGAACGTGGAGCAGTCGCGCCAGGTCGTCGCGACACTGCAGGGCAAGGGCGTACCGGCGACGCTGCATCTGTGGAACGGCTGGGCCCATGACTGGCCGTTCTGGAAAGAGATGGTGGACACCTTCCTATGACCGCCAAGGGAAACCTCACGAACAGCAAGCTTGTCGGTCTCCTGGTCGGACGGGAGAACACGTTCCCGCAGCCGTTCATCGACACCGTGAACAAGAAGGGCGAGTCGAAAGGCGTCCGCGCCGAGATGGCCACCCTCGGTGGCGCGACGGAGCTCGAGGAGCCGACGTACAGCGTGATCGTCGACCGGATCAGCCACGAGGTGCCGTACTTCCGTGGGCACCTGAAGAGCATGGCCGTCATGGGCACCGTCGTGATCAACGACCCGTTCTGGTGGGAGGCCGACGAGAAGTTCGTCGAGTGCACCATCGCCCGTAAGCTCGGCGTCGCCGTCCCGAAGACGGTGCTCCTGCCGAACAAGTCCTACATCCCGGACATCAACGAGCAGTCGCTGCGCAACCTGGCGTACCCCGTGGACTGGCAGGGCATCGTCGATTACGTCGGCCTGCCGGCGATCATGAAGCCGAACACCGGGGGCGGCTGGAAGGACGTCTACAAGGTCGACACCATGGAGCAGCTGCTCTGGGCATACGACCAGACGGGCACGGCGACGTTCGGCCAGCGGCCCAAGACGATGATCCTGCAGGAGTTCATCCAGTGGCAGGACTACATCCGCTGCATCTGCATCGGGCGGGAGCACATCAACCCGGTGCGGTACGAGCCGAACGCGCCGTTCCATGAGCGGTATGCGGTGGACCGGCCGCTCGAGAAGGGGATCCGCGACAAGGCGATCCATGACGCGAAGGCGCTCACCGATGCGCTCGGGTACGACATGGACACCGTCGAGTTCGCGGTCCGGGACGGGACGCTGTACGCGATCGACTGGCTCAACCCGGCGCCGGATTTCGACAGCTTCTCCATCAAAGGTGCGAACTTCGAGTGGGTGCTGGAGCACATGAGTGACCTGGTGATCAGGTACGCGACTGGCGCCGCGGAACCGCCGTGGCGCGGAGAGCACCGGTGGTGGCGCCACATCCGCTGATCGAATACCACGGGCTGCTTGAGGACGGTGACCTCGCGGCGGAGAGCGCCGGGGCCTTGACCGAGGGGCAGCGCGCGCGCCGGCTCGTGTTCGGCGACCGGCCGCTCTGCGTCGCGCTCCGGCCGAACCTGATCACGCGCTGGCAGTACGACGCGATCACGAGGGCCTCCGAGACGCTGTATGGCGCGCTCGGGAAGCTCGAGAAGGCACTCCTCCGCGACGCGGACCTGCGCCTCGAGCTCGACCTCGACCCCGCCGAGGCGGACCTCGTTCTTGCGGATCCCGGCTTCGCCGCGTCCTCGCCGTCGGCGCGCCTCGACGGCTTCGTCGGCAATGACGGCGTGATCCGCTATGTCGAGTACAACGCCGAATCGCCTGCCGGCATGGCGTACAACGACGAGCTCTCGGCGGTCTTCGCGACACTGCCCGTCATGCGCGCGTTCAAGAAGCTGCACCGGCTGACGGCGTTCCCGGTCCGCGCGAAGCAGCTCGGCGTGCTGCGGCGGGCGCACCGGCCGCGCGGCGTTCTCAAGACGATCGCGATCGTCGACTGGCCGGGGTTGCCGACGCTGACCGAGTTCGAGATGTTCGCCGCGTTCTTCGAAGCGCAGGGCCTGAAGGTGATCATCTGCGCTCCCCAGGATCTGACCTACTCGCGGAAAACGCTGCGCGCGATGGGCACCAGGATCGATGTCGTCTACCGGCGCGTGCTGACCAGCGAGCTCCTCGCGAAGCCAGACGTCGCGCGCCCGCTGGTGCAGGCGTACCTCGACGGCGCGGTCACGGTCGTGAACAGCTTTCGCGCGAAGCTGCTCCACAAGAAGATGAGCCTCGCGCTGCTTTCCGATGACCGGTACGCGAAGCTCTACACGCCGGCGGAGCGCAAGGCGATCGCGACGCACGTGCCGTGGACCCGCAAGATGCGCGAGGGGCACACGACCTACGGCGGGAAGGTCGTGGACCTGGTCGACCTCGTCATGAGGAAGCGCGACCGGTTCGTGCTGAAGCCGAACGACGAGTACGGCGGCAAGGGCGTCGTCCTGGGCTGGACCGTCGAGCAGCACGAGTGGGAGCAGACCGTCCTTGCCGGGCTGACCGCCTCGTACGTCGTCCAGGAGAAGGTCTCCGTGCCTCGCTATCCGTTCCCCGTGCTCCTGGACCGCGTGCACTACCTCGACCTGTCCATCGACCATGACCCGTACCTGTTCTGGGGCACGGTGAGCGGGTGCCTGACCCGCCTGTCGTCGAGCGCGCTGCTGAACGTGACCGCGGGCGCCGGCAGCGTCGTGCCGACCTATATCGTCGACCCATGAGCTCCATTCCGCGGCTCACCATCGGGATCGAGGAAGAGTTCCAGATCGTCGACGGTGACGGCCACCTCAAGTCGCACAGCGAGACGCTGCTCGCCGCGGCCAAGCCGTACCTCGAGGAGCGGGCGCGCGCCGAGATGATGCAGTCCGTCGTCGAGATCGGCACGCGCATCTGCGCGGACATTCCGGAGGCGCACGCCGAGATCGTGAACGCCCGCGGCACGCTGGCCGCCTTGCTCAAGCGCGACGGCCTCCGGCTCGTGTCCGCCGGGACCCACCCGTTCTCGCACTGGCAGGAGCAGCTGATCACGGAGCAGGAGCGGTACAAGGTGCTCGAGGAGGAGCTGCAGGACGTCATCCGGGAGCTGTTGATCTTCGGCCTGCACGTGCATGTCGGGATCCCCGACCGCGAGAAGCGGATCGAGGTCATGAACGAGGCGCGCTACTTCCTGCCGCATCTGCTCGCGATCTCCACGTCGAGCCCGTTCTGGCTCACACGCAACACCGGGCTCAAGTCGTACCGGCAGATCGTGTGGCAGCGCTTTCCGCGCACTGGCATCCCGCCCGAGTTCGCGTCCTGGGACGAATACGAGAACTACGTCGAGCTCCTCGTGCGGACCAAGTGCATCGACGATGGCAAGAAGATCTGGTGGGACCTCCGACCGCACGCCTTCTACCCCACGATCGAGTTCCGGGTGTGCGACGCGGCAACGACCATCGACGAGACGCTGTGCATCGCCGGTCTCGTCCAGGCGATCTGCGCGAAGCTGCTGGTGCTTCGCGAGCGCAACCTCGGGTTCCGCCGCTACATGCCCGGTCTCATCCAGGAGAACAAGTGGCGGGCGATGCGCGGTGGCATGGATGCCGACCTCATAGACTTCGGCACGGAGATGGAGGTGCCGATGCGCGACCTGGCCGAGGAGCTGCTCGCGTTCGTCGACGACGTGCTCGATCCGCTCGGGTCGCGCACGGAGGTCGAGTACCTCCGCGTCATCGCGCGCGAAGGCACGAGCGCCGACCGCCAGATCCGGGTATTCAAGGAGACCGGGCACCTGCACGCGGTCGTGGACGCGCTCGCGGTCGAGACCGTCCGCGGCGTGCCCGAGGTCTCGCTCGCATGACGGTGACCCAGGCGGTCGAGCGGCTGGTCAAGGCGAGCGTGCATCTGAGCGATACGGACCTTGACCGGAAGTACGTCTGGGAGGAGTACGACGACGACGGGCTGCGGTTCGCGCTGCTGACGGCCCACCACCAGCTGCGCGAGGCACACGCGACGGTCGCCGCCGCGCGGCTCGGCGCCGGGATGCCGTTCACCGAGGCGCAGCGGATCCTCGCGCAGGTCCATGAGGCGTACCGCGATCTGACCGGCGCGCTCGCAGGCGTGTCCGAGGCCGAGCTCGACGCGCAGCCGCCGGAAGAGCAGTGGCCGCTGCGTGAGGTGCTGAGGCACATTCTGGACGCGGAGAAGGGTTTCCTGGCGGCGATCACCATCGCGCTGGGCCTGGTCCGAGCGGGGAAGCTGTCGGAGCCGCTGCCGTCCGGGGACGCGTTCAAGGCGATCCGTGGCGCGCCCGAGGACCCGGGCGGCACGCGGGCCGACGCGCTCAACGCGCTGTTCCGCAGCCAGGTCGCGATCCTCGGTGCGCTCGACTCGGTCACCGATGCGGAGCTCGGCACGCCGTCGTTCTTCTGGGAGGACAAGGGCTACTCGATCCGCTTCCGGATGCACCGCTTCGAGGAACACCTGCGCCAGCACACGATCCAGGTGGACAAGACGCTCATCGCGATGGGGCATCCGCCGACCGAGGCCGAGCGGCTGGTCCGCAATCTGTACAACGCGCTCGCAGGGGTGGAGTCGGTCGCGGCAGGCTCCGAGGCCGGTCACGACGTCCTCGACCGGTGCGCCGCGTCGATCGATGTGATCACGGCCGACGTCACGAGGATCGCCGCCGCCTAGCTGAAGTTCCTGGTGGTTTCTGAAACATCGCGGCTAGCGTGCCGCGCATGGATGAGATCTTCGCCCCCAGCCGCAACAAGACCCACGATCCGGACCGCCGCTGGATGCGGCACACGTACCAGGAAGGCCCTGGCTTTCGGTTCCTGGCGACCCGGGGCGGCCGCCCGCCAGTGCGGCAGCGGGCGTCCCGCGAGGTCAGCGTCCTCCGGACCCGCGCGCGGTCGCTGCGGATCGCGCGCGAACAGG
>JBBRQB010000017.1:0-46846 GCA_038227105.1 Candidatus Limnocylindria bacterium | reverse complement strand
TCTTCAACGTGAAGCTCCAAGAGTGGGAGGACTTCTACAATTTCGATCGTCCGCACGGCGCGCTGGGCGGGCAGACCCCCTACGAGCGTCTACGCCAAAAAGTCGGCGACTCCAGCGTCATCGACCAACGTCAGTCGCACACCGGTGAGGGGCGAGGGATTCGAACCCTCGACCAAGGGATTAAAAGTCCCCTGCTCTACCGCTGAGCTAGCCCCCCGCGCGTCTCCAGTGCCGATCCACGCGATCTGACTACTCGATTATCGCTGCCGGACCGGGTGACTCGGACGTTCTGAAAACCGTCACCCAGCTCATTGGCGGATCGTTGCGTCACTGCCGGGCCATCCTGCCGTGGCCGCTTACGAGTCCGGCGACCTCCTCGAAGCGGCGACTGACGCCGCACCCTCGCGTAGCACAACGGCCGAGACGACCAGCGCACCGACCGAGTCGGCCCACCACAGTCCGAACGCGCTCATCGCGCCCAGACCAGCGAGGCTGATCGCCGCGAGGACTGCGGCAACGCCAGTCAGCACGCTGTCGGCCCGTAGTGCCCCACTACCCAGCTGTCGCGCCACCCGGTTCTTGAACACAGCCAGGGGAGGCAGGAGCAGGAGCGAGGCCACAAGCAACGCGATCGCCAGGGGAGATGCTTCGGTGCGGTGACCGTCGACGAGGGACCGGACAGATGCGACCGTAAGGTAGACAGCGAAGACGACGAGCGCGACGCCGACCACTCGCTCAGCGATCTTCTCCACGCGGGCCGCTCGCGCAGGCTGCCGTGCTTCGGCGGAGAACCGCCAGATAAGGGCGATGGATGCAGCAGCGTCCACGGCGGCATCGACACCGAACCCGAGGAGCGACAAGCTTCCCGACCCGAGCGCGATCACGACCGCCACGCCACCGAACCCGCCGCTCCACAGCACGCTGAGGACCGAGAGCCGCAGGGCGTGTCGGATCAGTCTGTTGCGCCTCTCCATCTACATGCGCTCCGGGGGCAAGACCGTTAGCGGATCCCCTTGAGGAGATCGGCGATCGGCACGCCGAGCCGCTTCGCGAAATGCGACAGCGCCGCAAGCGACGGCGCGACCCGGCCGGTCTCCATCTTCCACACGTACTGGCGCTGGAAGTAGACGATCCCGCGCGGGCTCTGACCGAGCTCGGCCATGGTGAGGCCCTTCTTCTCGCGGAGCAGGCGGATGCGCTTCCCCACCGCGCGGAGGAGCTTCGCCTCGCCGGGAACGTCGGGATTGACGCGGGCCGGCATCAGCGGCGACCCGCTACGAAGTCGAGCATCGCGGCGACGACTTCGGGCCCGTACGGCGCGTGGAACATCCCGACCGAGTGCTCCTTCCCGCCGAACATGAGGAGCGTCTTCGGTCCGTCACAGACCTCGAAAGTGCGTAGGACGTGTGGCGCGGCACCGTAGGTGTCTTCGTTCGCGCAGATGAACAGCTTTCGTCCGCTCACTTTGCGGGAAAGCGCGACGTCGACCGCCTGCACCGGCGCCGAGATGCTCACGACGCACTCGACGTCGCGTTCGAACGACGACCCGAGCACGGCGTGGCCACCCATGGACGCGCCGACGAGCGCGATCTCCCGCGCGCCGGCCCCTTTGAGCCAGGCTTTGGCGGCACGCACGTCAGAAAGCGTCGACTCCGGCGTCGTCTTCCCGGTCGATCCGTCGTACCCGCGGAAGTTCAGCGCGAGCGCCGGGACGCCCCGGTCGACGAACTTCGGGGCGAGGTCCCGCCAGCCGGTCGCGTCCCAGCTCTGACCGTGACAAAGGATCACGGCACGCGACGCCGGCAGCGTCCCGTACAGATCGGCCTGAAGCGTGTCGGTCCCGCTCTCGAGCCGCACGGTGCGCACAGGGGCGTCGCTCACCGGCCAATGGTGCTACAAAAACCGCGATGGCACGCACGATCTCGACCGACGCCGAGCGCCTGCGGAGCGAGGCGACGCCGGCGTTCCCGCACTGGGAAACGACCAAGGATGTCGTTGACGAGCTCATCGACCTCTCACTGAACTACCGGCAGAGCGGCCACCCGGGCGGATCGCGCTCGAAGGTCCACCTGCTGCTCGCGCTCATGCTCTCCGGCGCCATGCGCTGGGACGTGCTGCAGCCGTGGCGGCCGTTCGGCGACCGGTTCGTGCTCTCGGCGGGCCACACGGTGCCGCTCGTCTACGCGACGCTCGCGACGCTGAACGAGGCGATGCGCCTGCGCCACGAGCGCACCGGGGACCCGCGGTTCGCCTTCCCGCACGACGGACGGTTCGCCCTCACCTGGGAGGATCTCCTCGGCCTGCGCCGCAACGGCGGGCTCCCGGGGCACGCGGAGATGAGCGGGAAGTCGCTCTTCCTCAAGTGGAACACCGGTCCCTCCGGACATGGCATGCCGCCGGCGGCCGGCGAGGCGGTCGCGTTGAAGATCGCGGGCTGCGAGGACGTGAAGGTCTTCGCCGTGGAAGGCGAGGGTGGTCTCACGCCCGGCGCCTCGCACGAGACGCGTAACTCGGCATGGGGCCTGGGTCTCTCGAACCTCGTGTTCCTCCTCGACTGGAACGACTTCGGGATCGACGAGAACGCGGTCTCGAGCGTCGTGCATGGCGGGCCACGGGACTGGTTCGAGCCATACGGCTGGCGGGTCGTCGGCACCGAGCAGGGCAGCGAGTGGGACGAGGTCACGCGGGTCGTGCTCGACGCCGCTCGCGGCGCGAATCCGGACCGCGTGCCGACGGTCGGCTGGTTCAAGACGCGCAAGGGCCGCGGGTACCTCAAGTACGACTACAAGTCGCACGGCTCCCCGCACGCGATGAACAGCGAGATCTTCTGGCAGGGGCGGAAGGAGTTCATGGCGAAGCATGGCGTCGAGTACGCCGGCGTCGACCAGCCCGCGCCGAAGGACGCCGCAGGGATCGCGGCGCAAGCGCGAGCGAACCTCGCTGTCGCGGCGTCGGTCCTCCGCAAACGGACCGACGTGGTCGACCACCTGACCGACCGGTTGAGCGCGATCGCCGCGTCGGTACCCGAGACGATCCCCACGTTCCGCCTCGGCGGCAAGGGCACCGGCATCTTCGACGACGAGCGGATCTACGACTACGAGCGCTACCCCGCGGGCATGTGGGCGAAGCCGGGCGAGAAGAAGCCGAACCGCGCGGCACTCGCGACCTGGGGCGCCTGGGTCAACAGCTATGCGAAGACCCAGTACGGCCGGCCGCTCTTCATCGCGATGTCCGCTGACCTCGCCGAGTCGACGAACATCTCCGGCTTCATGAAGGGGTTCGAGGACGTCGAGGGCTGGGGCTGGTACCAGCGCGACACGAACCCGACGGGCACGTTGCTCCCGCAGCAGATCACCGAGTTCACGAACGCCGGTATTGCCTGCGCGATCGCGTCCGTGAACCTCGCCGACGATCCGTTCACCGCCTTCAACGGCTTCTGGGGCGCCTGCTCCACGTACGGCTCGTTCTCCTATCTGAAGTACGGGGAGATGCGGCTGTTCAGCCAGCTCGCGCAGGACTGCGACCTGAAGCTCGGGAAGGTGCTCTGGATCGCGGGCCACTCCGGACCGGAGACCGCGGAGGACTCCCGGACCCACTTCGGCATCTTCGAGACGGGGGTCACCCAGCTCTTCCCGGACGGCACGGTCATCGACGTCCACCCCTGGGAGCACAACGAGGTTCCGGTCGTCATCGGCGCGGCGCTCCGCGCGACGGCGCCGATCGTCGCACTGCACCTCACCCGCCCCGCGGTCGACATCCCCGATCGCGCCGCGCTCGGGATGCCGTCGCACTTCGCCGCGGCCAAGGGCGCCTACGTCCTGCGCCCGTACCACACGGCCGCGCCACGGATGGGCACGGTCTTCGTCCAGGGCAGCTCCACGACGGCGAACCTCGTGAAGATCCTCCCGCGGCTCGACGAGGCCGGCCTCAACGTGAAGGTCGTCGCCGCGATCAGCCCGCAGCTCTTCGCGCTCCAGGACGATGCCTATCGGGCGTCGGTCGCCACCCCCGCCGACCGGATCGACGCGATGGTCATCTCGAACCGTGCCCGGCGCGTCATGGGCGACTGGATCGATCACCCGATCGTCGCCGAGTACTCGCTCACGTCGGACTGGGACGACCGCTGGCGCACCGGCGGCAGCGTCGACGAGGTCATCGCTGAGGCGCACCTCTCACCGGACCACCTCTTCGCCGGCATCCAACGGTTCGCGCGGGATCGCGCGGCCCGGCTTGCCCGGCTGCGCGAGATCGTCGACGCCGCGGCCACACCCTGACCAGCCGCCCGCCGGATCGTCGGACCCGGCGGATCGCGGTCGACGACGTCGCCGCGCACAACCAGCGGATGTGGGACCGCCTCTCGGCGGCCGGTATCCCGTACACCCGGCCGCAGGGCACGCCACCCACGTCCGCCGCGGGAAAGCGCCGGTTCCTCGATCCGAATGACCGGCTCGCCGGCCTGCCGATCAAGGGACAGCGCGTCCTCGCGCTCGCGGGCGGCGGTGGCTGGCACCCGGTGCTGTTCGCGGAGCTCGGAGCCGAAACGACGGTGCTCGATATCAGCGCGAAGCAGCTGAAGGTCGTGCGCGAGCTCGCACGCACGCGCGACGTGAAGGTCCGCCTGCTCCAGGGGGACATGCGCGACCTCTCCGAGTTCGCCGACGGATCATTCGACATCGTGTGGCACAGCCACTCGATCGTGTTCGTGCCGGACGCGGATCGCGTCATCGCGGAGGTCGGGCGCGTCCTCGGTCCAGGCGGTGTGTACCGCGCGTCGACGATGCACCCGGTCACGCTGCGGATGTACGGCACCTGGACCGGCACCGGCTGGGGCTTCAACCAAAGCTACTTCGCGGACGGCGCGGTCCCATTCGAGGATGCGACCTGGGAGTTCGAGGACGTGAAGGTCGAGGCAGCGACGCTCGAGTACGGGCACCGCATCTCCGACCTCATCAACGCCTGCGTTTCCGCCGGCCTGGTGGTCGACGGCTTCTGGGAATCCACACCGGGCGAGATCTCGACAAAGGTGCCGCTGCGGGCGCTCTCGCGCGAGAAGCTGCTCGAGGAGCGCGACGATCTCGAGCCGGGATCGGACGACGCCCTCGAGCGCTACCTGCCCGCGTTCATCGAGTGGCGCGCGCGGAAGCTCATTCCGACGAGCGGGAGCGGATCTGCGACGAGTACTGCCGCGCGATCTCCGAAAGCCTCCGGAGCGCGACGGGCAGGTTCACCGACCAGCCGACGCCGACCACCTTCTCGGTGAAGAGGACGTCGCTGTTCGGGTCCCAGTACGCCTGCTTGATACGCGCGAGATCCGGCACGCGGAAGTCGTAGGGCACGACGCCCGCGACCTTGCCGTGCCAGGTGCGCTCCTCAGCCGGCTTCTTGAGCTCCTGATAGATAGCGCCGAAGAACGCGAGCCAGATCAGGGTGCGGAGGAGACCAATGAGATCCTTCATACCCGCATCGCAGGTGCAGGTGTCGTGCCGGGTTTCACCAGCGGCACGCCCGCGGCACATTGGGGGCAGTCCGCCGGCGCGTAGGCCGGGATCGAGACGTTCCAGAGGGCGATGACGGGGAGCGAGCCGAAGGTCGCTTGGCCGTTCGAGCGATCCACCAGGACACCCACCCCCACGACCTCGGCGCCGCACCCGTCAACCGCGCCGATCGTCTCTTGCACCGAGCCCCCGGTGGACATGATGTCGTCGACCACGAGTACGCGTTCGCCCGGCTGCAGCTGGAAGCCGCGGCGGAACTCGCGGCCGTGACCATCGGCGACGCGCTCGGCGTAGACGGCGCGCACGCCGAGCTGCCGGCCGACCTCATGGGCGAGGATGATCCCACCGGTCGTCGGGCCGGCGACGGTCTGGATGTCGAGCCCGCGAACCGACTCGGCGATCGCCGCGCACAGCCGCTCGGTCTCCTGCGGCCACTGCAGGACCTGGAACTTCTCCAGATAGAAAGGAGAGTGCTTGCCTGACGAGAGGAGAAAGTGTCCTTCGAGGTAGGCCCCGGCGCGGGAGAAGATGTCCTCGACGACGGTCGATCCGATGCGCATCTCTAGAAAAGTATGCTGCCTCGCCGCCGTCGGCGCGCTAGCATCGAGTCATGGCCGTGATCCAGCGCCCGCTCGCCACCCGCCGTGACATGGTGAAGATCTTCTCCGAGGACCGGCTGGTGGGCGTCATCCGCACGGCGACGCCGGAGCTCGCCGAGCGCGCCGCACGCGCGCTCGCCGAAGCGGGCGTGCGCCTCGTCGAGATCACCCTGACCGTGCCGGATGCGATCGAGCTCATCGCGAAGCTCGCGAATGACAGCGCGTTCCGCGACACCGGTGCGGTCATCGGCGCCGGGACGGTCCTGTCGGGCGCGCAGGCCGAGGAGTCGCTCCTCGCCGGTGCGCGCTTCCTCGTGAGCCCCGCGCTGGTGCCGGACATGATGAAGGTGGCGAAGGCCCACGACGCGATGTCGATGCCGGGCACGCTCACGGCGACCGAGATGGTGGCCGCGGCTGACCAGGGCGCGGACTACATCAAGGTCTACCCGGTCGCGACGGTCGGAGGTCCCGCGTACATCGCGAACATCCGGCGCGCACTGCATCTCCTGCCGCTCGTCGTCACCGGCAACATCGGCTACGACGAGATCCCGGAATACCTCACGGTCGGTGTCGTCGGCTTCGGCATCGGCGGGCCGCTCATCCCGGCCGAGCTCCTCGCGAACGGCGATCACACGGCGCTCGTGACGAACGCGCGGAAGTTCCTCGCGGCAACGCGCGCGTAGCGGGGTATGCCGCGCGACCTTCCACTGGGGAACGGCGACCTTCTGGTCACCTTCGACGCCCGCTATCAGCTCCGCGACATCTACTACCCACAGGTCGGCCTCGAGAACCACACCGGCGGTGAGCCGTGCCGGTTCGGCGTGTGGGCCGACGGCCGGTTCGCCTGGACGGGCGACGACGGCTGGGAGCGCGACCTCCGCTTCGCACACGAGACGCTCGTCAGTGAGGTGACCCTCGGTCACAGCGGGCTCGGGGTGCGCATCCGCTGCCGCGACACCGTCGACTTCGACCGCAACCTGTATCTCAAGGAGGTCGCGGTCGAGGACGTGACCGGCGCCGATCGCGACGTCCGGTTGTTCCAGCACTTCAACGCACATCTCTGGGGCAATGACATCGGGGACTCCGCCTTCTACGACCCGCGCACGCGCGCGATCGTCCACTACAAGGGCCGTCGGTACTTCCTCATCACCGGCGTGAACCTGAAGGGCGAGTCCGGGCTTACGTCGTTCGCGATCGGCCTGAAGGAAGCGCTCGGCCGCGAGGGTACGTGGCGCGACGCCGAGGACGGCGACCTGTCGCGCAACCTCGTCGCACAGGGCTCGGTCGACAGCGTTGGCATGCTCGGACTCCGCGTTCCCGCGAACGGGATCGCGGCCGCGACGTTCGTTATCGCCGCAGGTCAGACGTACGACGAGGTCCGCGATCTGGACAAGCTCGTACGCGAGCGCGGCGTCGGCTCGTTCCTCTCCCGCACGGGCGACTACTGGAACCTCTGGGCGAACAAGGACGAGACCATCGCCGAGCACCTGCCGGAGCCGCTGATCCACCTCTACAAGCAGTCGACGCTGATCATCCGCACGCAGTGCGACAACCGCGGCGCGATCATCGCCGGCAACGATTCGGATGTCCTCCGGTTCAACCGGGATACGTACTCGTACCTGTGGCCGCGCGACGGCGCGCTCGTCGCGCACGCGCTCGATCTCGCCGGATACGGCGAGGTGACCCGGCGCTTCTTCTATCTCTGCGGCGAGCTGATGACGCGCGACGGCTACTTGCTGCACAAGTACAACCCCGACGGGTCGCTCGGCTCCTCCTGGCACGCCTGGTCGACGCCGGATGGCCGCCTCGAGCTCCCGATCCAGGAGGACGAGACCGGGCTCCCGATCTGGGCGCTCTGGGAGCACTACGCCCGGGACCGGGACATCGAGTTCGTGCGCCCGCTGTACCGGAAGCTCGTGCGAACGGGCGCGGACTTCATGTCCAGCTACCGCGAGCCGCGCACGAAGCTGCCGGCTCCATCGTTCGATCTCTGGGAGGAGCGCCGGGGCATCCACGCCTTCACGACCGCGGCCGTGTGGGCCGGCCTGTCGGCGGCGCGCGACTTCGCCGCGGCCTTCGGCCAGCACGATCTTTCGAAGCGCTACGGCACCGCGGCCGAGGAGATCAAGGCCGCCGCGCTGAAGCACCTGTACGACGAGGAGCGCGGCCGTTTCGTGCGGACGGTGAGCGTCCTGCCGGACGGGACGATCGTGAAGGACGCGACGCTCGACATGTCGATCGCCGGCATCTTCCTGTTCGGGATGCTCCCGGCCGACGACCCGCGCGTCACCGCGACGATGGCCGAGCTCGAATCGCGCCTCTGGGTCAAGACCGCCATCGGCGGCTTCGCGCGGTACGAGAACGACAACTACTTCCAGCAATCGCAGGACATCGAGAACGTACCTGGCAACCCGTGGTTCGTCGCGACGCTGTGGGTAGCGGAACATCACATCGCCGCCGCGAAGACGCTGGCCGACCTTGACCGGCCGCGTGAGCTGCTCGAGTGGTGCGCGACGAAGGCGAACCGGTCCGGCGTGCTTGCCGAGCAGGTGCATCCGCTGACCGGCGACCCAATGTCGGTCGCGCCGCTCACGTGGTCGCACGCCGCCTACGTGGGCGCGGTGCAGCGCTACGCCCGCCGCGCGCACCTGTTGAAGGACAGGATCCGCGCGCGCGCCAAGAGCGCAGGCGAGGTCATCGCCTGAAGCGCGCGCTCGGTCTCGCCGTTGCGATCCTGCTGGCCTCGTGCAGCACGCCGAACGCCGCCCCGCCGGCCGCGATCGGTGGCTGCGGGCAGGCGACGTTCGTTCTCGCGAACCCGGCCGGTCTCACGTGCCTCGACGGCAGCGCGAATGTCCTCGGCCGCATCGTGGACCTTCCGCCGACCGCCGCGCCGGCGCTTCCCTCATTGAGCGCGGACCGGAAGCAGCTGCTGTTCGCGCTCACGAAGGGCGCGGATCCAAAGACCGGATTCGGCACCGATATCTATTCCGTGAACCTCGACGGCTCGGACCTGAAGGTCGTCGTGGCGCACGAGGCCGAGAACGTCTTCTACGACACGCCGCGCTACGACCCGACGAGCACATTCCTGTACTTCCACCGGAACGCGGCGATCGTCAAGAACGGCACGTACGTCGGGAACGAGTCGACGATCGAGCGGCTCAACGTGAAGACCGGTGAACGCACGCGCCTCCTGACGGACGCCGCGGACCCCTCGGTCTCGTTCGACGGCAAGCTCATCACGTTCGTCCACCTCAACAAGGACGGCCAGAACGACAATGTCTGGGTCGCCAACAGCGACGGCACGAACCCCCACGCGATCCTCAAGGACACCTTCTTCTACATCCAGGCACCCCGGTTCTCGCCCGTCGCCAACGACATCCTCTTTTCCGCGGCCGGACACGCGGCGCCGAAGGCGCGCAGCCCTCTGCCCCACGGCGCGCACCTCGGCATCCCGTCCGAGATCTTCGTCATGAAGGCTGATGGGTCCGGCTTGCGGTCGCTCACGCAGACCGGCGACGACACCTTCCCCGCCTGGTCGCTGGACGGCACCCGGATCGCCTACGTGTCGACGGGCGGCTTCTTCGAGATGTCGATGAGCGACTTCTCGATCAAGACGCTGGCATCCGGGCAGAACTTCTTCTTCGGCGACATCACCTGGCTCAAATAGCCGCCTGATGCGGCTGCCGCCAGGCCTGTCGCCGCTGCGGCATCGGGACTTCGCGCTCTACTGGACCGGCCAGCTCATCTCGATGAGCGGAACGTTCATCGAGATGACCGCCACTACGTATTTGCTCTACGCGATCACGAATTCACCGGTGCTGCTCGGCATCGGTGGGCTCGTACGCGCCGTACCCACGCTGGCCCTATCGCTGTACGGCGGTGCGCTCGCCGACCGGATCGACCGCAGGCGTCTGCTGATGTTCACCCAGGGCGCGCAGGTGGTCACGTCGCTCATCCTCGGCACACTCGTCACCACGGGTGCGATCCAGTTCTGGCACCTCTACGTGATCGGCTTCACGAACGCGACACTCAACGCGTTCGACAACCCCGCCCGCAACTCGCTCTACCCGTCGCTCATCCCGCGCTCCGAATTCCAGAGCGCCGTGGCGCTGAACTCCGTGATCCCCCGGCTCGCGACGCTCGTCGGCCCCGCGATCGCCGGCATCCTCATCGCGACGATCGGACCGGCAACACCCTTCTTCGTGAACGGAGCGAGCTACTTCGCGCTCATCGCGGCCCTCGTGCTGATGCGGACGAGACTCCCGGCGGTGGACGGGCCACGATCCTCGGTGCGGAATGCGATCTGGGGCGGGATCCAGTTCGCGATGCGCAGCCCGGTGCTTCCGCTCGTCCTGGGCACCGAGGCGGTGCTGTCGCTGTTCGGCCACAACAGCGCGCTCGTCACGATCTTCGCGCGCGATGTACTCCACGTCGGTCCCGCCGGGCTCGGCCTGCTGCTCTCGGCGGTCGGCCTCGGTGCGATCGTCGGGACCGTCGTGCTCATCGCGTTCGGCGACCTACGACGAAAAGGCGCGGTCCTGATCGGCGCGGGTCTGCTCTACGCGACCGCGCTCCTCGCGTTTGCGGCGTCGACCACGTTCGCGATCTCGATCTTCGTACTGTTCGTCCTTGGCGTCGCGGACGCCCTGTGGGGCGCTTTGCGCAACACCATCATCCAGCTCTCCGCGACGGACGCCTTCCGTGGCCGCGTCATGTCGCTCCTCACGTTCACCAGTCGCGGCCTGACGAACGCGGGTCAGATCGAGACGGGCGCCATCGTCGCCCTGTCGGGACCGCCGCTCGGCGCCGCGATCAACGCACTCGTGATCGGCGCCGTGGTCCTCGCGGTCGGGCTGCGCTCGTCGAAGCTCCGGGCCTTCACGTCGACGGCCCACGTGGATATCGCCGATCCGGTCGCGCCGTGACCGCGGGCCGTCACGCGCGCGGCGGCATCGAGTACGCAGCGAGGGCGGGCTCGCCCCTGAGCTTCGCATAGCCGGGCTTGATCTTGTCGTAGATGATGGCGACCCGCTCGTCGTAGCCGAGGAACGCGCTCTTCATCGCGTTGATCGACAGCCGTTCGACGTCGTCGAGGGTGAGTCCGAGCGTGTCCGTGAGCCGGCGGAACTCTTCGGAGAGCGTGATCGCGCTCATCAGCCGGTTGTCGGTGTTGACCGTGACGCGGAGCTTCTGCGCAAGGAAGTGGCGGATCGGATGCTCCTTGAGCGACACGACCGCGCCAGTGTCGACATTGCTCGACGGGCAGACCTCGAGCGGGATGCGGTGATCGCGGATGTAGGTCGCGAGCGGGCCGAGCTTCACGACGCGTCCGTTGTCGATCGCCATGTCCTCGACGAGCCGGACGCCGTGACCGATGCGGTGTGCGCCGCAGACCTGGAGCGCCTGCCAGATCGACGGCGGGCCGAACGCCTCGCCGGCGTGGATCGTGATGCTGAAGTTCTGCTGCCGGCAGTACTGGAACGCCTCGAGGTGCACCTTCGGCGGGTGGCCCGCCTCTTCACCGGCGATGTCGAAGCCGACGCAGCCGCGATCGCGGAACGCGACGGCGAGCTCCGCCATCTCGAGCGAGTCGGTGCGGTCGCGCATCGCGCAGACGATCTGGCGCATCACGATCGCGTGGTCACGCTCGGCGCGGTCGAATCCGCGCGCGACCGCCGCGACGACCTGCTCGAGGTTCATGCCGCGCTGGGTCGAGAAGATCGGCGCGTAGCGGACCTCCGCGTACACGACACCGTCCAGCGCGAGGTCCTCGCCGCATTCGTACGCGACGCGCTCGACCGCGTCGGGCGTCTGCATGACCGCGATCGTGTGGGCGAAGCCGCGCAGGTACAGCGGCAACGAGCCCGAGGCGGCACTCGCGTGGAACCAGCGGCCGAGCTCGGCGGGATCGGAGGTCGGCAGGCCGTCGTACTTCTGTTCACGCGCGAGCTCGACGATCGTCTCGGGCCGCAGGCCACCGTCGAGGTGGTCGTGCAGCAGGACCTTCGGGGCGGATCTGAGGATCTCGAGCGGCACCACCCGTGACATGATGCGCTCGAATGGCTGACGTATCGGAACGGACCATCGATGTCGGTGGCGGGATCTCGCTGCACGTGCGGGAAATGGGCCCCGCTCGGCCGGCGCCGCTCGTACTGCTGCTACATGGGTTCCCGGATTGCTCGTACACCTGGCGCCACCAGCTGCCGGCGCTCGCAGCAGCCGGCTTTCACGCCGTGGCTCCCGATCTTCGCGGCTACGACGGGTCGTCGCGGCCGAAAGGGGTCGCCGCGTATGCGACCGATGCGCTCGCCGGCGACATCGCCGGTCTCGTGACCGCGCTCGGTGCGCCGCACGCGGATGTCGTGGCACACGACTGGGGCGGCGGCGTCGCCTGGACGTTCGCGATGCTCCACCCCGAGAAGCTACGGCGGCTCGTGATCCTCAATGCGCCGCATCCGGTCGCGTTCCGGCGTGCTCTGCGAACGCTGCAGCAGGTCAAGAAGAGCTGGTACATCTTCGCGTTCCAGCTTCCCGTCATGCCCGAGCGAGGACTCGGGCGGAACGATTTCGTGTCCCTACGGCGGGTGTTCCGCACCGCGTCGGTGCGGCCGGGTGCGTTCACCGACGCCGACATCGAGCGGCACATCGACGCGCTGCGGCCACCTGGTGCCCTCACCGCGGCGATCAACTACTACCGCGCGGTGTTCCGGAGCGCCGGCCGGGAGACGCCGCGCGCGCGCCGCGTCGAGCATCCCGTCCTCGTGCTGTGGGGCGAGCACGACAGATTCCTCGGTCCGGAGCTTGCCGACGCCGGCCCGGAATGGGTGCCGAACGGGCGCGTGCAGCGCGTACCGGAGGCCGGCCACTGGATCCACCACGACGTGCCCGAGCTCGTGAACGACGAGCTGGTGCGCTTCTTGAGCTAGGCGGTCACTGCTGGCGCGGGCTTCCCGATCGCCACCGCGAGCGCGATCTTCGTCATGCGGTCCACGGCGGCGCGCATCTCCTCATCAGTGATCCGGGTGAACGTGCCGTCGATGACCATGTCCGACACGAGCAGCAGGCACGCGCCGCGGACGCCCTTCAGCGCCGCGACCGTGAAGAGCGCGGCGGCCTCCATCTCGACCGCGAGGACACCGCGCTTGGACCAGCGTCCGTACTGCCCCTCGTCGGGGTTGTAAAAGAGGTCGCTCGACGCGACCGAGCCGACATGGATCGGCTGGTGGAAGGTGTCGGCGGCGTGCACTGCCGCGTGGCTCAGCTCCCAGCTCGCGGTCGGCGTGTGCGGCTCATTGCCCACGAGGTGCGTCGCGGTCGAATCTGCGGAGACGGCGCTGATCGCGACGATCGTGTCGCCGAGCTTCTGACCGAGCTGCAGCCCGCCGCACGTGCCGACGCGGATGAGCGTCTTCACGCCGAGCTGGACGAGCTCCTCGAACACGATGGTGGCGCCCGGGCTGCCCATACCGGTGCCCTGCACCGAGACGCGTGAGCCCTCGTACATGCCGGTGTAGCCCAGCAAGCCTCGTTCGGCATTCACTTGCTTGACGTCGCTGAAATACGTCTCCGCGATGTACTTCGCGCGGAGCGGGTCGCCCGGAAGCAGGCAGGCCTCGGCGTAGTCACCGGGCTGGGCGCGCAGGTGGATCGGCATTACGGCGTCATTCCCCTTTGAACTTCTGAGCGTTGCCCATGTGCGGCCAGACGCGCTCCTGCACGGTCGAGAGCATCTGCTTCGTGTGGTTGCGGTCGTGGTGCACCCATTCGTGCAGCAGCCAGCGGACCTTGAGCTCGCCGGCCTTGGGGTGCATCCCCGAGCGGTCGAGGTCCGCTGTCTTGAGCGACCGCACGAGCTTGAGGCTCTCCTGGCGCAGATCGCGGAACTGCTTCCGCAGATCGGCCGCAGGCTTTACACAATCGGTCCGTTCCTTCTCGACGTCCACCTGGTCCCACGCTTCGAGCTGCGGGAGCTCGTTCGCGAGGATGATGCGGATCCGGCCGGTAAAGCCACGCTGCTCGGCCTCGATGAGGTGTCCGACGACCTCTTTCGCGCACCACTCGCCCTCGGCGTGGTGCCACGCGGCGTCGTCACCGAGCGCCCGCAGCTCCGATTCGATGAGCGCACGGCTGGACTCGAGATACAGCGCGACCTGATGCGGGGTGAGCTCGCTCGTCTCATTCGCCATGACGGGCATGCTAGGTCAGCGGCTCGGTCCGCTCGCCCCGGTCCGCGCCCGCGTTGCTGCTCGCGGATCCGATCCGGGCACGATCGCCCAGCCCGAGCGAGCGACCGTGCCGAAGACGATGTCGTCGGGCCGCACCGGGACGCGGTTCAGCTCGCGACCCGTCGCGGCGCGGATCGCGGCGACGATCGCGGGCGTGCTCGAGATCGTCGGCGGCTCACCCACCCCCTTCGCGCCATACGGCGCATCGGGGTGCGGATGCTCGATGATGTCGGCGACCACCGGTGGCATGTCGAGGAACGTCGGCAGCAGGTAGTCGGTGAACGATGCGTTCTTCACCGCCCCGTCCTTGAGAATGACCTCCTCCATCACCGCGAGGCCGAGCCCCTGCGCGATGCCGCCCTCGATCTGACCGATGACCGCCACGGGGTTGATCGCCTTCCCGACGTCCTGCGCGGTCGCGACCTGGACGACCTTCACGAGACCGGTGCCGAGGTCCACGTCCACGCTCGCGCGATGCGCCGCGAAGAGGAAGGCGACGTGTCCGTTGTTCTGGGTCATGTCGTTGAGTGACTCGGTCGGCTTGTGGCGGTACGTGATCCGGTGATCGACGGGCGTGTCGAGGAGCGCGTCGAGCCGCTCGCGTGGGATGCCCCGATCGCGTGCGCGACCATCGAGCTCGGCGTTCGCGAGATCGCACGCGAGCTTCACCGCCGAGCCGGCCATCCAGGTCTGGCGCGAAGCGGAGCTCGACCCCGCGGAGCCGATCTGCGTGTCGGCGTTCAGGACCACGACGCGCTCGAGCCCGAGCTCGGTGCGCGCGATCTGAAGCTGCACCGTCACGACGCCCTGCCCGACCTCCGCGGCGGCGGTGTGGACGTACGCGATCGGTCCGTCCGCGTCGCGCTCGAGCCGTACCCGTGCGTCACACGAGTCGTCGAAGCCATGCGAGTAGCAGACGTTCTTGAACCCCGCCGCGAAGCCGACGCCGCGCACCACACCCTCACCGAGCGTGAGGTTCCCGGCGCCGCCCGGGAGCTCGAGCGCCGACGCCCTGCCCTCGGCCGGAAGCGGCAGGGCGTTCGCTCGCCGGATGACTTCGCGCACCGGCTCCGAGCCCTCGACGGGCTGGCTCGTGATGATGCGGTCGCCATCCTGGAGCGCGTTCTTCATGCGGAGCGCGACCGGATCCATACCGAGCTTCGTGGCGAGCTTGTCGAGCTGCGCCTCGTACGCGAAACAGGTCTGCACTGCACCAAAGCCGCGCATCGCGCCCGTCGGCGGGTTGTTCGTGTATGCCCCGACGCTCCACACCTCCGCGTTGGGGACGCGGTACGGGCCGGCGGCGAAGCACGCCGCGTTCGCGATGACCGCGGGACTCGATGACGCGTACCCGCCGCCGTCGAGCGCGATCGTCGCGTGCAGCGACACGAGCGTTCCATCTTTCGTCGCGCCGTGACGGTAGAAGAGGCGCGCGGGGTGACGGTGCACGTGACCGTAGAACGATTCCTCGCGGCCGTAGGTCATGCGCACCGGCCGCTTCGTCGCGAGCGCGAGCAGGCACGCGTGGATCTGCAGCGTCACGTCCTCGCGCGCTCCGAACGCGCCGCCGACGCCGGACATCACGAGCCGGACCTTGTCCTCGGGGAGTCCGAGGCACGGCGCGATCTGGCGGAGATCCTCGTGCAGCCACTGCGTCGCGATGTGCAGGGTCACGCCGCCGTCGTCGTCGGGGATGGCGAGTCCGGCCTCGGGGCCGAGGGCAGCCTGATCCTGCATCCCGACCTCGTACTCACCCTCGACCTCGACGTCCGCGCGCACGCTCGGATCGCCGTGCACGAGGTGAACGGCGTCGATCACGTTGCCGCGGTCGTGAATGGGTGCCGCATCGGACTGCAGTGCGGCAATCGGGTCGGTGATGGGAGCGAGCTGCTCGTACGTGACCACGATGAGCTTGCAGGCGTCGCGCGCGGTCCGGTCATCGTCGGCCGCGACAAGAGCCACCGGATCGCCGATGAAACGGACCTTCGCACGGGCGAGCGGGTACTGGTCGCTCTTCATGAGGCCGAACAGCTCCTCATTGGGCAGATCCTCGTGCGTGAGGACCGCGCGCACGCCGGGGAGCGCCTTTGCGTTCGTCGTGTCGATGCGCACGATGCGCGCGTGCGCGTGCGGGCTGCGCAATGTCGCGCCGTGGAGCATCGTGTCCTGCCAGAGGTCGCTTGCGTATTCGAACTCGCCCTTCACCTTCGGCGGGCCGTCCGGCCGCACGGTCGACTCCCCGACCGTGCCGCGGACACGTGGCCGGGCGATGATCGTCATCGCGCGCGGACCGCAGCTGCGCGTACGGCTTCGAGGATCTTGCCGTACCCCGTGCAGCGGCAGATGTTGCCGGACAGCGCCTCGCGGATCTCGGCGTCGCTCGGCTCGGCGTTGCGTTGGAGCAGCGCGTTCGCCGCAACGATGAAGCCCGGCGTGCAAAAGCCGCACTGCACGGCGCCCGCGTCGAGGAACGCCTGCTGAAGCGGGTGCAGGCTCCCGGTGGCCGACAGGGCCTCGACCGTCTCGACCTTCTTGTCCGCGCAGGTGGCCGCGAGGACGAGGCAGCTGCACACGAGCGCACCGTCGAGCATGACCGAACACGAACCGCACTCGCCCTGCTCGCAGGCGTTCTTGCTGCCCGGCAGCGCCAGCTCCTCGCGCAGGAACGAGAGCAGCGATTCGCCGTCGCGCGCTTCGGCCGCGCGCGGTGCTCCATTGACGGTGAGCTCGACGCGCATCAGCTCATCCTCGCGACACGCGCGAGCGCGCGTGCGCCCATGACCGACAGCACGTGCCGCCGGTACGCGGCGGTGCCGCGCACGTCATCGATCGGCCGTGCGGCCGCGGCCACCTTGGCGCCGAACTCGGCGCATGCGCTCTCGCTCGGCGCGAACGGGCGCCAGCCGGCCTCATCGAAGAGCCCCGCGGCGAAGCGTTCGGCGTCGGGCGCGCGCAGGATCGTCGGGCCGCATGAGCCAAGGCCGACGCCGATCCGCTTGCGCGCACGGTCGGCCACGAGCGCCAGGCCGGCGACGGCGATGACCATGGCGTTGCGCGTTCCGACCTTCATGAAGATCTGGGCCGCACCGGCATCGTTCCATTCGACCGCAGTCACCAGCTCGTCGGCCGCGCGGACGTTCTTCTTCGGCCCGGTCATGAACTCGGCGAATGGGAGCGCGCGCGACCCGCGCGTCGAGCGAAGATGCACCTTCGCCTCGAGCGCCGCGAGTACCGGGAGGGCGTCGCCGGCCGGCGACGATGTTGCGACGTTGCCGCCGATGGTCGCGGCGTTCCGGATCTGTGGCGAGCCGACGGTGCGGGCGGCTTCGCGAAGCGCGACTGAGCCACACTCGCGCTCGAGCATGGTCGTGAACGTCACACCCGCGCCCATGCGCACGGTCCCGTTGATCGAGAGGTCCCGCAGCTCCCTGAGGCGGTCGATCGCGATGATCGTTTCTGGCCGCTTGCGGCCGAAGTTGATCTCGACCATCAGGTCCGTGCCGCCGTTCAGCACGTCGGCCATGGGCGTCGCCGAGAGCAGCGACAGCGCCTGATCGAGATCGCGCGCGACATCCACTCTCACTGGTGGTGGACTATAGGAGCGTGACCGCGCGCTCCGATGAACGACCGCCGTTTGAGCAACCCTTCGGCGTGCTCGGCGCGGCGTCGGTGATCCTGGACGAGGCCGGCCGTGTGGCGTCGAGCTCTATGACCGCCGGCTCACCGGGGTGTACTGGGAACCGGGGTGGCGCGACGGCCGCGGCCTCCACCATTTCGTGTTCCGCGCGGTCCTCGCCCCCGGCTCGGTGCCACGCCCATCAGATCCGAACGAGATCAGGGAGTGCGGACGGTTCGCCCTCGAGAGCGCTGGATCGACTAACGAGCCGACCCGAAGAGCGCCTGCAACGCACCGATGACCCCCGGCACCCACACGAGAACAAATGAGATGAGCACGACGATGGCGACCGCACGGAACAACGGACGACGGCTCGCTGGGCGTTCATCGACATCCGCGAGCAGGTCGTGCGCCGCAGCGGCGTGCTCGGCGAGCACGACAACACGGAACGCTCCCGGTCCAAATCCCACGCTGGACGGCGCGACCTGCCGCGGGATACCGGCCTGCGAGTCGTAGCGGATGCGCACGGGGATGCTCTCGGCGCGCAAGCGGCCGGCGATGATCTCCGCCTCGACCTCACTGTCTGCGGTCCCGACGGTGACCTCTTCAGCCATCAGAGCCCCGCGCGCTTCACCAGCATGGGGAGCGCCTCCGCGGCGTAGCTTCTGACCGAATCTGGATCCAGGGTCACCGGCCTTCGGTCGCGCACGAGCACCCTACCGTCGACGATCACGTCGCGCACGGCACGCGATCCGCCGCCGTAGACGATCCGTGTCGCGGGATCGCCCGCGGGACCCGCGAGCCGCTCGGAGTCGAGCACGATGAGGTCCGCCTTCTTCCCGACCTCGAGCGTCCCGATGTGCTTGTCCAGACGGAGCGCCTTCGCGCCGTCACGGGTGCCCAGCGCCAGGATGTCCCATGCGCTGAGCGCTCCCGGTCCGTGCAGTGACGCCGCGAGCAGCGCCGCGAGCCTGAGCTCGTCGAACCCGTCCAACCGGTTGTTGCACGCGGCGCCGTCGGCGCCGACGCCGACGGTGATGCCCCGGTCGCGCAACGCGCGAACGTCGGCGATCCCGCTGCCGAGCTTCAGGTTCGACGACGGGCAGTGCGTGATGGCCGCTCCGCGTTCGGCGAGGATCGTGACCTCGCGCTCGTCCAGATGCACACCGTGCGCGATGACGCTGCGCTCGTTCACGAGACCGACACTGTCCAAATACGCGGTCGGCGCCTGGCCGGTGGCGCTTTCGATGAGCGCACGCTCACCGAGGTTCTCGTTCGAGTGGGTGTGGATCAAGAGGTCCATGCGCTTCGTGATGTCGCCGACCGCCTCGAGCAGGTCGCGCGTGCACGAGAGCGCGAACCGTGGCGCGTACGCGTACCCGATCCGCCCGTCGGCCGCCTCGTTCCATTTCATCACGAGCCGCGAGTTGGCATGCAGCGAATCTCGCGTTGTCTCGCGGAGCTTCTTTGGCACGCGGTCGCCGCCATCCATCATCGTCTGGCCGAATCGCGCGCGGATGCCCGACGCAACGAGCTCTTCCCCGATGACATCACCGCCATGCGTCGTGCCCATGTCGAGGATCGTCGTGGTGCCGGTCGTGAGCAGATCGAGCAGGCCGAGACGAGCGGTCGCGCGGAGCGATGTCTCGTCGTGCGCGGCCTCGAGCGGCCAGATCCGATCCCGCAGCCACTCGAGGAGCGACAGTTCCTCGGCAAGGCCACGGAAGATCGTTTGCACGAGGTGAATATGCGTCTGGACGAGGCCCGGCATCACGTAGCAGCCGCTCGCGTCGATCGTATCGCCGCCGGCACGCTGCGCGATGCGATCGTCGTCGACGAACACGTCGCGCACGACGGGCGCCTCGCCGGCGACCATCGACAGCACCGTGCCACCGGTGACCCTCATGCCGCGCGCTCCGCGGCAACGAACCGGCCGTGGCCGGCCGGTGCCGGGAACTCGCCGTCGAGGTAGACGGTCGTGCCGCGTACGAGGGTGCGCACGACCGCTCCGGTGAACGATCGGCCCGCGTACGGCGTGAGCCCGCTGCGGGTCTGCACGGCCGGCGGCTCGAGCGTCCACTCGCGCGCGGGGTCGAACAGGACGATGTCCGCGTCGGAGCCCGCGACGATGTGTCCCTTGCGCGCCGAGAGCCCGAAGCGCTCGGCCGGCTTCGCCGCCAGGCGCCACACGATGAACCCGGCGACGGCGCGCGGATCGACCGTGCCGCGCGCGCGCCGGAGGGCTTCGGTGAACACCGCAGGCAGCAGCGACTGCACGCCGGACACGCCACCCCACGCGGCAAAGATGTCGTCCTGCCCGCGCGTCTTCGCCTCGGCGGTGCATGGCGAGTGATCCGAGGCGATGAGGTCGATCCGTCCGCCGGACACGGCGTCCCACAGCGCGTCCCTGTTCGCGCCCTCGCGGATCGGCGGCGCGCATTTCAGCAGTGGCCCGTGCACCAGGACGTCGGCGTCGTCGAACACGAGGTAGTGCGCGCACGTCTCAACGCTGATATCGGTCCCTTCGGCACGGGCGACGCCGATCGCTCCGAGCGCTTCGACCGCCGACAAGTGGACGACGTGGAGGCGGGCGCCGCTGCCCTTCGCCGCGGCGCAGGCACGCGCCACTGCACGGATCTCGGCGAGCGGCGGGCGCGAGGCGAGCCACGCTCCGGCATCGGTCCGTCCTGACGCCATGACGCGAGCGGTCGCCTCGCGCACGAGCCCCTCGTCCTCGGCGTGCAGCGCGACGAGCAGCCCTGCCGATGTCGCCGCGCGCATCGCATCTTCAAGGTCTTCATCTGCGATCGCGGGGAACTCGGAAACGCCGCTGTCACAGAGGAACGCCTTCACGCCCACGGCGCCGCGCGCCGCGAGCTCCCGGAGCGGACCGGCATCGGTCCCGATGAGCCCGCCCCAGAGCGCGAAGTCCACGATCGACGAGCGCTCGCCGGCCGCGCGCTTGCCATCGAAGGACGCACCATCGATCACGGGCGGTAGCGAGTTGAGCGGCATGTCGATCACCGTAGTCACACCACCCGCCGCGGCGGCGCGGCTCCCATGCCGCCAGCCCTCCCACTCGGCCCGACCAGGATCGTTGAAGTGGACGTGGGCGTCCACGATCCCGGGGAGGGCGAACAGACCCGTCGCATCGATCTCGGTCTCAGCTGAGGAGGCACCCGGCTCGACGAGCGCGCTCACCCTGCCGCCACGGATGATGATGTCCCGCGCATACGCGCCGTCGGAGATCACGGTCGCGCCGCGGATCGCGAGGTCCGCGGTCACCGGCTACGCGAGCTCGATGGTGAAGTCTTGCGCGCCTTCCCACAGCGTGAGCCTGCCGACCTCGGCGAGATGCTCGTTGCCCTCGGTCACGGTGGCGAAGTGGTTGCCGGCGAGCTGGCCGACCTTGCTCGAGAAGAGCGTCGACCCGTACGGAAAAAGGATCTCGGTCTCGGAGATGCCGCCGGGATAGATGAGTACCTGCCCCGGGGCCGGGTGGCTCGTGTGGTTCTCGTAGGCGAGACCCGCCGCGCCGCCGACCTTGGTCTCACCCATCGGCACCCACGTCGACTCGCCGCTCCAGCGGCAGTGGACGAGCTTGCTCCTGAACGGCAGCATCGCGCGGATCGCGGCGGCCGTCTTCGGCGCGAGCTCCTCTTCGAGCCGCGCGCGGAACGTGAACGGGCCGGCGGTGATCGTCAGCATCTTCATCGGCGCAGGTCAGGATAGGGCTAGCATCCGCGGCCATGGCAGCCTCGATCTCGACGCACGTCCTCGACACCGGGCAGGGAAGCCCGATGCGTGGCATCCGCGTGTCGCTCTACCGCGGGACCGAGCTCGTCGCGCGGGCCGAGACCGACGCGGACGGCCGCGTGAAGGAGCTCGGTCGCGATCTCGCGGCGGGCTCGTACCGCCTGCTCTTCGACGTGAAAGGCCTGTTCTTCGAAGAGTTCGCGGTGCAGGTCAGGATCGATGACGGTCACTATCACGTGCCGCTGCTCGTCTCGCCGTTCAGCTGTGTCACCTATCGAGGCAGCTGAGGCCTTCGAGCGGGCGCCGCTCCTCGCCGAGCGTGTCGGCGAGGGCGATCCGGAGACGCTGCTGCGCCGCGCGCGCGAGCTCATCGCCGGCATGACCGAGGCCGAGCGGATCGCCGTCCTGAACGCGCATCCGACCATCGGATCGACCGCCGTCCTCACGGCGCGTTCTGCCGCTGAGCAGCGCGCGAGCGAGCGGACGGATCGAAAGATCCTCGGTGCGCTCATGAAGCTCAACGCGAAGTACGAGAAGCACTTTGGCTTCCGGTTCGTGATCTTCATGAACGGGCGATCGCGGGCCGACATCCTCCCGGTCTTCGAGGCGCGGCTCGATCGGACGCGCGACGAAGAGCTCGCGACCGGCATCGAGGAGTTCCTCGCGATCGCCCGCGATCGCCTGGAGCGCGGCTAGGGCGCGGGCGCGCCGCTTCGGACCCACTGCGCGATGAGGTCGCGTTCGGCCTGGGTCATCCCGGTCGCGTTGCCGAGCGGCATCGCCTTCGTCACGACCACCTGCTCGTAGGCACGCCGCGCGTTCGCGACGATCCCCTGTTGCGTGTCGAACATCACGCCCTTCGGCGCGGCGGTGAAGCCCTCGCGCGTCGGATGCGCGGAGTGGCACGTCACGCAACGCGCCGCGAACACCTGCTGTACCGCCGGGAAGTCCGCGGCCGTGAGGCCAGCGGGCCCGACATCGCTCCACGGTACGAGCGCCGCGAACAGCACCACGAAGAGGATGGCGACCACGGCCACGTCACGCCGGACCGCGCGGCCCTGGTGCCGCACGTTGAGCACATGGCGGACCGCCGCTCCAAGGGCCATGAACCCGAGCAGGACGACCCAGGCGTTGTCGTGGCCGTACGTGAACGGGAAGTGCTGGCTGATCATCGCGAAGAGGACCGGCAGCGTCAGGTAGTTGTTGTGGATCGAGCGCTGCCTCCCGCGGATGCCCGGGCCCGCGTCGGGCTCGCGGCCGGCCTTCGTCGCCGCGACCAGATCCCTTTGCCCCGGGATGATGACGAACAACACGTTCCCGGCCATCCACGTGCCGAGCGCGGCGCCGACCTGGATATACGCGCCGCGCGGGCTGAACAAGAAGCCGGAGATCGCGGCGATGGCGACGATGAGGACGCCGATCGTGATCGCGAGCACGCGCTGGCTCGAGGCGAAGGTCTTGCACAGCAGGTCGTACGCAAGCCAGCTTCCAGCCAGGATCGCGACGCTCGCGACCACCAGCTCCCAGCCCTGGAAGTGCGGGCGCACTGGGTCCATGAGGTACTGCGTCGGGTCGACGTAATAGAGGAGGACGAGCAGCGCGAAGCCGCTCAGCCACGTGACGTACGCCTCCCACTTGAACCACTGGAGGACGGCGGGCAGGGTCCGTGGCGCGATGCGGTATTTCTCGACCCGGTAGAAGCCGCCGCCGTGGATCTCCCACGCCTCGCCGCTGACGCCGTCGGCCGCGGTCTCGGGCTTCGCCGGCGGTTTGAGCGACTGGTCGAGCGCGATGAAGTAGAAGGACGCGCCGATCCACGCGATCGCGGCGGTCACATGGAGCCAGCGGGCGATGAGGTGCAGCCAGTCCCCCACATACGGGAGGAGTGCGTTCACCCTTGGTTACACCTTTTCGACGAAGACGGTGCGCTGCTCGGTGATGAAGCTCGCTGGGTCAGGGTCCATCGCCTTGCGCTCCGGCGAGTCGTAGTAGTCGCGGTTCGCGGCCTCCCAGCCGTCGGGACCGTCGTAGCTGACGATCCAGACGAACCGGCTCTCGCTCGGGATCGTCCACGCCGATTCGATGACGAAGCCCTTCTTCTGGCGAAGTGGCCGCACGGTCTTGCTCCAGAGATCGGCGAAGGTATCGAGCTGGCCCGGCTTGATGCTGTAATCGCGCAGCTGCGTGGTCCTCATCGCAGTACCGCGAGCCGACGGGCGCTGATCACGGGCCGAGCCTAGCGCGCTGTGATCAGTAGTGCCGCGTCGCGAAGTCGCCGGCGAGACTGAGCGGCCGGCCCTGGCCGTCGCTCGATGCGAAGATCTCGCGATCGGCGGAGCCGTCCCTGCGGACGATGCGTAGCGAGGTCTCGAACAGGCCACCCGATCCAGGCCGCGCCGGGTCGGGGACGACATCTGATCGCAGGTACACGATCGAGTCACCGTCGGGCGCCCACTCGGCGTATCCGGGATGGCCCGATAGGGGAACCGCTCGGTCGAGGCCGCCACTCCGGATCTGGATCGTCAGGTCAGGGGCGTTCAGCTGTGCCGACGGCGCTGACCGCAGAAAGAGGAACTCATCGCGTATCGGGTTCCACCGCGGACGCGAGATGAAGACCGGTGCGCTGACCCGCAGCTGCGCCGGACCCAGCGCATCCGGGCCTGATCCGATGGCGATCGTGATCTCGCTCCCCTGACCCGAGATCGCGGCGACGAACGCGGGCTCGCGCATGCGCCAGCTGCCCGGCGTGATGACGTTCGTGCTGGACCGGATCGCGCCGGTGGACGCGTCGACGAGCGAGTAGCCGACGTTCTGGGCGACACCGACGAAGTGTCCGTCGGGCGTCCAGTCGTAGACGTACGTCGGGGCGTTGGCGCCATCGAGGAGCTTGTGCAGCCTGGACCCATCGGCATTGATCACCCACAGTCCGGCTTGCACGATCCGGCCTTCCGCGTTCCGCGTCATCCGAGCGAACGCGAGTCGCGAGCCGTCGGGGCTCCACGTGGGATGGCCATCCTGCAGGTCACCGGTGTCCCCATCGACCATGCGCGACGTGCCGCCCTTGAGGTCCGCGACAACGATGCGATACCGGCCGCCGCCGACATCGGTGCTGAAGCCGAAGGAGACGCCATCGGCGGACAGCTGCCGGCTGACGAACGTCTCGCCGATCCAGGAGCGCGGGTAGCGCAATAGCAGCCGGGACCCACTGCCTGCGAGGTCGGCGGCCCAAAGCTCGGTGGTGCCGAAGCCGCCGGTGTCCGTGCCGCGGCTGGCCAAGGCCCAGTCTCCGCGAGCGGTCAGTTGGTGGATCTCGACGCCTGCGACGGGCGACGGTGAGGCGGCCTGGATCGTGGCAGTAGGCGCGGGCGACGTGCGCGGGCCCAATGCCACGCCGTCGTCGGTCCTCGAGCCGCACGCGGAGATCAAGACTGACAAGAGGAGCGCGAGGCCGACGGGGATCCCGCCTGCCACCGTTCGCGTTCGTGCCGTTGGCCGTCGCATGTGATCAGCGCGGCGCGAAGGCCGTGACATCGGTCACGAAATGATGGAACGCGCGGCGGTGTGACGGCGACCCATGGCGACGCCAATGGCGTTGGTCACGGGGGTGCGGTCGCACGAGGACCGGGATCCTGCGTGTATTCCCACTCCCAGCGATCGTTCGCGCCGCGGCGCATGACGATCGTCGCCTCGCGGGTGCCGGACGCGTCCTTCCAGGTCGACCCCGCCCCGACGCTGTCTTGGCCCCCGAACGGAGTGGGGCCGAGTGGACGGGGCCGGACCGCGACGACGAGCCCGTTCGCGAACGCGGCCTTCAGGTCGCTCACGTACTTGTCACGGATCACGGTGACGCTGCCGGGCGGAACGAATCGATCATGCGTGCGAACGTCGCGCTGTCGAACGTGGTGCCCGGCGACAGCTGCACCTGGGGCCTCACGGCGTACATCCGCCCAGCGTTTGCGACGTAGTACGTGAAGAACGATGACCCCGTGATCGCCTTGCGGGCGGCGGGCCGTTCCGCATATCTGACGTCTTCGATCTGAGGGCCACCGGTCAAATCCTTCGCTGCCCATTGCCGCGGCGTGAGACTTTGCGGATCATCCTGGACGGCGATGACTAGCGTCGGAACGTTCCCACCGATGTCCGTGTAGGTCTCATCGCGCCCCGCGACGGGAACGAAAACCTCTGTCGCGGGCAACGTACCCTGCGACGACCCCAGGCACGTGGACTTGCGCCACGGCGAGGGAGTCTCGATCGAATACCCCAGCGTGCTGACGTACCGGCCGCTCGCGGCGGTCTGTGCAGCGGAGGGCGTGGGTGTTGTTGTCTGGGACGCTGTCGTCGCGGGCGCCGTGCGTGTCACGGATGCCGTCGGCGTGGGCGATGCGGTGGAGACCTCGCGCGGCGCTGTCACGACGAACGCGGCCACGACCGCGGCGACGAGCGCTACGACGATCGAGACGAGCACGATGGAACGATTGCGATCCATGTGGAGCTGAGCCGCACAAAGGCTGCCAGACGAGCTAGCGAGCGGGCAGCGCGACTCCGATCACATCGCGGATCGACGTGAGTCCATTCGCACGCACGTACGCCGCCAGCCCCTCGATCACTTTGAGTGGCGCGAGCGGATCGGCGAATGTCGCGGTCCCGACCTGCACGGCGGACGCACCGGCCATCAGGAACTCGAGCGCGTCCTCGGCGCTCGTCACGCCGCCGGCGCCGATGATCGGGATCGAGACCGCCTGCGCGACCTGATAGGTGAGATGGACCGCGATGGGCCGGATCGCCGGGCCTGATAGACCACCGCTGCCGGTACCGAGGACCGGCCTGCGCTTCTTGGTGTCGATGCGCATGCCGAGGACCGTGTTGATCGCGGTCAGCCCGTCCGCGCCGGCCTGCTCGATCGCGCACGCGACGGCGACGACATCGGGCGCATTGGGAGTGAGCTTCACGATGACCGGCAGATCCGTCTCCTGCTTCACCGCGGCGGTCACCTGACCCGCGAGATCGGGGTCGAAGCCGAAGAGCATCCCGCCCTTGACGTTGGGGCAGGAGATGTTCAGCTCGTAGGCGACCACGCTCGCGATGCCGGCGAACTCGGCCACCACGGTCACGTAATCCTCGACGCTGTATCCCGCGACGTTCACGATGACCGGCACACCGAGCTGCAGCCACGCCTTCGCGTACTTCTTCGCGACCCCCGCCGCACCGGGATTCTCAAGGCCGATCGAGTTGAGGATCCCCGACGGCGTCTCGGCGATGCGGTACTGCGCGTTGCCCGGACGCGCGAGGACGGTGGTGCCCTTGTTCACCATCGCGCCGATGCGCGAGACGTCGATGAGCTCCGCGTACTCGACGCCCTGCCCGAACGTGCCGGACGCAGTGAGCACCGGGTTCTTCAGCCGGAGGCCACGCGCGGCGTCGACCTCGAGATCCACGCCGTCCTCGGGCCGTTGCGTCGAGCGCACGGGGGTGACGCTCGCGGTGTCGGAAAGCTCCACGCGGGAGAGCTGCTCGGCGAGGCGCGATGGCCGGTGCTCGTCGGTGTCGACCGCACCGCTCACGGCTTCGACGATCGAGGCGCCGTCGACGTCCGCGAGCTCGACGCTGTCGTCCTCCTCGTCGCCGGCGGCGATCTCCTCGAGGGATTCTTCGATGGCCCGGCTCACATTGACCGGCCGCTCGGTCTTCTTGTTGGTCCTCCTCCAGGGCATCAGGCGCGCAGCCCGACGGTCGCGGGCTCTCCCTCGTTGAAGCGCATCTCGCCGAGCGGGAACACCGGACCCTCGCGGCACACGCGCGCGTTGCCCTCCGAGGTGACGATCACGCAGGCGCGGCACACGCCCATCGCGCAGCCCATGTGCTGCTCGACCGCGATCTGCGCGTCGAGGAGCACCTGGCGTCCGGGGAACACGGCGCTCGCCCGCGCGGCCTCGTCGCGCATCCGACCGAGTGCCGCGAGCATCGGCCACGGCCCGCAGGCGCACAGCTGGTCGGCCCACGGGAGAAGCGTCGAGAGCGCATCGGTGACGCGGCCCTTCAGCCCGAACGACCCATCGTCCGTGGTCGTCACGTACTCGACCGAAGGCGGCAAGAGCCGCGACGGCCAGAGGTACTGGAGCGAGCGTCCGCCCATGACGAGCGTGACGTTGCGCCGCGCGGACTCGTGCTCCGCGAGGACCCGCATCGGCGCGATGCCCGTGCCACCAGCGATCAGCAACAGGTTCTTCGTCGCGCGCTGGATCACGAAGCCGCTCCCGAGCGGTCCGAGGAGGTCGAGATCGTCGCCCGGGCGGCGCGACGCGATCCACTCGCCGCCCTCGCCGAGCGGCTTGACGATGAGCTCGATCTCGCCGGCCTGGCGGTCGATCCGGTTGAACGAATACGGCCGGCGGAGGAGCGGGTCGAATCGTTCGCCGGGACGCACATGCACGAATTGGCCGGCTCGCGCGTGCGCGGCGATGCCCGACGCGGCGATGTTCAGAACGACGCCCAGCTCGCCGATCTCGCTCCGCGCGAGCACGCGGCCGGTCTCGAGGATCACGACAGCCCCGCCACAGCCTCACCAAGCGCGCGACGCACGGCGCGAATGACCGCGGTCAACACGTCGGCGTGAACTGGAGGGCCCCACGGACCCCGCGACAAGAAATCGCGATCGAGGGTCGTCAGCTCCTCGCAGAAGAGCACTCCGTCCTTCTTCAGACCACCTGCGCCACGTTCGAGGCGAACATGGGTCGGCCCTTCGGCGCCCTGCGAAAAGATCGGGACGACCATCACATCATCGGCCAGCCGATTCCGAATGTCCGCGGACACGACGAGAGCAGGACGGGGCTGGTGAGGATCGTCGGGCTGTCCGGGGATACGCACAGACCAGACCTCACCTCGACGAGGCACCGTCATGATGGCCGACCGAGGCGCGTGCGAGCTACCGCGCCACGGACGCGACGCCAGTCAGCACGCTCGTCGTTGTACCGCGCGGCATCCTCGCGAAGCTGCCGCTCCATGGCGAACTCCTGCTGCCGCTCCGTCCAAAGACGGAGCGCGTCGTCGAGCACCGCGCTGCGATCCATCCCGGGGGTCAGCGCAACGTGCGCGTCGACCGCCGCCAGGAGCTCGGGATCGAGCGTCGCGCCGACCTTGATCCGCCTACGGGTGGTGGACATAGTGTCCGACACTATACCAGACACGTTGGGTCACGCGAGCGCAACCCCGACCGCGAACGTGTAGCCGTCGGGATCCTCGAGCAGCACATCGCGCCAGCCGTGCGGCCAGTCGCGCGTGGCGTTGAGCACCGTCGCGCCGCGCTCCCGCGCACGGCGCTCGGCCGCATCGGGATCGATCCCCATGATCCGGATCTCCGCCCCAAGCCCGCGCTTCCCCGCCGGGGCGAGGCGCGGCGCCCACGGCTGCGCGTCGTAGGTGTGGTCTGCGTGCAGCTGCACCCGAGCTCCAGCGAGCTCGAGGGCCGCGAAGTCCGAATCTGCGTAGTGGACGATGAAGCCGAGCACGTCGCGATAGAACGGCAAGCTCTTCGCGACGTCGCGGACGATGAGGTTCATCGACAGACCGGTGAGCGTCGTGCCGTACTCGGCAGGCGTCATCCACGGCGTGCCGGTGCGCTTGGTGGTCACGCGATCGCAGGCGCGCTGCGGTACTCGGAAAGCGGCGCGACGCTGTAGCTCTGCGCGCTCGCGCGGAGCGCGGTCACGACCGCAAGCGCCGTGTCCATCGAGGTGAGGCAGGGCACGCGCGCCTCGACCGCCGCACGGCGGATGAGGAACCCGTCGCGATCCACGGTCTTGCCCAGCGTCGGGGTGTTGATGACCGCGGCGCATTGGCCGGAGCGGATGAGCTGGAGGATCGTCGCGTCGCCGTCGCCGAGCTTCGGCACCTCGGTCACGTCGATGCCGAGCGAGCGGATCAGCGCGGCGGTCCCGCTCGTCGCGACGAGGTCGTAGCCGAGCCAGTGGAAGCCCTCGATGATCGCGGTGACCTCGGGCTTGTCCTTGTCGGCGACGGTGATGAGCACCTTGCCGCTCGGCATCGGCGCGAGGCCAGCTGCGACGAGCGACTTCCACAGCGCGGGCGCGAACGTGCGGTCCACGCCCATCACCTCGCCGGTGCTCTTCATCTCCGGGCCGAGGTACGTATCGACATCGAGCAGCTTCGCCATCGAGAAGACCGGCGCCTTCAGCGCGACGAGATCGCCAGACGGCCAGAGACCGTCGAGCCGCGCGAACCCCTCGGCGGCGAGGCTGCTGCCTTCTCCGATGGCGACGGCGAGCGTGACCAGCGGCACGCCGGTGACCTTCGTGAGGAACGGGACGCTGCGGCTCGCGCGCGGGTTGACCTCGAGGACCCACACCCGGCCCTCTTCAACAATGAACTGGATATTGAGCAGGCCGCGCACCGGGAGCGAGCGCGCGATCTTGCGGGTGAGCTCGACGATCTCGTCGCGCTCCGCGTCGCTCAGGTTCGGCGCGGGGTAGATCGCGAACGAGTCCCCTGAATGCACGCCGGCGCGCTCGATGTGCTCCATGATCCCGGCGACGAGCGTGTCCTCACCGTCGCTCACCGCATCGACCTCGACCTCGCGCCCGCGCAGGTACTTATCCACGAGCACGCGGCCGACGCTCGCCTCGAGCGCCGAGCCGAAGTAGCGATCGAGGTCGTCAGGCCCGTACGCGATCTCCATCCCTCGGCCGCCGAGGACGAACGACGGCCGGACGAGCACCGGGTAGCCGATCTCGTCCGCGATGACGCGCGCCTCCGGGAGCGACGACGCCGTGCCCCCGGGCGGCTGCGGGATGCCGAGCGACGTCGCGAACTCGTGGAACCGGCGGCGGTCCTCGGCGAGCCCGATCGCATCCGCGCTCGTGCCACTGATATGGCCACCAATGGCCTCGATGCGGTCGGCAAGGTTGAGCGCGGTCTGCCCGCCGAATTGTGCGAGCACCGCGACGTCGCCGCCCTCGTTCGCGAGCACGCTCGCGACAGACTCCTCGTCCAGCGGCTCGAAGTAGAGGCGCGCCGATGCATCGAAGTCCGTGCTCACCGTCTCAGGGTTGCTGTTGATCATGATGGCCTGCGTGCCGCGCTCCTTGAGCGCCATCGCGCTCTGCACGCAGCAGCAATCGAACTCGATGCCCTGTCCGATGCGGATCGGCCCCGATCCGAGGATCACGGTCTTCGGTCCCTCGAGCGGCAGCGCCTCGTTCTCCTGCTCGTACGTGGAGTAGAAGTACGGCGTCACCGCCTCGAACTCTGCCGCGCACGTGTCGACCATCTTGTAGACGGGCAGGATCCCCCACTGCAGGCGGAGCCGGCGGATGTCCGCTTGGGACACGCCCGTCAGCGTGCCAAGGTCCGCGTCGGAGTAGCCCATGCGCTTGGCGCGGCGGAGGAGCGTGGGGTTCGGCGTCTTCCCGCGGATCTCGTCTTCCGCGAAGCGCACGACCCCGCGGAGCTTTCGCAGGAACCAGCGATCGATCTTCGTCGCCTCGTGCACGGCGTCCACCGTCGCGCCGCGACGGAACGCGGCCATGACGCGCCACATGCGGTCGTCGGTCGGCTCGGTCACGAGGTAGCGCCCAATGAACGCTGCTGGATCCGTCACGTCGACCCAGGCCGGCGCCTCAAAGAACAGACCCTGACCCTTCACCTCGATCGAGCGGAAGGCCTTCAGCATCGCCGCCTCGAAGGTGCGGTCGATGGCCATGACCTCGCCGGTCGCCTTCATCTGCGTCCCGAGGCGGCGGTCAGCCGCATGGAACTTGTCGAACGGCCAACGCGGGATCTTCACGACGACGTAGTCGAGCGTCGGCTCGAACGCAGCGGTCGTCTTCCGCGTCACCGCGTTCGGGATCTCCCAGAGCCGTTTGCCGATCGCGATCTTCGCCGCGACCCGCGCGATCGGGTAGCCCGTCGCCTTGGACGCGAGCGCCGACGACCGAGACACGCGCGGGTTCACCTCGATGACGTAGTACGGGACCTTCGCGTCGGGATCGTCCGACGGAGACCGGTCGGGATGGAGCGCGAACTGCACATTGCAGCCGCCCTCGATGCCGAGCGCGCGAATGATCTTCAACGCCGCACTGCGGAGCTGCTGGTACTCCCTGTCGGAGAGCGTCTGCGACGGCGCGACGACGATCGAGTCGCCGGTGTGCACGCCCATCGGATCGATGTTCTCCATGTTGCAGATCGTGATGCAGGTATCCGCGCCGTCGCGCATGACCTCCCACTCGAGCTCCTTCCAGCCGGTCAGGCTGCGCTCGACGAGGATCTGGCCGATAGGCGATGCGCTGATGCCACGCTGCGCGCGGACGCGGAGCTCCTCGGGGTCATTCGCGAATCCGCCGCCGGTGCCGCCGAGCGTGTACGCCGGTCGGATCACGACCGGGTAGCCGATCTGCTCGGCGAAGCGCAGCGCCTCATCCACGCTGTGCGCGGTGGCCGACTCGGGCACCGGCTCGCCGATCTCGATAAGCAGGTTCTTGAACGCCTCGCGGTCCTCGGCGGTCTTGATCGCCTCGAGCGGTGTGCCGAGGAGCTTCACGCCATACGTATCGAGGATGCCGGCGTCGGCGAGCGCGACCGCGAGGTTGAGCCCGGTCTGCCCGCCCAGCGTCGCGAGCAGGCCGTCGGGACGCTCGCGCTCGATGATCCGCTCGAGGACCTCGACGGTCAGCGGCTCGATGTACGTGATATCGGCGACGCCGGGGTCGGTCATGATCGTCGCCGGGTTCGAGTTCACGAGGACCGTCTCGATCCCCTCCTCGCGCAGCGACCGGCAGGCCTGCGTGCCCGCGTAGTCGAACTCGGCGGCCTGGCCGATGAGGATCGGCCCCGAGCCGATCAGCAGGACCTTCATGCGTCGATCCAGCCGCCGCCGACGAGCGCGCAGCGCCCGCCGACGTGCAGGCCCGTGATGCGCAGAGGCGTGCCGTCGACCCGGACATAGAGGAGCGAGGGCCGTCCCATCTCGTATCCCTGCTCAGAGACGATCAGCTT
Organism: Candidatus Limnocylindria bacterium; assembly: GCA_038227105.1. Taxonomy (GTDB): domain Bacteria; phylum Chloroflexota; class Limnocylindria; order P2-11E; family P2-11E; genus UBA4735. The sequence continues at coordinate 14,145 of JBBRQB010000017.1, read as the reverse complement.
CCCATCGGACAGACCGTGGCGCACGAGGTACGCGCCGAGCGGCCCGTTCGCCGATCCGGTCGCGGGGTCCTCCGCGATCCCCTGCCACGGCGCGTACATGCGGCCGTGCACAGTCGAGCCCCGGTCCACCGTCTTGGTCGTGAAGATGTAGGCGGCCTCGGCCAGCCCGCGCGGCGATGCGCGCTTCACCGCATCGAGGCTCTTCACGGCCACGAACATGAAGCGGTTGCCGCTGGAGCCGATCTCGATCGGCAGCGCTGGCTCGAGATCCGCGACCTCGATCGAAAGGCTCGCAGCGACCGTCACGCGGTCCGCGACCGGCTCGAACGTTGGCAGCGGCTGCTCCATCTCCGAGAAGCCGTCACGCACCGTGACCGTCAGCGTGCCGACGGTCTCCTCGAGCCGAAGGCTCGTATCAGTGCCGTCCGCGAGCACGTACGCGGTGCCGACCGTCGGATGGCCGGCGAACGGCAGCTCTTTCGCAGGGGTGAAGATGCGCACGCGCTTGTCGCCGTCCTTCTCCGCCGGGAGAACGAAGACGGTCTCCGGGAGATTCAGCTCCTTCGCCATCGCCTGCATCGTCGGCGCGTCGATGCCCCGTCCGTCGAGGAAGACCGCGAGCTGGTTGCCGCCGAACTTCTTGTCGGTGAACACGTCGACGAGCGTGTACTCGTGACGGGTCACGAGCGTCGGGCCACCGCGTCGCGGACGTCGTCCATGAACCGGTCGAAGACCGGCTCGTTGTCTCGCGGACCGGGTGCTCCTTCGGGGTGGTACTGGTAGGTCCTGATCGGAAGCGTGCGGTGCGAGAGACCCTCGACCGATCCGTCGTTGAGGTTGCGCTTGCTCACGAAGAAGTCCGAGTGCAGCGGCAGCGACGTCTCGTCCACCTGGAACTCGTGGTTCTGGCTCGTGATGACGACCTGCCCGGTGACCGTGTCCTGCACCGGGTGGTTGCTTCCGTGATGGCCGAACGGCAGGCGCGACGTCGACGCGCCGATCGCGCGCGCGAGGAGCTGGTGGCCGAGGCAGATCGCGAGGATCGGCACGGGTCGCGCGGTGCCGCGCTGTTGCGCCATGTCGAGGAGGATCTTCACGTTGGCGGCGACCTGCGGGATCGCCGCGGGGTCGCCGGGACCGTTCGTGATCACGATGCCGTCGGGCGACCACTGCAGCAGCACGCGCGCGGCCAGGTCCACCGGGAACACGCGCACCGTCGCACCGCGCTGCACCAGGCTGCGGACCTGGTTCTCCTTCACGCCCGTGTCGATGAGCGCGATCTTCGGTCCGGCGCCGACCTGGCGCTCTGTGGTGATGCTGGCCTCCTGCACGAGCGGGCGCTGCGCGAGCGGGGTCGTGGCCCTGGCCTTCGCCACGGCCTCGTTCCCGATCTCCGGATCGAGCGCGCGGTGGGGCGGGACCTGGATGAGCGCGCCGCGCAGCGTTCCCGCGGACCGGAGCCTCCTGGTGAGCGCACGCGTGTCGACGCCGGAGATGCCCGGCACGCCGGCCGCGCGGAGATACGCGTCAAGGTCCTCCGTCCCTTCGCGGCACGTGTCATTCAGCTCGCGCACGACGAGCGCCTCGACCCACGGCTTGCGTGACTCGGCGGCGCGCGCGAACACGCCGTAGTTGCCGATCAGCGGGTAGGTCATGACGACAAGCTGGCCGTTGTACGAGGGATCCGACGCGACCTCTTGATAGCCGGTCATCGCGGTGTTGAAGACGACCTCGCCCGACGCACTGGATGCGTCGCCGAACGCCTCTCCCCACCAGACCGAGCCATCCTCGAGACCGAGCACCGCCGCCCTGCTCATCGGTGCATAACTATACAGGTCTGATGCATAAAGATGCAATTGGCGCTCGAGCAGAAGGGCCTCGCGCTCGGCGACCGCGCCACGCCTGCGGCCCACTTAGACGGCGGCCCGCGTCAGGTCGACCCGGAGCTCGCCATCGACGATGCAGGCGACGACGCGGCCGGTGAGAGTTCGGCCGAGGAGCGGCGTGTTCTTCCCGAGCGAGAGCAGCGACGACGCGGTGACGGTCCAGACAGCCTTCGGATCGATGACGACGAGATCATCCTTCGGCAGGTCGATGCCGAGCACGCGCGCCGGGCCGGTCGTGAGCGCATCGACGACCCGGTCCCAGGTCCCCCATCCGGCAGCGATGCCCGCGAGCAGGAGCGGCACCGCGGTCTCGAAGACCGAGATCCCGAACGCGGCCTCCTGGTACTCGACGTCCTTCTTCGTGGAGGCGTGCGGCGCGTGATCGGTGGCGATCGCGTCGATGGTGCCGTCCATGAGGCCGGCCCAGCACGCGCGCACGTCGGCGGCGGCACGGAGCGGCGGGTTCACCTTCGTGCTCGTCCCGTACGGCGTCGCACGGTCGCCGCCGTCCTCCCACGCGAACGCGCGCGAGCCGGCGACCCATTCGTCGGTGAGCGCGAGGTGATGCGGCGTGACCTCCGCGGTGACCTGGAGACCGTCGGCCTTGGCGCGGCGCACGAGCTCGACGCTTCCAGCTGTCGACACATGCGACACATGCAACCGGCCGCCGGCGACCCGCGCGACCGAGAGGTCCCGCGCGATCGCGGTCTCCTCGGCTGCCGCAGGCATCCCCTTGAGCCCAAGCCGTGCCGAGACGACGCCCTCGTGCATGACGCCGCCGGCCGAGAGCGCGAGATCCTGCGAGTGCTCGAAGACCGGCCGTTTCGCGGCGCGCGCGTACTCGAGCGCGTTGCGGAAGAGCTGGCCGTCGGAGACCGGCGATCCATCGTCGGAGAACGCGACCGCTCCGGCCGCGGCGAGCTCGACAAGATCGGCGAGCTCCTTGCCCTTGCGGCCGCGCGTGATCGTGGCGATCGGCAACACCCGCGCCGCATGCGCCGCGGCGCCGCGCGCGATGACCTCGGCGACAAGACCGGGGGAATCGATCGCGGGCTCGGTATTGGGCATGGCGCAGATCGTCGTGAAGCCGCCCGCGAGCGCAGCGCGCGCGCCGGTCGCGATGGTCTCCGATTCCTCGAACCCGGGCTCGCGGAGGTGCGCGTGCAAGTCGATGAAGCCCGGCGCAGTCATCCAGCCGTTCTTCGCGGCGTCACGCCTGAGGTCGGTGATGGCGGTCACGCCGTCACCTCCTGAGTGCCCGCGAGCAGATAGAGGAGCGCCATACGTACGGCCACGCCGTTCGTGACCTGCGTCTCGATGAGCGACCGCGCGCCGTGCGCGACCGATGCGGCGATCTCGACGCCCTCGTTCATCGGGCCGGGGTGCAGGACCGGTGCGTCCGGCCGCATGCGCGCGACGCGAGCCTCGCTGAGGCCCCACGTCTTGGCGTATTCACGGATCGACGGCAGGAGCCCGGCCTGCTGCCGTTCGCTCTGCAGGCGTAGCGCGATGACCGCGTCGGCGCCGTCGATCGCGCGATCGAGATCCGGCTCGTAGGTGGTTCCGCGCGGCGTCATGCCGCAGCGCCACGCGGACGGCACGAGCGTCGGCGGGCCCGACAGCGTGACGGTCGCGCCGAGCGGAACGAGCGCGTCAATGTCCGAGCGCGCAACGCGCGAGTGCGTGATGTCGCCGACGATCACGATCCGCTTGCCCTCGAGATCGCCCAGCGCGCCGCGCAGGGTGAACGCGTCGAGCAGGCCCTGCGTTGGATGCGCGTGCCAGCCGTCCCCGGCGTTGATGACCGCGGCGTCCGTGCGCTCGGCGACGAAGTACGGTGCGCCCGAGGCCGAATGGCGCATCACAATGACGTCGCCACCGAGCGCGGTCAGCGTGCGCACGGTGTCGAGGAGCGTCTCGCCCTTCTCGACCGACGATCCGCTCGCGGTGATGTTCGTGACGTCCGCGGAGAGGGCCTTCGCTGCGAGCTCGAAGGACACCCGCGTACGGGTCGATGCCTCGGCGAAGAAGAGGATCACCGTGCGGCCGCGGAGGGCCGGCGTCCGGCGGATCGGCCGGTTGAGGACCTCGACCATCGCGCCCGTCTGGTCGAGGACCTGCTCGATCTCCGCTTTGGTCCAGTCATCGGTCGCGAGCACGTGCCGCCGCTGCCAGGTCATGCCGGCACCTCCGGGACGAGCTCGACAGTGTCCGCGCCGCCGACCTCGATGAGCTGCACCCGGATGTCGTCCGTGACGCTCGTCGGGACGTTCTTGCCGACGAAGTCGGCGCGGATCGGGAGCTCGCGGTGCCCGCGATCCACCAGGACGGCGAGTCGGATGGCCCGCGGCCTGCCGTAATCGACGAGGGCGTCCATCGCAGCGCGGATCGTGCGACCGGTGAACAGGACGTCGTCCACGAGCACGACGATGCGGTCATCGACCGAGAAGGGGATCACGGATTCACGGACCACCGGCGCGTGACCGATGCGGGTCAGGTCGTCTCGGTACAGCGTGATGTCGAGCGAGCCAAGGGGGACGTCGACATTCTCGTTGCGGCGGATCGCCTCGTGCAGCCGCGTGGCGATGAGATCGCCGCGCGCGCGGATACCGATGAGGGCGAGGGTGGAGGTGTCGTGGTCACGCTCGACGATCTCGTGCGCGATGCGCGCGATGGCCCTTCGGGTGTCGTCGGCGGACAGGATGATCGGCAGCTGCGCACTCCCTTTCCGGCCTCGCAGGACCGGTCGTTAAAGGTCGACGCGTGTACCGTCAGTATATGCGCCCGCTGCTCGCGATCGTCGGCGTTCTCGTGTTCGCGGCGCTCGCCGCGATGGCGAGTGCCGCGCCGAACACACAGCTCGCACGGCCGGCGGTCCCGGCCGCGACGCCCAAGGTGCTCGAGTGGCCGCCGGCGCTGCCGACCGAGCAGGCGATGCCCGGTCACGTGCGGCTGCTCACCGGATTCACGCTGCCGGTCGCCGCGATCGACCTGCCGGCAGACGAGGCGTACCTGCCGAATTCGCCGCGCGACTACCGCGCCGGCTATCACGAGGGCATCGACTTCGTCGCGAAGGCGGGCACGCCCGTCATGGCCGCGAAGGCCGGCACGATCGTCCGCAACGACTCCACATTCACGGACTGGTCGGCGGCAGAGCGACAGGCCGCGTTCGACGCGGCGCTGGTGCTCGGCCACACGCCCGACGCGGTGCTCGACCGCATCCGCGGCCGCCAGGTCTGGATCGACCATGGCGACGGCATCGTCACCCGCTACGCACATCTCTCGGCGGTCGCGCCGCTCCGCGCCGGCGACGTCGTCAGCGCGGGCCAGGTCATCGGGGCCGTCGGGAGCTCGGGCTATCCCGAGGGTGGGCCGCACCTGCACTTCGAGATCCGCGATGGCGACGGCTTCTACGGCGACGGGCTCGCGTTGCCGCAGCTGCGCAACGCGATCAGCGCGGCGTTCCGCTGACCATGCGCCGGATGATCGTCGCGATCGCCGCCACGTTCGCCGTCCTGTCGTGCACGGATCAGAACGCGTACCGCGTGGCCGACGAGCAGCAACGCGCGAGTGTCGTGACCGCGGTGCAGGACTACTACGGGTTCCGGAACCGGTTGACGGCCGGCCTCGAGATCACGGACTTCTGGCGGGCGTATCCCGAGCTCAGCCACGAACACGATGGAGCGCGAGGCATCAACCTCGACCTGATGCTCTGGACCTGGTCGAAAGACCCGCAGCTCGTGCGGCTCGACTATCAGACCGACCTCGTGTCGTGCGAGCCGATCCGCGTGTTCGTGCGCGCGAACGAGGCGCTCGCATACGTCCACGGCATGGAGAGCTATACGCACCGGATGGGGACACCACGGACGCTGGGCGAGTTCCGCACCGTGTTGTCCATGAAGCTGACGAATGACGCGTGGACGGTCGTCCGCACCGACGAGCAGATGTTGGGCGAGCGGCCGCCCACCGACCCGCCGGTCCGCTAGCTCGTGCTGCCGAGGTTCGGCAGCGCAAAGAGCACGAGGACCGAGAGCGCGTTCACGGTCGCGTGCGCGAGCGCGTTGGTCCAGAGGCTGTGGCGCTTCTCGTAGAGCCAGCAGAGACCGACACCGAGCATGAAGACGGGGATCCACGCGCCGATCTCGTGGGCCACGGCGAAGAGGATGCTCGAAAGCACCGCCGCGTACGCGAACGGCAGCCGCTGACGGAGCAGCCCGAACAGCACCGCGCGGAAGAAGAGCTCCTCGACGACCGCGACGAGCCCGGCCGCGAAGACGAGATCGAGGATGAGCGCCTCCACCGAACGGTGGGACGCCGCGGCGACGACGAGCCCCTGCGGATGTGCCCCGACGATCGACGCCTGGATGTTCGCAACGATCAGCGAGGCGGCCCACAGGACGGCACCGATACCCACGCCGGTGCCGACCGCGACGGGCGAGCGCATCCCGAGATCCGCGGAACCGACCTTCGGCCAAACCCGGAGCAGCAGCACGAGAGCAAACCCGAGCGTGACATCCTGCGCCACGGTGAGGATCGCGATCTGGAGGGGCGTCAGCTGGTCGAGGTGGCCGATCGGGATACGGAAGGCGACAGCAGCGGCGACCACCACGACGTTCGCGACGAGGAACGCGGCGAGCGCGACCAGGAAGACCGGCCAGAAGCGCCAGCGCGGGGGAAGGACCGGCTCTGGCCCGATGTCCTCTACCGGAGACCGGTCCGGCGCGCGCGAAGCGCCGCGTCGAGCACGACCTGACTGAAGTCGGACGCGAGCGGCTTGGGCGTGCGGGTGAAGACGCCGATCTCGGCGACCTCCTCCGGGATCTCGTACGACCAGGGGATGTGGCGGATCTCGCACATGTAGACGTACGAGGTGGAGGGCTTCGGGTCGGTGGAGCGAATCGCGCCCAGCAGGTCGAGCCGGGAGGCCACGATGCGGGCCGAATCCCAAAGCTCGCGCTTCGCGACCTCGAGGATCGTCTCTCCGGACCGGCGGGTGCTCGTCGGGAACTGCCAGCCGGCGTCCTGCTCCTTGCACACCCAGACGGTGAGGTCGCCGTAGAAGGGGATGATCACCGCCAGCTGGGCGGACGCCGGGGGGAACTCGCGGAAGGCAGTGTCACGACGCGAGACGAAGGTGGCGTCTGCCATCAGGCGCGACCGTATACCGCGCCCGAACTGACCGTCAATAGCTCAGTCGTGTCCGTTCAGCGTTCGCTCCCTTCGCGCAGCGCCTCGGCGACGGTGAAGGGATCGGAGGCGATGACGCTCGCGGCGTAGAGCTCCATTGACCCGATATCGCACGTGCGGTTGCCGGGGTCGCCACGGTCGACCACGCGTGCGACGGCCGGGAAGCCGCGCCAATCCGTACCGTCGTCGGCGAGCGGCGGCAGGTACAGCGCGAGATCGTGGGCGACGACGCCGAGGCCGCGTAACGACGCAAGCGCGTGCGCGATCCCCGCGGCGATCGTGTCCTCGCCCGCGCCGGGCGCGCCGAGGATGACGACCTCCCGCTCCTTGACCGGCGTGAGTGTCGCGAACACCCGTGCCCGATCCACCGCGACGCCCAGGCCCAGCGCCTCGTGCACCAGCCAGAGATCGTCGAAGTAGTCGCGTCCGTACCGGGACCGGTAGTCGGCCGCCGAGCGACGCAGGCGCTCGACCTTCGGGTAGTGCATGCCATGGGTCGTCGTCATCTGCATGTGGCCGTGGACGATCGAGCCGCCAGCGCGCCAGAGGCAGTTCCACATGAGGAAGTAGTAGGGAGCGGTCGGGTCACGTCCGACCGCGGCCTCGGCCCACTTCCGGGCGGTCGCAAGGTGGTCGGCGATCGCAGCAGCGTCCAGCGGAACGAGCGGGTCGTGCCCGTCGAACACGAGCACGCCGTGATAGCCGTCGTACTTCGCGACATTCGACGCGGTGATCGAGCGCGCGCCGCGGATGCGGCCGAAGTCGTCAGCGGGAGTGCCCGTCTCCACGGTGCAGAACGGGTCGCCGGCAGTGGAGCGGATCGTCTCCGCGAGGTCGTGTGCGCTTGCCGAGGGCACGGCCATGGGCCGCATCGCGCGCAGCCCGTTGAAGAGCGCGCCGTCGAGCGTCACGAGATCGGTCACGCGCACGATGCGCTGCGACCGGACAGCGTCGACCGATCCGAAGAGCTTCTCGATCCAGGGACGCATCGCGTCGGGCGGAACGAGGGTGCCCGTGGTCACGCTGACCGCGTAGATCCGGGCCGCCGCTGCGCGCGCCTCGGGTGGCAGCGCCGCGATGCGCGCTTCGAGCTCGACGATGCTCACGCGCGGTGGCGCTTCTGCGCGAGCGTATAGACATCGAGGTACTGACTCGCCGACGCGCCCCACGAGTGGTCCTCGCGCATCGCACGGGTCCGCAGCGCCCGCCAGGCGTCATCGCCGCGCTGGAACGCGCGCAGCGCCCGAGCCAGCGCGCCGGAGAACGCCGCCCGGTCGTACTGCGTGAACGAGAAGCCATTCCCGTCGCGCGGATGCTCGTCGAGGTCTCGCACCGTGTCCGCGAGCCCGCCCACGGCGCGGACGACCGGGATCGTCCCATACCGCAGGGAGATGAGCTGGCCGAGGCCGCAGGGCTCGAACCGCGACGGCATGAGGAAGAGGTCACAGCCCGCGTAGATGCGCTGGGCGAGCGCAGCGTCGAAGCCGAGGGTCAGGAACAGTCGGGACGGATACCGCTCGCGCAGCTTGCGCCAGCGCTCCTCGTACGCCGGGTCCCCCGTTCCGAGCACCGCGATCTGCGCGCCACCTTCGAGAACATCAGGGGCCACGGCCGTGAGCAGATCCACGCCCTTCTGCTCGACGAGACGGCCGATGACGCCGAGCAGGGGTACCGCGGCATCGACGCGCAGGCCGCCCTCCACTTGCAGCGCAGCCTTGCATTCGGCCTTTCCGCGTTGATCGTCCGCCGAGTACCGCGCCGCGATGTGCGGATCGCGGGAAGGATCGAACGCGTCCGTGTCGATGCCGTTGACGATGCCGCGCACATCGGCCTTGCGCTCGCGCAGCGGTCCGTCGAGGCCCTCGCCGAACTCGGGCGTGAGGATCTCGAGCGCGTAGCGCGGGCTCACGGTGCTCACGATGTCCGCGCGGGTGATCGCTCGCGCCATCGGATTGCACTCGCCGGGCTGCTCGACCGGCAGCTTCGCCTTCGGCAGGCCGACCGGAGCGAGTATCTCCGCGGACGTCTTCCCCTGGTACGCGAGGTTGTGGATCGTGAACACGCTCGGTGACCGCTTCGCGATCATCGGGATTAGCAGCGCGGCATGCCAGTCGTGCGCGTGCACCACGTCGGCCTCGTCGTCCTCGAGCGCGGTCGCGACCGCGCGGCAGAAGAACGCGTAGCGCTTCGCGTCGTCAGGCTCGCCGTAGATCTTGTCGCGGCCCACGCGCTTGTTCGCGACGAACACGACGCGCACGCCGTCGCGCTCGACCGACGGGTACGCGACGCGCACGTGCGATGCGCCATATGGGACAGAGCGCTCCGGCGCGTCGGCGCGGATCCCCCACGTCGCCCGGTCGATGGTGCCGTGGAGCGGGAGGTAGAGCGAAACCTCGCAGCCGAGCCGGGCGAGGGCCTGGGGCAGCGACCCCGCGACATCGGCGAGCCCGCCGACCTTCGCGTACGGGGCGGCCTCGGCGGCGGCGAAGGCGACCCGGAGCGGCGGCATCCGGAGATTGTCAGCAGTTCGTAAGAACGCTGCAGCGAGCCCGTACGGTCACCACGCCCGGGGCCGTTGGGTGGTACAGATAGAGGGCGTTTCGAGTGGCTCGGGAGGGTGCGATGGCGGGTCTGAAGAACACATGGGCGCTGGTCGCCGTGGCCGGCGCGTTCACCACGGCGCTCGCCGGCGGTGTCGCCTTCGCGAGCTTCCAGGCGCCCCCGGCCGAGCAAGCGAACGTGGCGCCGCCCGGCGTGAGTGCGCTCGCAGATCGCGAGTCCCCACGGACGAAGCTCAAAGCGACGCTCGACGCGCTCGTCACGAAAGGCACCATCACCCAGGCGCAGGAGGACGCGATCCTCAAAGCGCTCGACGACCAGGCCGCCGCGCCGAAGCCGAAAGCCCCGGTGCGCCCGCAGGCATCGACCATCAGATCCTTCAGCGGTGACATGACACGTACCGCGGCCACCTACCTCGGTCTCAACGCACGCGACCTTGCCGCGCAGCTGCGCGCCGGCAAGAGCATCGCGGCCATCGCGGCGGCGCAGAACAAGAGCGTCTCGGGCCTTGCCGCTCTGCTGACGAAGAACGCGAGCGACAAGATCGACCAGGCCGTCGCCGCGAACAAGCTGAGCGCGGATCAGGCCGCGGCACTGAAGACGAAGATCGCCGGCGAGGTCACCCGGTTCCTTCAGCATTCCTTCACGAAGCCCGCACCGCGCCCTGCCGCACCGCTCAAGCCGAGCGCGCCACCCACGCCCTAAAGCGGGTCTGAACCGCCGGACCGAGGCCCGTATCGAACGGGTCTCGGTCGCCAAACAATTGGTCCCATGACCCCGGTCCGCGCCACGCAATAACGCGCATGCTCGCTCCTCGTTCCATACGAGGAGCACGCGCGGGCGACGGGGGACACGGAATGGCGAATCGGCTGATCGATGCTTTCGACCGCAGGCCCGGGGCTATCGTGGGCACGCCCGGCGCCGAACGATCGCGCCGCGCCACGGAGCTCGGAGTGGATCGCATCCTCGACCAGCTGTACCGGATCATCGAGCCGATCGGCACCGGCGGGTCCTCGCAGGTCTATCTCGCGCAGGACACCGCGCTCGGTCGCGAGGTCGCGATCAAGGTCCTCGACCCGCATGCCGCCGCGGACAACACCCTCCGGAAGCTTTTCGTCAAAGAAGCTCGCGCGCTCGCGCAGCTCTCGCATCCGAACATCGTCGGCGTCTTCGATGTCGGCGAAGTGGATGGCCTTCCGTTCATCGTCATGGAGTACGTCTCCGGTTCGTCGCTGAAGCAGCGCATCGAGCGGACGGGCGCGCTCCCGCTCGCCGACGCCGTCCGGCTCACCGATGGGATCGCGAACGGCCTCGCGTTCGCGCACTCTCGAGGGATCATCCACGCGGACATGAAGCCGTCGAACATCCTGCTCGATCAGAACGACCAGCCGAAGATCTGCGACTTCGGGATCGCGCGCACACCGCAGGAGGACTCCGAGTCTCCGCAGCTCTTCGCGACCGCGCTGTACGTGGCGCCGGAGCGCGTGGAGGGCAAGCCCGCGTCCGTCGCTTCCGATGTGTATGGCCTTGGTCTCGTCCTGTACGAGATGCTCGTCGGAAAGCCGCCCTTCACGAGTGGCAACGCCGCCGTGCTCCTGCGCGATCACGTCGTGCGCCCGCCCGTGCCCCCGAGCCACCTGCGGCCATCGCTGCCGAAGGACGTCGACACGGTCGTGCTGAAGGCGCTCGCGAAGGATCCGGCGTTGCGCTATCTGAAGGCGACCGAGATCGGCAACGAGCTCACCAAGACGCTCCAGGCGCAGACCGCGCCGATCCATCACGGAAATCTCGAGGACTACGCGCCGCACGTGATGACCGAGCCGCTGCGCGGTTTCGTCCCCGGTGTGGAGCAGAGCCCGGTCGTCGCGCTGCTGTCCCGCTACGGACAGCCGATCCGCCGCGCCTTCTACGGCGCGCTGGGCGCGCTCCCGCTGTTCGGCCTCACGATGCTCGCCGGCTTCGGGCCGATCCCCGCCGCGCTCGGCGCAGGGCTGGTCCTGATCATCGGGCTCGCCGGCCAGCTCGGGCTCGCACTCACGATCGGCTGGATCCTCGAGACCGCACTGCTGTTCCTGTTCGTTCCCGGCTTCGCGGTCCTGTGGGCCATCCTCGGGCTGTGGCTCTGGCTTCGCGACGTCTCGGCTGAGCGCACCGCACTCGCGATCTCGATGCCCGTGACGGCGCCGTTCGGTCTCGCGCCGGCCCTGATCCTCTCAGCGTCCGCGATCCACGGTCTCGGCGGCGTCGTCACTGTGCTCGCGGGCGCGGGGATGACGATGCTCTTCGCGATCGCGTCGGGCCGTCAGGCGCTCGGAGCGTTCGTGCAGACCGGCTTCAGCCTCCAGCAGGAGTCGTTGTTCAGCGCGGGTCGCGCCTCGGAGGCCAAGAGCGCCATCGTCGGTGCGCTTCAGGGCGGGTCGTCCGACCGGTTCGGTCCGTTGTTCCAGCTTCTCGATCCGACCACGCTCCTGGGCCAGATGACCGGCATCCTGTCCCGCGTCAGCGGCGCGGACGTCACCTGGATCGGCACGATGATCGCGTGGGCGATCGCCGCGCTCGTCGTGTGGAGCGTGAGCCGGCTCCTTCGCGTGTTGTTCGACACCGTCCTGCGTCAGCCCAAGCGCTGGTTCGCGCTGTACATCTTCGCGACGACGATCGGCGTCTCGACCGGCGCGGCCGTGCTCTACATGCTGTTCGTGACGTGGGCACCGCTCGCGCAGTCGCCGGGGCGTCCCGCTGACGGGATCCTCTTCGTGTCGGCAGTCGTCGGCGCGATCCTCGCGGTGGCGACCAGCGTCGTGATCAGCGCGACCGAACGTCCTGAGGATGACGAAGAGCCAATGCCGGCGATGGCCGGCCGTCACGTAGCCGTCCGCTAGACGGCGCGGGCGCGCCTCCGGCGTGGGCGCCACGGTCGGACCCGTTGAAGGCGACGCTGCAGCTCGATCCGACGGCCGCGCCAGGCGAGGACCGTCGTCGAGACGAGCACCCAGATCAGGCCGGCGATCGGCACCGCGAACAACGCTCCGACGACGCCGCCCGCTTCGAACCCGGCAAGCAGCGCGAGCATCGCTGCGAGCGGGTGCAGCCCGACGGCGTTGCCTGTGAGCCGCGGCACGAGGATGTTGCTTTCGACCTGCTGGATCACGACGAACGCGATCGCCACCCAGAGGACCATCGGGAACGGATGCGTGGACGCGACGAGGATCGCCGGGATCGCGCCGAGGAACGGGCCGAGCATCGGGATCAGCTCAACCAGGCCTGCGAACACGCCGAGGAGAACGGCGTACGGCACGCCCAGCAGCGAGAGAGCGATCGTGACCAGCAAACCCAGCGAGATCGCGACGATGAGCTGGCTGCGGAGATATGCGCCGAAGACACGCGCGATCTCGCTGAACACACGGCGCGCGGCCGTACGGTTCGCGGGCTCGAGCGTGCGAAGGACGATCGCCTTGAAGCGGCGTGCGTCGAGCAGCAGGTAGAACGTGACCACCAGGACGATCGCGAGGTCGAGGATGACGGCGAGCATCGCGACGACGAGGCCCGCGGACCGCGCGGCGAGATCCGGACCTTGCGCCGTGACGATCGCGCGGATCTGGTCCTGGACACCGCTAGGGAGCGGCTGATCGCCGATCACGAGCGGCCGCTTGCCCTGGACAGCCTCGTAGTACTCCTGGATCTTGTCCGCGAGCGCCTGGCCTTCGTTCGTGAGCGGGCGCGCGATGAGGAATGCGAACAGCGCCAACGACGCGAGGAGCCCGACGAACACGATCGCCACCGCCAGTGGACGTGGCATGGCGTCTTCCAGGCGGCCGATGAGCGGAGCCACGGCGAACGTCAGTGCTGCGGCGAGCGAGAACACGAGGATGACGTGGGCGAACGGGACGAGCGCGTCGAGCAGCAGCCGCGATGCGGCGATGACAGCGACGAGCATGAGCGCGACAAGGGCGACGTAGCTCGGCCACCAGTCGAGGAGCGCGGGCATCCCCGCTCGTCGCGGCGACCAGCGTTTGAGATCGCTCTGCTGGAGGCTGTCGACGATGTCGGGCTTCGGCTCGCCGTCGGTGGCCGGGAGGGGTTGCATGCGCGCGCTTGAAAGGCACCCGCCGTGCCAACGCTTGCATGACGTCCCGATCCGAGAGCTGGCGGACGGCCGGTACGAGATCGGGCACGAAATGCGCGAAAACGCTTGACTTTCCGGGGTATTTCAGTTAGAACATGCGTACGAAGAGATTACGGCGCGGAGGCCAGACCGCAGCCGATCTCCAAGGTGGCCAAGGTGACCGCATCGACACGTGTCTGCGCGCGCTGCCACAGCTCGAAGCCCAGCGAGGCATTTCCGATCAAGGACAAGACGCGGGGAACGCGTCGCTCGTACTGCCTCCCCTGCTGTCGTGAGTACGGACGCGAGCACTACGAGCGGAACAAGCCCTACTACCTTGCCAAGGCGAAGCCGGCGAGAGAACGGTCGCGCGGGGTGAACAACGCGTTCGTCGATGACTACCTGCGCACG
>JBBRQB010000016.1:0-49332 GCA_038227105.1 Candidatus Limnocylindria bacterium | reverse complement strand
TCCTGATCGCGACCGGCACGGCAATGAACATCCTGGTCGTGGCGCTCAATTCAGGAATGCCCTACGACGCGGCCACCGTCTTGGCTGTCGGCGCACCACTTCCGACGGACAGCCTGCACGCTTTGATGGGTCCCGGTACGAAACTCCCGTTCCTGGGCGACATCGTGCCCGTGGGCATCGTCCGATCGGTCTATAGCGTCGGAGACTTCCTGCTCGCACTCGGCGGCTTCCTGATCCCGTTCATCTGGCTTCAGTCGTTTGTCGAGGGGGCCGTCGTGAAGCGCGACGTCCGTTCACCAAACTTCGCGTTCTTCTGGCTCGCCCAGGTGATCAGCAGGTTCGGCGATCCAATCACGTTGGTGGGCTTGACCTACGTGACGTACCGACAGACGCACTCCGCGCTGTTCACGGCCATCGCGGTGTTGATCGCAACGATCCCCAACGCGGTGTTCGGATTCTTCGGCGGCGCGGTCGCGGACGCCATGGGTCACCGACGCGCAATGTTGTGGTGCGATGTCGTAAGGGCCGGGCTTATCGCGACCATCCCAGTGCTTCTCGCGGTCAACGCGCCGCTTGGCGCCGTGTTCCTCGTCGTATTGATCGCCGGCGTATGTGGCGCCGTCTTTGGTCCTGCTCGGATCGCCATCATCCCGGCTCTCGTTGCGCCGGATCGTCTGGCCTCCGGCAATGCACTTGTCGTCGCGTCCGACCGCGCGGTCGAGATCGGGGGCGCGCTCGCCGGCGGCGTCCTCGTGGCCACGGCAGGTGAGAACGCCTTCTTCGTGGACGCCGCGACCTTTGCGATCTCCGCGATCTTGCTGCTTCGGGTTTCGGTCGTTGAGACGTCTCACGGACTGACCTGGTCGAGACTTCTAGATGATGCTCGCGAAGGGCTCGTCTTCCTGAGGCGGTCAGCCGTTCTTTGGTCGAATACGCTCGTGTCCCTCGCAGCTCAGGTGTCGAATCCGGTGATCAATGGTTTGACTCCGGCTTTTCTCGTGGCTCGATTCGCCGGGGGCGATGTGCAGATCGGGGCGGTCGAGTACGGCGCGGCCGAGGCCGCGATCGCGTTCGGCGCGGTGGTCGCCAGCGTGGCCCTGCCTGCCTACTTGAATCGCATTCGGAAGGGTCGGCTCCTCGTCATCGGCTTTGCCGCAACGGGACTCGTCATCCTGCTGATCGCCTTGTCCCCATCCTTCCCAATAGCTCTCGCTCTATTCGCTCTCCTCGGCGTGACGAACATCGTCTACTACGTCCCGACCGTCACGATCCTTCAAGAGGGCACACCCCCAGACATGCGAGCCCGAGTCTTTGGCGCGCGCATCGCGATCACCAATCTGAGTTGGCTGCCCATCATCGTGGTGAGCGGAGTCCTCGCCGACATCGTTGGGGCTGCCCAATTGATCGCAGTTGCCGGGCTGGTCACCCTCGGAACCGCCATCTTCACAGCGCGCTTCGTCCCGGTGGTCAGCCGCGTGCCCTGACCGAAAGCCGGTCAGCTCGCGACTGGGCTTGCTTCCTCGTCTGCCTGACTTGACAACATGTACGCTATGCGGGACAACATTCGCCGAACCGGGGAGCAAGGGGGCGTTCCGAGCCTCCGTTACCGGAGTTTGCGGGAAGGAACCGTACAGAACAGTGGCTCAGAAGACGATCTTGGTCGCGGACGACGATGCATCCATCCGATCACTGCTGAAGCAGCTCCTCGCCGATGAGGGCTTCGCTGTGGTCGAAGCGTCCACCGGCATCGAAGTGGTCGATAAGGTCAAGGAATCGAGCCCTGACCTGGTGATCATGGACGTCCGCATGCCGGAGCTCGACGGTATCGAGGCGCTCTCCCGCGTCAAAGCGACCAACCCCAAGACCGCGGTCCTGATCATGACGGCCTTTGGTAGCTCGAACGCGGCGATCCGCGCGATGGAGCTCGGGGCCTTCGACTACATCACCAAGCCCTTCGAGCTCGACAAGATCTCGCACACGGTCAAGCGGGTGCTTGATTACCAGGACCTCACCCAAGAGGTCGAGGTCCTTCGCGACGAGATCAGCACGCTGGTCCAGACGGAGCGCATCGTCGGCAACTCGCCCGCGATGCAGGAGGTCTACAAGACCATCGGCAAGGTCGCGAAGGCCGACGCGACCGTCCTCATCACCGGCGAGAGCGGCACCGGCAAGGAGCTCGTCGCCGAGGCGCTCCATTTCAACTCGAACCGCCGCTCCGGCCCGCTCGTGAAGGTCTCGTGCGCCGCGCTCCCGGAGACGCTCCTCGAGGCCGAGCTCTTCGGTCACGAGAAGGGCTCGTTCACCGGCGCAATGACGCAGCGCCGCGGTCGATTCGAGATGGCCGACAAGGGGACGATCTTCCTCGACGAGATCGGTGAGATGACCGTTGCCACGCAGACCAAGCTTCTGCGCGTCCTGCAAGAGCGCAAGCTCGAGCGCATCGGCTCGAACCTGCCGATCAAGGTCGATATCCGGATCGTCTGCGCGACGAACAAGGATCTGCAGAAGAGCGTCGAGCAGCAGAAGTTCCGCGACGACCTCTACTACCGGCTGAACGTCATCAACATCCACATGCCGCCGCTCCGCGATCGCAAGGAGGACATCCCGTCCCTCGTGGAGCACTTCCTCGCGAAGCACCGCTACAGCGCGACGGCGCAGCCGGCCGCGATCAGCGAAGAGGCCATCCGCCGCCTCATCGAATACAACTGGCCGGGCAACGTCCGTGAGCTCGAGAACGTCATCGAGCGCGCGGTCGTCCTCTCGCGGGGCCAGATCATCACCAGCCGCGAGCTCCCGTTCGGAGAGCACGAGGCCGGCGACGGCGAAGAGGGCGATGGCGGCGAGGAGCTCAAGGGCGATAGCTCGTTCTTCAAGAAGTCCGTCGCGCAGTTCGAGAAGGACCTGATCATGAAGGCCCTCCGCGACGCCAACGGCAACCGCTCCAAGGCAGCCGAGATGCTCGGCATCTACCGCCGCCTCCTCTACGCCAAGATCAAGGAGTACGGCCTTGAGGGCTACCCGCCAAAGGGCCGCTAGCACCAAGGCCGCTCCTGTCGTGGTCCGCCTGCATGAGGCGAGCGGCTCTGCGCAGACTGGCTGGGACGCCGCGGTGAAGGCGGCGGTCAAGGCTGCGCGGACCGAGGTCGACGAGCCGATCGCCATTGAGATCGCGCGGCAATGGGCGGATCTGGGTCCCAAAGGCATCACGCGGTATCACGTGAACGTGAAGGTCGCCTACCGCCAGGCGCTGGCGCCGCCGAAGCGGGAGCGTCCGAAGAAGGCCAGGTAGTGTCGCCCGCCAGGCGATCCGCCGAGGCACCTTCACCAGCACTCAGGAAGGTAGGGACGTGAGAGCTCTCCTGACATCGTCCGGGATCAAGAACAGCAGCATCCACGACGCGCTGGTTGACCTGCTGGACAAGCCGATCGCCGAGTCCAACGCCCTCTTTATCCCCACGGCCATCTACCCCTTTCCCGGCGGGCCCGGCATGGCGTGGCGGGCGATCTGCGGCAAGGCTTCATCGCCGTTGTGTGAACTGGGCTGGAAATCATTGGGGGTCCTGGAGCTGACGGCGCTGCCGAGCATCGAGGAGGCTGCCTGGGTGCCAACGGTACGGGACGCCGACGCGCTGCTGGTATGGGGCGGCGACGCCCTGTTTCTCGCCAACTGGATGCGGCGCTCCGGTCTGACCCGCCTCCTGCCGACGCTGCGCTCCGAGGCCGTCTACGTGGGGGTGAGCGCCGGGAGCATCGCTGCTACCTCCACCTTTGTCGAGACCTACCACGAACCGCCCCGCTGGAGCGATGGACCGCTGAAGTCCGAGGACATCGTCTTCGCCACGCCCCAAGGTGACGTGAACAGAATCCTGGTCACGGGACAGGGAGCGGGACTCGTTGACTTCGCGGTGATCCCGCACCTGGAGCACGCGGACCACCCCGACGCTTCCTTGGCCAACGCAGAGAGGTGGGCCGCACGGATTCCTGCGCCGACGTACGCGATCGACGATGAGACCGCCATCAGGGTGGTCGACGGCGCCGCCCAGGTCGTCTCCGAGGGGCACTGGAAACTGTTCCAGCCCTAACGCAACGGGGAAGCTCCTGAAGCCGGAGCTTGGCGCGGCCGACCGGTCGTGGTCCGGTATCGACCACCTGTCTAACTTCTTGACACGTCCAAAGGGCCCAAGCACACTCGTCGCCTCCCGCCACCGGCTGCGCCGAGCGGGCAAGAGGGGGAGCGAAGGTGGCCGACCGCGACGCGCAGGACATCCTTGCGCAGGTACTGATCGCGAACGACGGCGAGGTGATCCAGCGCCTGCGCCTTTCCGCGGCGGAGGCCGCCAGGGTCTGCAATGTGACCCCGCGGCAGCTCATCTACTGGACCAAGAAGGGCCTCGTGAAGCCGTCCACCAACGACGACCACGACTACGACGTGTTCGCCATGGAGAAGGTCATCCGGATCCGGCAGGCCCTCGAGAAGGGCTACTCGCTCGAGAAGGCCGCCCAGGTGGTCGCCCGCGATCTCGGTGCGCTCCAGGCCGAGGTGAAGCGCCTCGAGGGCCTGGCCAACGAGGATCTCGAGGACGAGCTCAAGCGCCGGCTCGAGAAGGTCGAGGAGCGTGTTGCGCAGCTGCGCCGCACGCTCCCCGCGTCGCTCACGATCTCCCGGCTCCGCCGCGCAGTCGCGCTCCTCGCGCGCCTCGAGGCTGAGGGCACGCTCCAGATCGCGAGCGCGAACGGCGACGTCGCGAAGGCGCTCGCCCTCCGGCTCGGACGGGCCGTCGACGAGCTCGAGCTTCTCCTCCGAGAGGTCCAGCCGGCCGGCGCCTAACGTTCCGCCTACCGTTCTGGGCGTGACTTCGCGCGATCCCCGCACCATCGCCGCCGTCGCGGCCGGCAAGGTCGCGCGCCTCGCCCTGCAGCGGCTCGGCCGTGGGGCGACGGCGCTCCCCGGCATCGTCGCGCTGAACCTCGCGCCGAACGCGATCGCGTCGCTCAGCGCGACGCTCACGCACGGCACGGTCTGCGTCTCCGGCACGAACGGGAAGACGACGACGACGCGGATGCTGAGCGACATCGTCCGCGCCGCCGGCTGGGCGCCGGTCCACAACCGGTCGGGCTCCAACCTCGATCGTGGCATCGCGGCCGCGCTCCTCGCCGACGCGACGTGGGGCGGCGAGCTCCGCGGCAATGTCGGCGTCTTCGAGGTCGACGAGGCCTCGGTGCCGCGCGTCCTCTCGCGCCTCACCCCGCGCGTGCTCGTCGTCACAAATCTCTTCCGCGACCAGCTCGACCGCTACTTCGAGATCGACGCGCTCGCACGGCGCATCGCCGAGGCCATCGCCCGATTGCCGGACACGACGACGCTCATCCTCAACGCGGACGACCCGATCGTCGCGTACCTCGGCAACGCGCACCGCGGGCCGGTCCTGTACTTCGGTGTCGACGACCCGTCGGTGGGTGGCACGGTCCCTCAGGACATCAGTGACGCGACCCGCTGCCCGCGCTGCAAGCAGCCGCTCCACTACACCCGTGTGATCCTCGCGCACGTCGGCGACTGGCGTTGCGCTCACTGCGGGCTCGAGCGGCCGCGCCGCGATCTTGCGGCGGCGAGCGTCCGGCTCGGCGCGAACGCGAGCGAGATCACCCTCGGCGGCACGGTCGCGAGCGCCATCGATGACGTCGTCGTGCCCCTTCCCGGCCTGTACAACGCGTACAACGCGCTCGCGGCGCTCGCGGTGGCGCGCGCCCTCGACATCTCGCTGCCGACCGCGACACGTGCGCTCAAGGGGTTCAAGCCGGCGTTCGGGCGGCTCGAGATCGTGGAGGCCGAGGGCCGGCGGCTGCGGCTGATGCTGGTGAAGAATCCGGCTGGCTTCAACGCCGCGATCGGCGCGCTCCTCGAGACGGACCGCCGGCCGCGGATCCTCGGCGCGCTCAACGATCGCGATGCCGACTCGCGCGACGTCTCGTGGATCTGGGACGCGGACTTCGAGGCGCTCGCGCCGCGCATCGAGCATGCGACGATCACCGGCCTTCGCGCGCGCGACCTCGCGCTGCGCCTCAAGTACGCCGGGGTGCCGAACGATCACGTCGCTGTCGTGGACGGCTGGGTCCCCGCCATCCGCGCGGCCATCGACGCGACGCCAGAGGGGGACGAGCTCGTGGTCATCGCGACGTACACCGCGATGCTGTCGCTGCGGGACGCGCTCGCGAAGCTCGGATTCGTCGGGCAGTTCTGGGAAGATTGATGGCGATGGATCTGCGCATCGGCCACCTCTATCCCGACCTCATGTCGATCTACGGCGACCGCGGCAACGTGATCGCGCTGACCCAGCGCGCGAAGTGGCGCGGTATCGATGTGGAGACGCGGGCCTTCACCGCGGGCCAGTCGCGCTTCGATCCGGACTGGGCCGACGTGTACTTCTTCGGCGGCGGGCAGGATCAGGGACAGGACATCGTCGGCGCGGACCTCGCCGGACCGAACGGCGACATGCTCCGCCGGTCGATCGCGGGCGGCGCCGCGGTGTTCTCCGTATGCGGCGGCTACCAGCTCCTCGGCACGGAGTACGTGCCCGAGTTCGGCGATCCGATCCCTGGCCTCGGCGTCCTCGACGTGACGACGAAGGCCGGCAGGATGCGCTTCGTCGGCAACCTGCTGTGCGAGACCGATGACGGCAGACGGCTGGTCGGGTTCGAGAACCACTCGGGCTACACGTACCTCGGACCGCAGGCCAAGCCGCTCGGCCGCGTGCTCGCGGGACATGGCAACAACGGCAGCGACAAGACCGAGGGCGCGGTGCAGGGCAAGGTCGTCGGCTGCTACCTCCACGGGTCGGCGCTGCCGAAGAACCCCTGGCTCGCTGACCAGCTCATTTCGTGGGGCCTCGCGCGCCGCCACGGCGAGATCGCGCTCGCGCCGCTCGACGACACCGACGAGTACGCCGCGCAGGCGCAGGCCGCGGAGGTCGCGAGGACCCGCACCTAGCCGGTACCCGCGTACCGGTCGGGCGTCCCATCTGCGCGCGGTCCTCATGCGTGTTCCATCGCATCCGTGCTGCGATCGCTCCGCGCCGGGAATGCGGTGCTCTCCTTCGGGATCTGTCTCGCTGCGGTCCTCGGACCAGGAGCGATCGTCGCCGCCGGGGACGACGGTCCGTCGCGGCCCCCGCGCGCGGATCGTCCGACCCGTACCGTCCTTCGCCCGACCGAAGTGCCCGAGCTCGCGCCGGTCAGGGTCCCCGTACCGAGCGCGAAGGAGGCGATCATTCTTGTCTCGGGCCTGAACAGCGCCGCGCCCGACGGCACGTTCGATCCGTTGATCGCCACCCTGTTCGGCGACCCGCGGTATGAGATCTACCGCTTTGGTGCAGACCCCGAGCACCCGTTCGATGCGTACGGTGACATCGACGTCAACGCGGTCCACTTGCGTGACGAGATCCGCGCGATCGGAGCGACCCACCCGGCCGTCCACATCGTCGCCCACTCGATGGGTGGCGTCGTCGCGGACCGCGCGTTCTCCGCCGGTCTATCGGCGAGCGATGGTGTCGCGACCTACATCGCGCTCGCGTCGCCCCACAGCGGCTCGTCGGCGCTCGCAACGACTTCGTCGTTCCTCGATGCGATCGGCGATGACTCCCTTCCGGTCCGCGCGATGTTCTCGCCGAAGATCGACCCGGGAAGTCCCGTCGCCCGCGGCCTCGCAAAGGCGCGCCCGGTCCCGCCGCCGCTCGGTGTCACGCGGCTCGACCTGCGGGCGCCGACGGACTTCACCGTTACCGCGAGCGACGCCACGGATCCGGGCGTCACCTCGCGGACCCTCTGGCCGTCCGACCTTCAGGGCTACATCGACGGGCATGGTGCCGTGACCCGCGATCCCGAGGCGCTACGGCTCATCAGATCCACGATCGAAACTCGCGCCGTCCCCGCGGAACATCGCGACGCGCTCTCCGGCCTGCGCACCGACGTCGCCGACTTCGCGTCAGAGCACGTGGCGTTGCTCCTCCTGCTCGTCGGTCTGGGCGCTGGCTGCTGCCTCGTGGGTGCGCTAAGGACCAACCCGCTGTTGCGCCTCATCACGCGCCAACCCGCCGCGATCCAGCTACGCGCGGTGCGGCGCGGGTGAGCGGCGACCGCGGGCAGGCCCTCGTCGAGTTCGCCCTCGTCCTTCCGATCCTGCTCGTCCTCGCGCTGGCGATCGGGGAGCTGTCGGAGATCGGAGTCGCGCGGCTTGCCTTGACCCACGCCGCGGCCGAGGGCGCCCGAACGGTCGCGCTGACCAACGACGACCGTCTGGCGCGAGCCACCATCGCGGCCGCGTCCGCGCCGGTCCCGGCGGGGGATGTCGAGGTTTCGATCGAGCCGCCCCTCGCCCAGCGTGGCAGCGATCCACGCGGGACCGTGGTGGTCATCCGCCTGCGTTACGCGCTCGCCGCGCCACTGTCGTTCATCGGCCTGCCTCCACTGGTGGTCCGGAGCGAGGCCGCTCGCGCGATGGAGTGGACGCCGTGAGCGGCGACCGCGGACAGGCGCTCGTTCTCGCGGTGCTGGCCCTCGGCATTGCCGCCGCGACGATCGTCGGCCTGCGTGCCGCGCAGGACCGCATCCTCGTCGACGCGCGCGAGCGGCGCGCGGGCGAGGCCGCGGTCGAGGCGGCGGGCGCCGCGCTCGCCGACGCGGAGCTCGCCTTCCGTGCCTCGCTTCGTGATGAGGCGGGAGGGCCGCGCGCCATGCCGAGCCGCTCCGAGCTCGATGCGTTCCTGTCCGACCCACTGCTCGTCGAACGGATACGCGGCGCGGCCGACGCACTCGCAGCCGCGAACGGCGGCCACGCGGTAAAGAACATGACCGTCCGCGCCGTGAAGGGGTCGATCGAGGTCGCGCTGGTGCTTGGATCGCACCCGCAGCGCGCGTCGATCGATAGCCGATGCTGCCGACCCTGACGGCGGCCGCGCGCCGCAGGCCTCCACGCCGGGCGATGCTCGGCGTGGGCGGCGCGCTCCTCATCGCGCTCTCCGCCGTCATTGCTTTGCGCGGTGGGCCGTCTACGGCGGGCGGTGCGGCGCCGGCGACCATGGCGGAGTCGCTCGCCCCGAGCACGTGGGCGATCTCGGTGCCCGTCGCGTGGTTCGCCGCGCCGATCGCGGGGCTTCGGCCCGGCGATCGGGTGGATGTGCTCGCGCTGCGCCCGGGCGAGCGGGCCAATGCGACCGCTGTCGCATTCGATCTGCTCGTCGTCTCCGCGGATGAGCGCGCCGTTGTCTTCGGGACCGGGGCCGACGATGCGACGGCGCTCGGTGTCGCGCGCGCCAGCGGGCAGCTGCTCATCCCGCTCCTTCGCTCAACGCGATGACGCGGGTCGCGATATATGGCGGGGACGAGCTCCGCGCCGCGTGCGAGGTCCTCGGTCTCGAGGAGTCAACGCCGCCCCGCCTGGTGCTCGTCGACCTGCGGTGTACGGGTGCCGCAGAGCGGGCCGCCGCGCATCCACCCGCGATCCCGCGCATCCTCGTCGCGACGGAGGAGCAGTCCGCCTGCTTCTCCGCTCTCGGCGTCGACGGGATGGCGGTGGTGACCTCGGCCAAGCCGGACGCGATCGGCCCATTGGTAGCGAAGCTGTTGCCGCGACCCGCGCGCGACCGTACGCGCGTCGTGACCGTGACGGCCGCTCGCGGCGGCGTCGGGCGCTCGCTGTGCGCGGCGAACCTCGTCCGCCGCCTCGCGGACTCGTACAGCGTCCTTGCGGTCGATGCGACCGGGACCGGCGCCCTCGGCTGGTGGCTGGGCGCGGACCCGCGACCGTGGTCGGAGCTCGAGGCGCTCGCGGGCGAGCTGCGAGCCGAGCACGTCGAGCTCGTCGCGACCAGCGTCGAGCCGCGGCTGTCGGTCATCGGTGGCCCGCCGCGCATTCCGTCCACCGACACGCTCGTGGGCACACTGACCGTCGCGCGCTCGCTCGCTGACATCGTCGTCGTCGATGCGCCGGTGCTCGCCGACGAGCGGGGCCGGGCAGCTGTGGCGCATAGCGACCGAGTGCTCGTCCTGTCCTATGCAGACCCGGCGTCCGTCGCGACCCTCGCGGCCGCGGACGTACCGGAGGGCGCCTGGATCGTCGCCTCGCAGGCCGGCATCGACGGGGCATTCCGGGTGCTCCCACGCGACGAGCCCGCGATCGGCGAGAGCCTCGAGCGGCGCGGCGCGGTGTCCGGTGCGCTGGGTCGGGCGTATGACGAGCTTGCCGAGCTGCTCGCGATCGACGCGACGTGACAGCGATCCGCGATCGCCTCGAGCACGCGCTGCTCCTCCGGCTCCGCGAAACGGCCGATGGCCGGCCGCGCCCGGATCAGCTCGCTTCGCTGCTGCGCCAGGCCGCGTCGGACGAGCGGATCGCGCTCTCCAGCGCCGAACTCCGCGAGCTCGAGCGCCATTTCGATGACCGCTTCTTCGGTCTTGGTGCGATCGCGCCGCTCCTGCGGGACGAGCACGTGAGCGAGGTGATGGTCAACGGGATGCGCGGCGTCTGGGTCGAGCGCGACGGCCACATCGAGCTCACGCCGATCCGCTTCAGGGACGCCGAGGACATCCTTGTCCTGATCGAGCGGCTGGTCGCGCCGCTCGGACGACGCATCGACATCGCGCAGCCCGTCGTCGATGCGCGGCTGCCGGACGGGTCGCGCGTCCATGCCGTCATCCCGCCGATCGCGATCCAGGGCCCGGTGCTCACCATCCGCCGCTTTTCGTCACGGCCGCTCGATCCGGACGATCTGGTCCGCCGCGGCACCGCCTCGCCGGACCAGATGCGTTTCCTCGTGGACAGCGTGCGGCAACGGCGCAGCATCCTCGTCTCCGGCGGCACGTCGAGCGGCAAGACCACGACCCTCAACGCGCTGGCCTTCGCCATCGGCGACGACGAGCGGGTGGTCACGATCGAGGACGCGGCCGAGCTTCGTTTGCCGCAGCCGAACGTCGTCGCGCTCGAGACGCGCCCGGCGAGCGTGGAAGGTACCGGCACCATCGACACACGCGCGCTGCTGCGGAACGCGCTTCGCATGCGCCCCGATCGCATCGTGGTCGGAGAGGTGCGCGGCGGTGAGGCGCTGGACATGCTCCAGGCGATGAACACCGGACACCGCGGCTCACTCACGACGGCGCATGCGAGCAGCGCATACCGCGCGCTCCTGCGGCTTGAGACGATGGCAATGATGGCCGGCCTCGAGCTGCCCCTACCCGCGATCCAGGAGCAGATCCGCCGAGGCATCGAGATCGTCGTCCATCAGGAGCGCGATCGCGACGGTCGGCGGCGCATCGTCGAGATCGCGGAGCTTGACTCGGAGGCCGGCGGCGGCGGGTACGTGCTGCACGCGGTCCGCACCTGAGCGTCGTACTCGCGCTCATCGGCGTCGCCTTGATCGTCGGCGTGCTGCCCCGCGACAAGGCGATCGGGGCGATCCGAAAAAGGCGAACGGCGCGTGACGCGCGCGCCGCATTGCCTGCGCTCATCGACACGCTCGGCGCTGCGCTCGCCGCTGGTCTGTCGCTCGAGCTCGCGTTCCGCGAGGTGGCCCCGACGCTGCCGCACTCGCTTGCGCGCGCCACAGCCGGAGCGAGCGTTTCCCTTCGCCTCGGCGAGCCGATCGGTCGCGCGCTCGCGGCGTACGAAGGCGTCGTGCCGGCCGCCGAGCTCGCGCCGCTCGCGATCGTGCTCGGCGCGTTCGCCCGGAGCGGCGGTCCGGTCGCGCGGAGCCTGGCACGGGTCGCGCGGCTGGTGCGGGGCCGCATCGCGCTCGACACCGAGCGCGACGCTCTCACCGCCCAGGGCCGGCTCTCAGCGACCGTGCTCGTCGCGCTCGCGCCGCTCGGCGCGCTGTTCTTTGCGATCCTGACGCCGTCCTATCTGGGCACCTTCGTCGGACCGGGCCGCGCACTGGCGCTGCTCGCGGTCGCGCTCGAGATCGTGGGCATGGCGTGGCTCTGGCATCTGGTGCGAGCTCCGTCGGACACGCCTGAGCTCGCCGCGTTGGTCGACGCGGTGGTCGTCGGCCTCGATGCCGGCCTCTCGTTCGAGCTCGCGCTCGCGATGCTCGTCTCGCGCTCGCCACGGGTCGCGCGGCTGCCCGAGGCGCGCCGGCTCCTTGCCGATCTGCGGCTCGGCCGTTCGCCGCGGGTCGCGTTCGCCGCATTCGCTTCGAGCGGTCCGGACGAGGCGCGGATCGCCGCGCTCGTCGAGTCCGCATCGCGCTTCGGCGCGCCCTTGGCGGAGCTCCTGGTGACCCAGGCCGACGTGCTCCGTGACGCGGAACGGCGGCACGCTGAGGCCGCGGCTCGGCGCCTGCCGGTGCTCATGCTCTTTCCGCTGTCGTTCTGTGTGTTGCCCGCCCTGCTCATCGTCTTCCTCGGGCCGGCACTGCTCTCTCTGCTCGCGTGATCAGTGGTGCGCGCGGCCGCACGGCAGGGGGGAAGCCCCCACGCCGTGCGCGCCGGGCTTATGCCTTTACGACGTAGGTCTTCGCGATCTTGTCGTGCCAGCCCTGCTTGTTCGCGTCGAATGCCACCCAGATGACGCCGATGAAGAGGCAGAAGAAGCTGATGAGCAGGCCGACGTACCGGATAAGCGCGTCGGTGAGCGTCAGCTCCGTTCCGTCCGTCTTCACGACGCGGATCGAGAGCGCGCGCTTGCCCAGGGTCTGGCCGTGACCGTACGACGACCAGAAGTACATGTAGTAGGCGATGCCGATGACGAAGCCGAGACCGTTCCCGGTCGTCCCCCCATTACCGGCCAGTCCGCCGAGGATCGCGCCGACGATCCCCAGGAGGACGCCATCGATGATGGTCGCGAGAGCACGCGGCCAGAATCCGACCTTCGCTGTTGTCACATAGGTGTTCGCAACGGCTGTTGCCATGGAACCACCCCCTTCTCTGCGCGGCGAGTGTACTGACGCTCCCGGCAAAGGGGTTAGTACGGCTTTCCTAGTTGCTCCAGGTCTGATGCTCGGTCAGCCTGGCCGCGCAGAAAGGGGGATACCCGTGGAGAGCCTGCGTTTCTTCCGCGACGACGACGGTCAGGGCCTGGTCGAGTACGCCCTCATCATCGCTGTCATCGCCATCGCCGTGATCGTCGCCATGGTCTTCCTGCGCGGCCAGATCCAGAACATCTTCAGCAACATCGGGAACAACCTGACCTAGGCTCATCGGCGAGCACGACACGTCGGAGCGGCGCTGCCTGTGGCGGCGCCGCTCCTTATCAGCGGAGGGGAGAGCGGGATGGACGGGGTGCGGCTGGCGCAGGACGCGATCCTCGTCGCGTTCGTCGTGACGATCATCGTCACGGACTGGCGCTCGCGGCGGATCCCGAACGTCGTCACCTACCCCACGATGGTCATTGGCCTGGTGCTCAGCGTTGTCGAGGGCTTCCCGGGCGGGATGTTCTCCAGCGGGCTGCTTGACCACGTCGCCGGCCTCGTGCTCGCGTTCCTGATCTCCTATCCTTTTTACGCTGCCGGCGGCCTCAAGGCGGGGGACGGGAAATTCCTCATGGCGGTCGGCGCGCTCAGGGGCACCTCATTCCTGCTGCAGGCCGCGATCTGGGGTGCGCTCATCGGCGGGCTCATCGCATTGGGCTTCATCGGCGCCCGACGGCTTGCGGCGCTGCGGGCGCATGAGAACACGACGATGGGCGCGATATTGCACACCTGGATCCCCTACGGAGTGGCCCTGGGAATGGGCGCACTGGTGGCCCTGGTCTTGGAGTTGCGCCGCATATCATGAGCCGCATCCATGGCTGAGAAGATTCGGATCCTCGTTGTCGACGACATCATCGAGACGCGCGAGAACCTGGCCAAGCTGATCGGGTTCGAGCCGGACATGACGATCGTCGCGTCGGCTGACGGCGGCCAGCAGGCCGTCGAGTTCGCCAAGAGAGAGCGGCCGGACGTCATCCTCATGGACATCAACATGCCGGATATGGACGGCATCACCGCGACCGAGATCATCGCCAACACCGTGCCCGAGTCGCCGATCATCATGATGAGCGTCCAGGGCGAGCAGGATTACCTGCGCCGCTCGATGCTCGCCGGCGCCCGCGAGTTCCTCGTCAAGCCGTTCTCCGCGGACGAGCTCGTCAACGCGATCCGTCACGTCCACGAGATCGAGAAGGTGAAGCGCGCCCGCTACCAGCAGGTCGCGCCAGCACAGCAACAGCAGCAGCCGAGCCTCACGTCGATGCTCGGTCCCGAGAAAGGCAAGATCATCACCTTCTTCTCGCCGAAGGGCGGCGTCGGCCGGACCACCATCTCCACGAATCTCGCCGTCGCGCTCCATCAGTCGACCGGCAAGCCGGTGGTGCTGGTGGACGGGAGCCTTCCATTCGGCGACATCGCGGTCATCCTGAATATGAGCCCGAAGGCCAAGACCATCGCGGATCTCGTGGGCTCGTTCGATCAGGTCGACGCGGAGGTCATGGAGTCGGTGTTGGTGCAGCACTCCACCGGCATCAAGGTCCTGCTCGCGCCGCCCACGCCCGAGGCTGCCGAGCTCATCACCGGCGCGAACATCAAGAAGGTCCTCGAGCAGCTCCGCGAGCAGTACGCCTTCGTGGTCGTCGACACCTGGCCATCCTTCCAGGAGCAGGTCCTCACGATGCTCGACGTCGCGGACGTCATCCTCACGCTCATGACCCTCGAGATCACGAGCCTCAAGAACGTTCGCGTCTTCATGGAGATCGTCGAGAAGCTCGGCTACGACGAGCAGAAGGTCCAGCTCGTCGCGAACCGAAACGACAGCTCCGGCGGCATCAAGGCCTCGGACGTCGAGGCGAGCCTCGCCCGGAAGATCCCGCACACCATCGTCTCCGACGGCCGCGCCCTGGTCCTCGCGGTCAACCGGGGGGTCCCGTTCGTGATCAGCCACCGGGACAGCCAGGTCGCGAAGGACATCTTCACCCTGGCCGACAAGCTGTCCGGGGCGTCCGAGGCGGCCGCGGCGGGCACGGCGACACCGCAAAAGGCGGCACCGAAGCAAGGGCTGCGGCTCTTCGGCGGCGCCCGCTAGCCCACCGGCGGGTTCAACTCGGTCTAGGCACCGTCCCATAGCCCGAAAGTGCCCCTTCCGGATGGTCCGATACCGACGTTAGGGTCGTAGACTCGCGCGGCAGGGAGCATGGCGTGGAGCCCTCCCCTGTGTACGGAAAGGGTCAGGAGCACCTATGTCGCTACTGAGGCGGATCGAAGGCCAGCGTCCTGCGGGGACCCCCGAGGCTCCCGGCGCACCCGGCGGTGCCAAGGGCCCGGAAGACGGTCCCATCGGCTCGCAGGCGCCCACCTCCGGACCCCTCACGCAGACGGCGGCACCGGCCCGCGACACGAACCGCGACCTCCGTCAGACGCTCCAGACCCGGATCATCAACAACCTCGACCCGCGGCTGAACCTCTCCGACGTGAAGGCCGTCCGTACCGAGATCGACAACATGTTCAACAGGTTCATCGACGAGGACGGCACGGTCATCACCCGCGTCGAGCGCCAGCGGATGCTCGAGCAGATCGTCGACGAGATCCTCGGCTTCGGTCCGATCCAGCCGCTCCTCAACGACGACTCCGTGACCGAGGTCATGGTCAACGGGCCGTTCCGCGTCTACGTCGAGCGGAAGGGCAAGCTGCAGCTCTCGGACGTCACGTTCCAGAACGACGAGCACGTCTCGCGGGTCATCGAGCGGATCATCGCCCCGATCGGCCGCCGCGTCGACGAGTCGAAGCCGTTCGAGGACGCGCGCCTTCCCGACGGCTCCCGCGTGAACATCATCATCCCGCCGCTCGCGCTCAACGGTCCGGTGATCACGATCCGGAAGTTCCCGAAGTACCGGATCCAGGTCGCCGACTACGTGAAGTTCGGCACCGCGACCGCGGAGATGATGGAGTTCCTGCGGGCCTGCGTGGAAGCGCGGCTCAACATGTTCATCTCCGGCGGCACCGGCTCAGGAAAGACGACGCTGCTGAACATCATGTCGGGCTTCATCCCCGAGGATGAGCGGATCATCACCATCGAGGACGCCGCCGAGCTCCGGCTGGTCCAGGATCACGTCGTGCGGCTCGAGTCTCGCGCCGCGAACATCGAGGGCAAGGGCGCGATCACGATCATGGACCTCGTCAAGAACTCCCTCCGTATGCGCCCGGAACGCATCATCGTCGGCGAGATCCGTGGCGGTGAGGCGCTCTCGATGCTCCAGGCCATGAACACCGGTCACGACGGCTCGTTGTCCACCGGCCACGCGAACGCCCCGCGCGACATGCTCTCGCGGCTCGAGACGATGTGCCTCATGGCCGGCGTCGACCTTCCGTCGCGCGCCATCAAGGAGCAGATCGCGAGCGCGCTCGATGTCATCGTGCAGATCTCGCGGCTGAAGGACGGCTCGCGCCGGATCACGCACATCACTGAGGTCCAGGGCATGGAGGGTGACGCGATCGTCCTGCAGGACGTTTTCATCTTCGAGCAGACGGCGTACGTCGATGGCAAGGTCATCGGCCGCCTGCGGCCCACGGGTATCCGCCCGAAGTTCTCCGAGAAGTTCGAGGCCGCGGGCATCCGGCTGCCGCAGGGCGTCTTCGGCGACATGTCGCAGAGTCTTCGCTAGGTGGAATACGCCCTTCCCGCCGGTGTCTTCATCGGCATCCTTCTGACGTTCTTCGGCCTCTCGAGCGTGCTCGGGGGCGGGAGCGAGAGCGTCGAGGCCCGCATGACCCGGTACGCAGGCCCGAATGCCGGCCAGGCCGCCGTCGAGGCCGCGGAGAAGAAGGCCAAGACAAAGAAGAAGCGCGCACGTAAGGAGATCGACCCGTTCGCGACACTGTCCGCGGATGTCGAGGACAAGCGGTTCGCGACGAAGGTCGCCCGCGATCTCGCGCGCGCGAACCTCAAGCTGCGCGTCGCGGAGTACTACTACATCCGCATCGGAACGTCGCTCGGCCTTGGCGTGCTGCTCTTCGTCTTCCGCGACCCGCTCTCGGGGGTCATCGGCTTCATCCTCGGATACATGCTCCCGCGCTTCTGGGTCGGCCGGAAGATCGGCGGCCGGCTGGGCGGCTTCAACAAGCAGCTCCCCGACACGATCGTCCTGCTCTCGAACTCGCTGCGCGCCGGCTCGAGCTTCCTTCAGTCGATCGAGCTCGTCTCGCGCGAAGGTAGCCCGCCGATGAGCGAAGAGATGGGTCGCGTCGTCCGTGAGGTGAACCTCGGTCTCGGCATGGAGGAGGCTCTCTCGAACCTGGTGCGGCGCATCAAGAGCGAAGACCTCGACCTCATGGTCACCGCGATCGGCATCCAGCAACAGGTCGGTGGGAACCTTGCCGAGATCCTCGACACGATCGCCTTCACGATCCGCGAGCGCGTCCGCATCAAGGGTGAGATCAACACGCTCACCGCGCAGGGCCGCGTGTCCGGCTACCTCGTCGCGTTCCTGCCGATCGGCCTGGGCGCCGCGCTGAACGCGATCAACCCGGCCTTCATGCAGCCGTTGTTCACGCAGACGATCGGCCGCATCCTCATCGGCGTTGGCGCGGTCATGATGACCATCGGCTTCCTCGCGATCCGCAAGATCACGGACATCAAGGTCTAAGGGTGGAGATCCTCCTTCCGCTCCTCGTGACCGTCGGCATCATCGTTGCCGTGCTCGGCACGCAGATGGGCTCGGGCCTCGACCCGGTCCAGGCGCGTCTCCAGCAGATCGCCGTCCGCCCGCGAAGCCTGGAAGACCTCGAGCTGCAGCGGCCGCTGTCGGACCGCACGCTCAAGCCGATCATCCGCGGTCTGTCCGGGCTCCTGACCCGCTTCTACCCGGCCAACACGATGAAGTCGCTCACCCTGAAGCTGAAGCGCGCCGGCATGGAGACCACAAGCGCGGAGTTCTTCCTCGGCGTCAAGGGCTTCGCCGCGATCGTCGGCGCGATCGCCGTGTCCGCGATCGTGAACCTCATGACGAGCGACGGCCAGCAGTCGATCTTCGGCGCCGTAGGCGGTCTGATCGTCGGATTCATGGCGCCTGACTTCTACCTCGGCAACCGTGCCGGTGGCCGCGGCAAGCAGATCCTCGACTCGCTCCCCGATGCGCTCGACCTCCTCACGATCTCGGTCGAGGCCGGCCTCGGCTTCGACGCCGCGCTCGTGAAGGTGACCGAGAAGCTCAAGGGCGCCTTGTCCGAGGAGTTCAAGCGCGCCGCGTCAGAGCAGCGCGTCGGCAAGTCGCGTCAGGAAGCGCTGCGCGGGATCACCGAACGCGTGGACCAGAAGGAGCTCGGCAGCTTCATCTCCGCGATCATCCAGGCCGACCAGCTCGGCGTGTCGATGTCGAAGGTCCTTCGCATTCAGTCCGAGCAGATGCGCGGCGATCGCAGGCAAAGGGCGGAGGCGAAGGCGGCGAAAGCCCCGATCCTCATCATGCTCCCGACCATCGGGTGCATCTTCCCCTCGCTGTTCATCGTCATCCTTGCGCCGGCAGCTCTGTCGGCGCTGAGCAGCTGCAGTAGCTTCTAGGACCGCGCGGCTCCGCAACGTCACACGCGGCACGATCCTCGCGACCGACTGCCGCACCGCCGGCAGCTTCATGTCCCGGGGTATCGGACTGCTCCTGCACAGCCGGCTCGCCGAGGGCGAGGCCCTCTTCATCACGCGCACCTCGAACATCACGATGTTGTTCATGCGGTTCGCGATCGACGCCGTGTTCCTCGATCGCTCGGGGAAGGTCGTCCGCGCGGCGGCCGATCTGCGGCCGTGGGTGCCATGGATCTCGGCGCGCCGTGCCACCGATGTCGTGGAGCTCGCCACGGGGACCATCGCGCGCTCGGGGACGCAAGCAGGCGACGACCTCGTCTTCGAAGATGGCAGCTAGCGCGCTCGAGGCGCTCCGTGACGTGCTGGTACCGCCCCGCTGCGCGGGCTGCGGCGCCAGCGGCTCTTGGTATTGCGTCACCTGCCGCGACGGGTCGGATCCGATCCGCCACACGATCGGACCGCTCACCGTGACGGCGGCCGGGGCACACGAAGGCCCGCTGCGTGACGCGGTCCACCGTCTCAAATACGGCAACGAGCCCGGCCTCGCTGCGGAGCTCGGCACACTCCTGGCGGCGCGTATCGGCGCGGACCTCGCGCGCGGCGCGGCCGTCGATGCCATCGTCCCCGTCCCGCTCCACCGCGTCCGCGAGCGGGAGCGCGGGTACGACCAGGCGCGCGCTCTCGCCGCGGTCGCCGCCGGGGTCGCCGGCCTGCCGCTCTGTCCGGCACTGCACCGGCTGCGTTCCGGGCCCGCGCAGGCGACCCTCGGCCAGCGCGAGCGGCAGGCGAACGTCCGCGGCGCGTTCGCCGGGATCGCCGGCTCGCTCCGTGGTCTGCACGTCGCGCTCATCGACGACGTCACGACGACCGGAGCCACGCTGCTCGATGCGGCGGCCGCCGTGCGCGCGTGCGGTGGGCGCAGCGTCCGCGCATACACGGTCAGCCTCGAGGAATGATGGCTCGCTGGATCGTCCGTGGCGCGCTCCTCGTGCTGCTCGCGTTCGGGAACCTCAACATCATCTGGTCGCCCGACGTGCTGCCGAACACGCTATTCGCGTGGACGCTCGTCCGAAGCGGCAACGTCGACTACGACGAGTTCGCGTCCGGTGGCGCCTTCAGCGATCGTCCTGACCAGCTCGCGCGCACGGCGTACTTCTTCCGCGGCTGCGCGGACGGCCGCTTCCGCGGGGCCGAATGGCTCACGACGGAGCCGCGCAGCGCCGGTGGCCCGCCGCCCCCGGGTCCCGGGCAGCATGTGTGCTCGATCTTCCCGCCCGGGGTCGCCATCCTCGCGCTGCCGATCCTCGTGCCCGCCGTGCTCGCCGGCGTGTCGCCCTCCGATGTGACCACGCTGCTGCTCCTCGGGCACCTCGTCGCCGCGATCCTCGAGGCCATCGCGGCGCTTCTCCTCTGGTCGGTCTTCCGGCGCTTCGTGTCGGCGCGCTGGTCGCTCGCCCTCGCGCTCCTCTACGTCCTCGCGACGAGCGTGCGCACCGTGGGCTCGCAGGCGCTGTGGCAGCACAGCGGAGTCCATCTCGCGATCGCGACGGCCCTCTGGCTCATCCTGTTCGAGCGGCCGGTCAGCCGGTACCGCGAGCTGCTCGCGGGGCTGGCCCTCGGCGCCGGAACGGTCATGCGGCAGACGGCGGCGATCGTCGTGCCCGGGATCGCTCGCCGCCGGACGTTCATCTGGACCGTAGCCGGCTTCGGGGTGGGGATCATCCCGCTGCTCGTCTACAACGCCGTCGCGTTCGGCGACCCGTTCGAGCAGGGCTACGGCAGCAAGCCGTTCGGCACGCCGTTGCCCGAGGGTCTCTACGGCCTGCTGCTCTCACCCAGCCGCGGCTTCTTGATCTACACGCCCTACCTTGCGTTCGCAGGCGCGGCGCTCGCCCTCGCGTGGCGCAGGCGTGGCGAGGTCGCGCGACGGTTGCGCGGGCTCAGCGTCGTCGCGCTCGCGACGCTCGTCCTGTACGCGACGTACACCGAGTGGTGGGGCGGGCGCGTATTCGGTGCGCGATTCCTGGATGACCTCGCGCCGATCCTGTTCGCTGCGCTCGCGTGGGGGATCGGCCAGGGTGTGCTCGCGCGTCCGTGGACGCGACTGCTCTTCTGGATACTGGCCGGCTGGTCCCTGCTCCTCTTCAACGCCGCCGCGCTCGTGTACGACCAGAAGTGGGACACCGATCCCGTGAACGTGAACTTCGTTCCGAGCCGCCTCTTCGACTGGAGCGATCCGCAGTGGCTCGCGGTCCTGCGGGCATTGCCCCAGGGCGGGCCGCGCGCGCTGATCGCGCTCGTGCTCTCGCTCGGCATCCTGACGCTGCTGCTGCGTCTCGAGGGAGTCTGGCCGCGCCGTCTATCGTCCGAAGCGTGAGCGGCACCGCGTTCATCCTGTTCTTCGGCGCCGGCGGTGGCAGCGACGTCGAGGCGCAGCTCGATCGGATCCGCATCGCGATCGGCAGCGGCACATTGCGGCGCGCGTCGGCAGCGGGCTTCGCACCGCTCATCGGCGTGACCGCGGATCCCGCGGCGGCGCTGGCGTTCGCGGCTGCGGGTGCCCAGACCGTCGCGCCGCACACCGCGCCGTTCCATTTCGGGACCGAGCTTCGGGACCTGGTCTACGAGCGGGGCATCGAACGCGTCTGTGCCATCGGCGCCGGCGCGGGCGCGCTTCTCACCGCGGGCGACCTTGGAGCGATCCGCGACGACCTCGAGCGATCGCCCGCGCTCGTGCTCTCGAACAACTACTACTCGGCGGACCTCATCGCACTCACACCCACGACCGCCCTCGATGCGATCGAGCTGCCGGCGACCGACAACCCATTGCCGCGGCTCCTCCATCAGCAGGCCGGACTTCCGTCGCGGCAGCTCCCGCGATCCGCCGCCACGCTCCTCGATGTCGACACGCCGCCCGATGCCACCGTGCTCCTCCGGCATCCGCACTGCCCGCCCGAGCTCCAGTCCGTCGGCGCATTCGAGCACGAGCTCGGTGCACGGGTCGACGAGCTGATGACCCTGGTCACCACCGCCGAAAAGGAGCTGCTCGTGGCCGGCCGTGTTGGCGCGCCGGTGTGGTCGTACCTCGAGTCGCAGACCGCATCGCGCGTACGGATGCTGGCGGAGGAGCGGGGGATGCAAGCAGCCGGACGCGACACGTCGGGCGAGGCGCGCACAGCGCTCGGCTTCCTCTACGAGCTCGTGGGGCCGAAGGAGTTCTTCGCCCGGATGCGCGAGCTCGGCGACGGGATGCTCTTCGACTCGCGCGTGCTCTTCGCCCATCTCGGCTGGCGCCCGAGCGCGCCGGACCGGTTCGCGTCGGACCTCTTCCTGCCCGACGCGATCGAGCACGCGGGCGTCCGTGAGTTCACCGCCGCGGCACGCGACGCCGGTTTCCCGCTGCTGCTCGGTGGGCAGACCCTGGTATCCGGAGTGCTCTGGACGATGGTGGACGCCGCATGGTCGGGGCACCCCGAGCAGCGATGAATCCTTTTATCCCTGAGACCTTCGCCGCCTTCGGCTGCTCCGGTCTCGGGGGCCTGCGGCTCCCTCGGGCGAAGCCCTCGGTCGCCTGATGAACCTATTCGATCACCACATCCATTCGAATCGGTCGGACGGCCGCGTCTCGCTCGAAGACCGCGCGCTCAGCGTCGCCATCCGGCCGCACGGCGTGAGCGACCACTACCCCTGGGGCAGTGGGATGCAGAAGGATGACGATGTCCTCCGGTATATCGACGACGCGTCGCGGCTCGGCCTCCAGGTCGGACTCGAGTACGACCTCGGCGTAGCGCCACCGCTTCTCAGCTCGACGCAGAAGGCGCTCGACTACGTCATCGGTTCAGTGCACCAGGTGAACATCGATGGCCGGATCGACTACTCGCCGGCCGGAGCGTTCCTCAAGGGTCGGGGCGGCACCAGCTACACGGAGCAGGCGAAGTTCGCCGATCCCGACGTGCAACGCAAGGTCTTGGAGGCGCACCTCGAGCTCGTGCGTTTCGGCATCATGCACCGCGGCATCGACATCGTCGGCCACCCGACGTTCTCGCCGCTCGCAGCGCTCGGCGATCCCGAGGATGCGTATCCCGTGGAGTGGCAGGAGCGCCTCATCGCCCTCTGTATCGACAACGATGTCGCGATCGAGATCAACGAGGCGTACGGGGTGCCGCACCGGGCATTCCTGGTCCGCGCGAACATCCGCGGCGCCCGTTTCGCGGTCGGCTCGGATACCCACTTCGACCTGCTGCCGCTCGACAAGACCGAGGCCATGATCCGCGCTGCCCTGATCGACCCGGACGAGCGCCGCCGCTTCCTCGACGGCTCGCGCGACCGTCAGGACGGCGTGTCGAGGGCGATCAGCTCGTAGATCAGGACGCCCACGGCGCCGGCCAGGAGCAGGTGGACCCCGTTCCCGCCCACGTTCATCGCGAGCGCGACGAACCAGGCGGCGACGAGCAGGAACGCCAGCATCGAGCGGATCCGGCGACCCAAAGTGACTCTCACTGGCGCGTACGGTAGCGGGTACAACCCGCGTACAATGTGGTCTCCTGAGATGTGAGTCGCCGGGTGCGCCCGGCTCCGTCAGGACCACGACGGTCCGACGAGATCCGCCCAGGAGGGGGCCGTGTTCCGGGGTCTTTCCGTCTACACGGGGAACGCCCATCCGAAGTTCGCCGAGGACATCTGCCGTCACCTGGAGATCCCGGTGGGGAAGGCGGACGTCTTCAAGTTCGCGAACGACGAGATCTTCGTCAAGATCAACGAGAACGCGAGGGAGCATGACGTCTTCATCGTTCAGTCGCTCGTCGGTCCGTCGGTCAGCGACGCGATCATGGAGCTCCTGATCATGATCGACGCGTTCAAGCGCGCATCGGCCGGTCGGATCACGGCGGTCATGCCGCAGTTCGCCTACGGCCGGAGCGACAAGAAGGACCAGCCACGGGTGCCGATCACCGCGCGCCTGCTCGCCGACCTCATCAGCGTCGCGGGTGCCGACCGGTTCCTCACCATGGACATGCACCAGATGCAGATCCAGGGCTTCTTCAGCATCCCTGGGGACGAGCTGTCCGCGCGGAGCCTGCTGGTCGAGTACCTGCGCCAGATCGTTGACGCGAAGCCCGACGACACGGCACTCGTCGTGCCCGACCTCGGGTACGCGAACGCAGCGCGGCGGATCGCCGAGCTGCTCGGCATCCCCCTCGTCTTCATGCAGAAGACGCACCGCGACAACAGCGGGAAGAGCGAGATCGTCGGCGTGATCGGTGACATCGACCGCAAGCGCGCGATCGTCATCGATGACGAGATCGACAAGGGCACGACGATGAAGAACACCATCGAGGTCCTCCAGCAGCGCGGCGTGACCGAGATCTACGCCGCCTGCACGCATCCGACCTTTTCCGACGGTGCCGCAGAAAAGCTGTGCAACAGCGGCATCAAAGAGCTGATCGTGACCGATACCGTTCCCCTGAAGCCGTCAGCGCTCGCACTCCCGCAGCTCCGCGTCCTCAGCGTGGCCGGTCTCTTCGCGGAGGCGATCCGTCGCATCCACGAGGGCGAGTCCGTTGGGGCGCTGTTCAACCCCCCGGGAATGCAGCTGCCGCTGCAGGTCACCTAGGGTCCGCCATTGAGCGCGCTCACCAAGCTCTTCAGCCTCGTCGACAGCAACGAGGCGGAGGTCCGGCGGCTCCGCAAGGTGGTCGACGCGGTCAACGGCCTGAAGGCCGAGACGGCGAAGCTCACCGACGACGAGCTGCGCGGCCGCACCGCCTTGTTGCGTGAGCGTCTCGCAGCCGGCGCGACGCTCGATGATCTCCTGCCCGAGGCGTTCGCCGCCGTGCGCGACGCGGGTACCCGGACCCTGAAGCAGACGCACTTCGACGTCCAGCTCCTGGGCGGCATCGCGCTCCACCGCGGTCACATCGCCGAGATGAAGACCGGTGAGGGCAAGACGCTCGTGGCCTCGCTCGCGCTCTATCTCAATGCCCTCGAGGGCAAGGGCGCCCACCTCGTCACCACGAACGACTACCTCGCGAAGACCGGTGCCGGCTGGATGGCCCCGATCTATCACGCGCTCGGTATGACCGTCAGCTACATCGCGCACGACAAGAGCGCTGTCTGGGACCCGGACGTCACGCTCGAGGAGCTGGATCCCCGCCATCAGCACTGGCGCGCCGTTTCCCGGCGGGATGCCTACCTCGCGGACATCACCTACGGACAGAACAGCGAGTTCGGCTTCGACTACCTACGGGACAACATGGTCATGGACCTGGCCGAGACGGTGCAGCGCGAGCTGCACTTCGGCATCGTCGACGAGGCCGACTCGATCCTCATCGATGAGGCGCGTACGCCGCTCATCATCAGCTCGCAGGCCGAGGACGCGTCGGAGATGTACCACTCGTTCGCGCGCGTCGCCGCGAAGCTCGTCGAAGGCGAGGACTACGTCCTCGAAGAGAAGCACCACGCCGTCACGCTGACGGAGTCAGGCATCGAGAAGGCGGAGCGCCTCCTCGGCCGGGCCAACCTCTACGAGGGCGACGTGACCGCGGTCCACTACCTCGACAACGCCCTCAAGGCGCGCGCGCTGTATCACAAGGACAAGGAGTACATCGTCACCTCGGCCGGCGAGGTCGTGATCATCGACGAGTTCACCGGCCGGCAGATGCCCGGTCGCCGCTGGAGCGATGGCCTGCATCAGGCCGTCGAGGCGAAAGAGGGCCTCAAGATCCAGCAGGAGACGCGGACCCACGCCACGATCACGATCCAGAACTACTTCCGGATGTATCACAAGCTTGCGGGCATGACCGGCACTGCGGCCACCGAGGCCGAGGAGATCTTCAAGGTCTACAAGCTCGAGGTCACCCAGATCCCGACCAACCGGCCGATGGTGCGGCAGGACCTCAAGGACCTCGTCTACCGCAGCGAACAGGGCAAGTGGGACGCGGTCATCGCCGAGGTCACCGAGCGCCACGAGAAGGGCCAGCCGGTGCTCATCGGAACCACGTCGGTGGAGAAGAGCCAGTCGCTGTCGGGGGAGCTGTCGCGGCACGGCATCAAGCACGACGTCCTGAACGCGAAGAACCACGAGCGCGAGGCCCTCATCATCCAGGGCGCAGGCCAGCAGGGGGCAGTCACGCTGTCCACCAACATGGCCGGCCGTGGCGTCGACATCCTCCTGGGTGAGGGCGTGCGCGAGCTCGGCGGCCTTCACGTCATCGGCACCGAGCGCCACGAGGCCCGGCGCATCGACAACCAGCTCCGCGGCCGTGCCGGCCGCCAGGGCGACCCGGGCTCGTCACGGTTCTACGCCTCGCTCGAGGACGAGCTCATCCGGATCTTCGCTTCGGAGCGCGTGACCGGTCTCATGACCAGGCTCGGCTTCGACGACTCCGCGCCCATCGAGTCGGGCATGGTCACCGGCGCCATCACGCAGGCGCAGGTGAAGGTCGAGGGCCGCAACTTCGACATGCGCAAGCGCGCGCTCGAGTTCGACGACGTCCTCAACAACCAGCGCAACGTGATCTACGGCGAGCGGCACAAGATCCTCGCGAAGGGCGACGTGCGTGAGACGGTCCTCGACTACTTGCACGACGCGGCCGCCGATCTCGTGGATGCGGGCACACCCTCACCGGATCCCGAGGACTGGGACCTCACGACGCTCGCCGCGGCCCTCGGCCCGCTCCTTGGACGGAGCGATGACGTCACAGCTCTGACCTTTGCCGGCCTCGAGTCCAAGGAGGAGCTCTCGTCGAAGGTCGAGGACCTCGTGGACGACACGTACGCCGCGCGTGAGGCGGCCCTCGGCGAAGAGGTGTCACGCGCGGTAGAGCGGTGGGTGCTCCTGCGCACGATCGACACGCACTGGGTCGAGCACCTGACCGCGATGGAGGAGCTCCGCGAAGGCATCCACCTCCGCGGCTACGGCCAGCAGGATCCGCTCATCGCGTACAAGAACGAGGCGCGCACGTTCTTCGACGAGATGACCGACAAGATCGCGTTCGACGTGGCTCAGATGGTCCTCCGCGTGTCGGTGAAGACCGCCGAGCAGGCCGAGGCCGAAGAGAAGGCACCGCCGCCCCCGGATACGGGAAACAATCGAACGTCCACGAGCTGGAATACGAACGGTGGCGGAAACGGGTCAGCCGCGGATCCGAAGGGTCCCGGACGTGGGGCGTCGGACGATCCGAAGGGTCTTGGCCGGAATGACCCGTGCTTCTGCGGCTCGGGGAAGAAGTACAAGAAATGTCACGGACGATAGGGCGCTAGCAAGCTGAACCTCCCCTTCGATCCGAACCTCCACGTCGGCCCGCTGCAGCTCGCGTGGCACGGCATCTTCACCGCAGTCGGCATCTTCTTCGGCGTCGCGTTGCCGGTCCGCTTGCTGCGCGGCCGGGTGTCCGAGGACGCGCTGTATGCGATCGCCACGCCGGCGGTCATTGGCGGGATCATCGGCGCGCGGCTGTTCCATGTGGTCGACTGCTGGTCGCTGTGCGGCTACGACCAGGACCCGCTCCTCATCCCCCAGATCTGGGCCGGCGGTATCGCGATCATGGGCGCCGTCGTGGTGGGCGCGCTCACCGGCTACGTGCTCGCGCGCCGGCGCGGTGACATCCCGATCGGCGGCACCGCGGACGCCGCGGCCGCGGGCATCGGGATCGGGATGGCCATCGGCCGGATCGGCGACATCATCAACGGTGAGCATCACGCTGTGTCGTGCGGGCCGCCCGGCATCTGCGTCACCTACGACCACCCGGATTCGCTCGGCCAGGGCCCCGCGTTCGGCCCTGGCGATCCCCGCACCTCGGCAGACCCGGTCCACCTCGCGGTCGGCTACGAGATGCTCTGGGACCTCGCCGGGGTCGCGCTCGTGCTGATCCTGCGGCGACGGTTCGCCGGCAGGCCACCGGAGGGCTGGATCTTCTGGGTTTGGCTCGCGTTCCAGTCCTTCGGGCGATTCAGCATCTCGTTCCTGCGCATCGACAAGGTCGACCTGTTCGGCCTCTACCAGGCGCAGCTCGTCTCGCTCCTGCTCATCGTCGTCTCGATCGCGATGCTCATCAGGCTCTTCACGATGGCTCGGCCGGCGCCCGCGCCGGCGTAGGGAGCAGATGGACCTTCCCTTCGATCCGACGTTCACGGTCGGGCCGTTGCGGATCGCCTGGCACTCGTTCTTTTCGCTCATCGGCATGAGCATCGGCAGCTGGCTCAGCTTCCGGCTCGCCCGGCCCATCGTGCGTGATGAGCGGATCTACCCTTTCGCCATCGCCGTCGTGATCGGCGGGCTTATCGGCGCGCGCATCGGACACATCGCCGACAACTGGCCGTATTACAGCACCAGGCCTGACCAGCTGGTCGCGTTCTGGAACGGGGGCGTCGCCGTCGCGGCCGCGCCGATCGGCTCGGCGGTCTTCGGCTTCGTCGCCGCCCGGCGCCTGCGTCTTCCGCTCGGGTTCCTGTTCGACGTCACCGCGATCGGCATCGTCCTCGGCGAGGCGATCGGCCGGATCGGCGACATCATGAACGGCGAGCACCACGCGGTCGCGTGCGCCGGTATCGGCTGGTGCGTGCGATACACGAACCCGGCGACGCTCGGCCAGGCGGACTACGTGCACCTCGTCGTCGCCTATGACCTGCTCGTCGACCTGCTCATCTTCGCCGTGCTGCTGCGGTACTGGCAGCGGGAGCGGGGACACCCGCCCGAAGGCCGGGTCTTCGTGCTCTACCTCGTCCTCTACGGTGGATTCCGGTTCGCGACGTCCTTCCTGCGGCTGGATCCGGTCGTCGTCGCGGGGCTGCAGGAGGCCCAGCTGCTGGGTCTCGGCTACGTGCTCGCCGGCGTGCCCGCGTTCGTGTGGCTGCACCGGCGCGCGCGGGAGGGTCGTACACTACCTACTACGTATTCGTAGTAGTAGTCGGGAGGCAGCCTCATGAGGATCGCCATCACCGGTGCGAACGGGTTCGTCGGCCGCGCGGTCATCGCCGCACTGCTCGAGGGGGGCTCGCCGGAGATCCGCGCGCTCGTCCGCGATCGGTCGCGCGCCGCGGCCGATCTGCCCTCGGGCATCGAGCTCCGCGAGGTCGATGTCACAAGACCGGACACGCTGCGCGGCGCGTTCGACGGCGTTGACGCGGTCGTCCACACGGTCGCCATACCGACCGAGCGGCACGGCAGCTTCGAGCACATCAACGCCGAGGGCACCCGGGCCGTCGTGCGCGAAGCCGAGCGCGCCGGCGTCACGAAGCTCGTGCACATCAGCGCGATCGGCGCGTCGACGCAGAGCCCGTATCCGTTCCTTCGCACGAAGGGCGAGGGGCAGGCCGCCGTCGAGGCGTCGGCGATCCCGCACGTCGTACTGCGCCCATCGATCCTCTTCGGACCGGGTGACGACTTCTTCCCGCGCCTGCGGTTCTCGCTGCGGTTCCCGGTCGTGCCGCTGCCGGGCGGCGGCGTAGCGCGATTCCAGCCGCTCCATGTCGCCGACCTGGCGCTTGCCGTCCAGACGGCACTCCGCGGACCGGTCGCCGGCACCTACGAGGTCGGGGGTCCGGCGCCGGTCTCGTATCGCGAGATGCTCGAGGAGACCATGCGCGCCTACGGTATCCACCGGCCCACGATGCCCCTGCCGGTGCCCCTGATGAAGCCTGCGGCCTTCCTCTTCGAACGGACCATGGCGGACCCTCCGGTCACCGTTCGGCAGCTCGACCTCCTTGCGGTCGACAACACACCACACCCGAATTCCCTAGACCAGGTGTTCGGTATCCGTCCGCGCCCGTTCCTGGGAGGCGGCCTTTCGTATCTTTCGTAGCGCTTCCGGCACCGAAAAGGTCTTCCCCCGCGGCCCTTCCGCGGGTAAGATTTCGTACGAAAACCGGCACAGATCAGGCGTGGGGAGCGGTGTCCAACGGGTGTCCAAGCGCTTTTTCCCTGCCCGACTGCGTCTAGAGAGGACAGTCCCGCATGAAGGAATGGATCGTCTGCGAGGACAACTGCCTGAAGTGCAGCTACGGCGCGACCCTCGACTGCGATGGGGATTGCCCGCGCTGCCCGCGTAACACGTACTGCCCGTGCGTGACCTTCGTGAGCTTCGCCGCAGGCAAGCTTGCGCCGGTGGCCCAGCCGGTCACCACCACGTTCGAACGTCCCCGCAAGCGCTAGCGGACCGTTATGGCGATAGATCAGGGCGAGCTCGCGTCCCTGCGCGACCGCATCGACCGGATGGCGGTGTTCCTTTGACCTCGACGGAACGCGTCACGAGGTCGCGCGTCTAGAGGTCGACGCTTCGGCGCCGGACCTCTGGTCCGATCGTCAGCGCGCGCAGACCCTCCTCAAGAAGCTCGACGCGGCGAGGCGTCGTGTCGAGCGCTGGGATGGCTACCGCGCACGCGCCGCGGAGATCACGGACATGCTGCCGCTCGCCGACGAGGACCCCGCGATCGCGTCGGATCTCGCGACCGACCTGAGCGCGCTGCTCGTCGAGGTGGCGCAGGCGAGCCTCGAAGCGCAGCTCTCGGGCCCCTACGACGCTCGTCCCGCCTTCCTCGCCATCAGCGCCGGCGTCGGCGGCACCGATGCGGCCGACTGGGCCGAGATGCTCGTGCGCCTGTACCTGCGCTGGGCCGAGCGCCGCGGCTTCCGCGCGGAGATTCTCGAGAGCACACCCGGTGAGGAAGCGGGTCTCAAGAGCGCGACCCTGTCGATCGACGGCGAGTACGCGTACGGGTATCTCAAGCACGAGCGCGGCACCCACCGGCTCGTTCGGATCTCACCGTTCGATTTCCAGAAGCGCCGGCAGACCTCGTTCGCGCTCGTCGATCCGACACCACAGGTGGAGGAGGAGGCCGAGGTCGCGATCCGGCCTGACGAGCTCCGCATCGACACCT
Source organism: Candidatus Limnocylindria bacterium (assembly GCA_038227105.1). Classification (GTDB taxonomy): domain Bacteria; phylum Chloroflexota; class Limnocylindria; order P2-11E; family P2-11E; genus UBA4735. Next base: position 18,927 of record JBBRQB010000016.1, on the reverse strand, counting down.
ATCGCGCCACCGGCGCGGGCGGGCAGAACGTGAACAAGACCGAGACGGCCGTTCGCATCACGCACCTCGCCACCGGCATCGTCGCCGCGTCACAGAACGAGCGTTCGCAGTTACAGAATCGTGACATCGCGATGCGCGTGCTCCGCGCGCGCCTCCTGGAGCGGCGGGTCCTCGAACAGGAGGCCGAGCAGGCGAAAGAGCGCGGCGAGATGCGCGCGGCGGATTGGGGAAGCCAGATCCGCAGCTACGTCCTCCACCCGTACACGCTCGTGAAGGACCATCGCACCGGGGTCGAGGTCGGGGACACGCAGCGCGTGCTCGATGGCGACATCGAGCAGTTCATTGAGGCCTCGCTCACCGGCCAGACATCATCCAAGTCAGCTGGCACCGGTCCTGCGGACTAAAGGGTCCGGCGCTAGCCGCCTAAGGGGGATGACCAATGAACGCACTCAAGGACCTCAAGCTCGATGACATGTTCGATGACCTGCGCGGCCAAGCGAGCAAGCGGCTCGACGAGATGCGGACCGAAGGCCGCAAGCAGGCCCGGCACGCCAGTGGCGGTCACGACGACACCGCGCTGTTCTCCGCCTTCACGATCGGCATCCTCGCCGGTGCCCTCGCAGGCGCCGCGATCGCCCTGCTCGTGACGCCCTTCAGCGGCCAGCAGGCCCGCGCGAAGCTGAGCGACAGGGTCGAGAAGCTGCGCTCCGAGAACAGCCCGCAGACCTGGTCCACCGAGCCACAGGGCAACGGGAAGGCCACGGGCTCCTACGAGCCGAGCTACACCTCACCCAAGCCGCTGAGCTAGAGCGCTACTCGTCCGGCGACACGCGCCCCTCGCGCACGAGACGCGGGATCCCCGCGATCGCGACGTCGACCGTGCCGGGGCGCGTGTAGCCGGCCTCGCGCGCGCCGACGTCCAGGTGCACCGTCGCGGCGTCCTCGGCCGCGAGGCGCACGGTCGGTACCGAATCGAAGGTCGCGACGGCCTTTACATAGCCGTGGCAGCTTTCACACACGTCCACACGATCGCGCGAGTCCTCTGAGCGAAGCGTTCCCAAGGCCCGGTGGTCGTCGTTCCCGCAATAGGGACAGAGCAGCACCAGCCACGACCACCACGTGCCGCACCGGCCGCAGCGCAGGACCCGACGTTTCTCCGCGCCAACGAGCTCGGCGAGCGCCGGCCACGCGCCGCAGACCGGGCAATACCCGCGATCCCATTTGTCGATGTCCGTGAGCGCCGCGCACTGTGCTGCGGCCTCCCAGAGCACCGGCTGCAGGGCAAACTCGAGGAGCCGCGCGAAGGCCTCTTCGTCGACACCGTGCTCGCGCGCGGCATGCGCGATGGACTCGGTATCTCCATCGAGGGCGCTCTGCAGGAACGGCGCGACATCGATGCGCTCCCGTGCGAGCCGCTCACCGGTGCGCTGCGCGGGCGATCCCTCGACGCTCGTCTCGGCGAGGTTCTGCGCGAGCCGCTGCAGCTCCGCCGCGACCTGGTCGGTCTCGCAGGACAGCGCGCCCACGCCGAGGAGCACGCGGCCTTCCGTGATCGCGCTCGTCGCCGCCTCCGCGGTCAGGTCGACCGCGACGTCAGGCGCCGGAGCGCTCGCGAACCCGGCGAGCCGCTCGTCGTGGAATGCGGCGATCGGACCGAGGCCCGCGTCCTCCGCCGCCAGCTGTCGCCAGCGGGCGCGGGCCTCGTCGATCTCGATCTGGGTCGGGACCGTCTACGTCCCGTCTAGCTTTGGGTGAACGCGATCGCGGAGAAGAACAGGGCGTACCGGAACGCGAGCACGCCGACCAACACGAGGAGACCGATGACCGACAGCGACGCGTTGGGCACGGGGATGAACCGCCGCGGCCCGAGGGTGAGGAGCGGCACAAGGAGCCCGAGCCCGACCGCGCCGATCCAGAAGACCGGGCCGACGAGCTCGTGAAGGCTCGCGACGAGCGCCATGAGCGAGCCGTCCTGCTGCGCCGCCAGGCTTCCGAGGAACACGGCGAGGATGACGGCGCTGACGGCCGCGGCGTAGAAGAGCGCCGTCCGCAGCGCCGCGGAGGTACGGGTCGCACCCATCCGGTCGCTCACGATGAGCCCGACGGCCATGCCGGAGAGCTCGCTGAAGAAGATGAACAACCCTCCCATGAGCCAGGTGTCCGACCAGACACCCTGGCTGGTGACGTTCACGAGCACGCCGCTGTAGCCGCTGACGACGAGCGCGAGGAGCTCGCCGATCGTGAGGACGACGATGTTGTGCGAGATCGGTTCAAGCCACGCGGCGCGGAACCGACCGCTGTGATGCAGCGCGTCCACGAACGCGATGAGGGCGAAGATCCCGAACAGGACCATCGCCCAGGAGCCCCAGTTCATCGGGGAGTTCGCGTTGAACATCAGTGGTCCTCCGCGCTCGGTCGCGGCGGGGCTCTTGATCAGCAGATTGAGGAATCGGTCGGGCTGGCCGAGATCGACGATGAGCAGCAACGGCACGAGGAGCATGAGGGGCAGCGGAAAGAACGCGAGCCGGTGCGCCACCGGCTGGTCGCTCTTGCCTCCGGCGAAGTGGATGAGGCCCATCGTGGCGTACGCGCCCGATGCGACGCCGGCGATGTACAGCGCGATCGTGATCGGCCACTCCCATTCCGGTGGCAGGACGTATGGCGTCGGCATCAGGCGCCTCCCTCTGTCGCGCCGGCGTTCTCGGCGATGCGGTTACGGCGGAATGCCGCGAGGCCGGTCACGCCGAGGACCGCCGCTGAGATGAGCGCGACGCCGGCGGACGGAACGAAGTTCCGCTGGGGAAGGGCGGCGTGCGACGGCAGTGAGTACACCTCGGGCTTGTCGAGGAGCAGGTAGAACACGTTCAGCCCGCCGACGACCTCGACGTCCTTCACCGCTGTGCCCTTGTTCGGTCCGGCGGTGATCGTTCCGGTGTTCCCGAGGTCCCAGCCGTAGATGTACGCGTCGGTCTGGCCGCGGGAATGGAGCAGCTTCACGCGCTGGTTGGCCATGGACTGCAGCTCGCTCACGGTGCCGAAGGTGAGCGACGAGGTGGGGCAGGCTTTCGCGCACGCGGTGCCCATCCCGATCTCGAGGCGGTCCTGGCAGAGGACGCACTTGTTGACGCGGCCGGTGCCCTTGTTGAATGCGATGACGCCGAATGGGCACGCGCCGATGCAGTAGCGGCAGCCGATACAGACGTCCTGGTGGATGTCGACGGTGCCGAACTCGGTGCGGTAGAGCGCACCGGTGGGGCAGACCTCAAGGCAGCCCGCCTGGACGCAGTGCTTGCAGGAGTCGCTCATCATCAGCCAGCGCGGGTCCGACCGGTCGCTGTTCGCCGGGTTCGGCCCGATCTGCTCGATGAACTTCACGTGCCGCCAGTTGGTGGCGGACAGGTGGCCGGTGTTGTCGTAGCTGTTGCCGGTGAAGGCCGTGTGATTGCGCACGGCTTCCTCGTTCTCCATCGGCAGGTCGTTCCACTCTTTGCAGGCGACCTGGCAGGCCTTGCAGCCGGTGCAGATGGACGTGTCAACGAACATCCCACGAAGATCGCTCATGCCCCGACCCGTCCTTTCTCGATGCGGCACGTGAAGGCCTTGCCCTCGTGAATGCTGACGTTCGGATCCGCGACGATGGCGGAGACATTGTTCGTGATGCCACCGGTCGCGATGCCCTGATAGCCCCAATGGATCGGCATGCCTACCTGGTGGATGGTCTGGCCGTTCACCGTGAGGGGCCGCAGGCGCTTCGTGACGAGGGCCCGGGCCTCGGTCGAGCCGCGCTCGCTCGTCACCTTGACGTAGTCGCCGTTCGCGATGGACTTCTCCTTCGCGAACTCCGGCGAGATCTCGATGAAGAGCTCGGGCATGAGCTCCGCGAGCCACGGCAGCCAGCGCGTCATGACACCCGAGAGGTGGTGCTCGGTAAGGCGGTACGTCGTGATGACCGTCGGGAACTGCGACCCCGCGTACTCGTTGTACTTGTTGCCCGGCACGTCGTAGATCTTCGTGATCGGGTTCCGGTCCTGCTTGTAGAGAAGGTTCTTGACCGGAGACTCCCAGGGCTCGTAGTGCGTCGGGATCGGGCCGTCGGACAGGCCCTCGTACGCGAACAGCCAGCCCTTGCCGTCCTTCTTGAGGAGGAACGGGTCGGCGCCGGAGTGGAACGCGATGCCGATGCCCGCGGGGTTCGCCGGCGTCGTCGGCGCCTTCGTAAGCGAGAAGTCGATGCCTTCGCCACTGTCGTTCTTCCACGTCTTCGCGGCGTCGTCCCAGTACGTGTATTTCTTCTTGTCGGACCACGGCTTGCCCGCCGGATCGGCCGACGCGCGGTTGTAGAGTTGGTGGCGGTTCGCCGGCCAGGCCCAGCCCCAGTTCGGGCTCACCCAGCCGTCGTTCTTGCCCGGGAGCATCTCTCCCCGGTTCACGATCTGGCCATTCACGCTCTGGAGCATGCCGGTGTAGATCCAGGCCCCGCAGGCGGTCGACCCGTCCGATGCGAGGTTCGCGAAGCTGTTGAGCGGCACCTTCGTCTTGACGTCGTACCCGTTGATCTCCTTGTAGATCTTGAGCGCCGACGGCTCGTCCTTGTGGATCCAGTCGGCGACCTCGGCAGGGTCCGGCGCGTAGTCGAGGGTCATGTTCTTGATGCCGAGCGTGTTCTTCGCGTTCGGACGTCCGGATGCGTACAGCATCTTGAGCCGCAGGCCGAGGTCGTACCAGAAGAACAGGTCGCTTCGCGCATCGCCGGGCGGATCGGCGGCCTTCTTGTGGAATTGGATCGTCCGTTGGGTCTGGGTCATCGACCCGTCCTTCTCGGCGATGTGAGCGGCCGGGAGGAAGAAGATCTCGGTCTGGATGTCCTTCCCGTCGATGTCCGGGGTGTGCTTCCAGAAAACGCTCGATTCGGTCTCATAGAAGTCAAGCACCACGAGCCACTTCAGCTTCGCCATCGCCTTGCGCTGGAACTGCGAGTTCAGGCTCGTCGCGGGGTTCTGACCGGTGAGGATCATCCCCTCGATCTTGCCCTGGCTCATTTCCACGAAGACCGGGAAATGGCTGTGATCACCGGTGATCTTCGGCAGCGTGTCGTAGTAGTAGTCGTTGTCCGCGGTCGCGCTGTCGCCGAACCAGGCCTTCAGCTGGCTGACGACGTACGCCGGCGTGTTCGACCAGAACGACGTCGGCTGGGTCTCGGTGAGGATGTAGTTGAGCAGGGTGTCGTGGCTCTTGGACGCGTCCGGCGTGTTCAGGTAGCCGGGGTGGATGTTGTACAGGCTCGCGATGTCCGTCGAGCCCTGGATCGAGGCGTGGCCGCGGAGGGCCATGATGCCGCCGCCCGGACGACCGATATTGCCGAGAAGGAGCTGCACGAGCCCGGCGGTGCGGATGAGCTGCACGCCCGTGGTGTGCTGCGTCCAGCCCACCGCGTAGACGAACGCGCTCGTCTTGTCACGGCCGGAGTTGGCGATGAGCGTGTCGGCGACCTTGATGAAGAGCTCCCGCGGGGTGCCGCAGATCTTCTCGACCATCTCCGGCGTGTACCGGGCGTAGTGCTTCTTGATGATCTGGAACACCGTGTTGGGATCCTGGAGCGTCTTGTCCTGGATCGGCTGCCCGGAGAGCCGGTTCGCGATCAGCGCCGCGAAGTTCACGCCCTTGACGGTGCCGGCAACGGGCGCGGGCGTCGTGCCGCTGGGAGTGCCGACTTCGCCTAGCTCTACCTTCGCCGGCGGCGGCTCCGGCACCCGATCAGGAGCCTTCGTCGTCTGGTACTGCCAGGTCGTCCGGTCGTATGCGCGGGTCTGCGGGTTGTAGCCGGAGAAGAACCCGTCGTTGTCCTCAGTGTCCTTGAAGCCGGCGTTGATGAGCGTCGCCGCATTCGTGAACGCGACGACGTACTCCTCGAAGTACTTCTTGTTGGTCAGGATGTAGTTGACGAGGCCGCCGAGGAACGCGATATCGGTGCCCGAGCGGATCGGGACGTACTGGTCGCACATCGCGCTCGTGCGCGTGAAGCGTGGGTCCACGTGGATGAGCGTCGCGCCTTTGGCCTTCGCCTTCATCGGCCACTTGAACCCGACCGGGTGACACTCGGCCATGTTCGAGCCCATGAACACCACGCAGTCGGAGTTCTGCAGGTCCATCTGGAAGGTGGTGCTGCCGCCGCGACCGAAGGAGACCCCCAGACCGGGGACCGTCGCGGAGTGTCATATCCGGGCTTGGTTCTCGATCCGGACGACGCCCATCATCCGGTTCACCTTCGCGATGAGGTAGTTCTCCTCGTTGTCGTTCGTCGCGCCGCCGAGCGCGAAGATGCCCGTCGCCTGGTTGATGAGCTTCCCGTTCGCGTCCTTCTCGACGAAGGCCGCGTCGCGGGAGTCGGCGTACAGCTGGGCGATGCGGGTCATCGCCTGATCGCGGGTCATCGGCTCGGTGTCCCACTCCGCGGCTCCCGGCTTGCGGTGCTTGATCGTCGTGGTCCGCAACGGATTCACCGCGAGCTGGAACGACGCGGCGCCTTTCGGGCAGAGACTGCCGGTCGAGATCGGGCTATCCGGGTTGCCTTCGATGTTCACGATGGAGACGCGTCCGTTGGCGGCCTTCGCGTTCACGATCGTGCCACAGCCGACCGCGCAGTAGGGGCAGATGGACGCGGTCTGCTTGGTGCCCTCGAGCTTGCGGCGCGCGGCGCGCTGGCCGGCGAACGCGAGATCGAATCCGAGGCCGCCGAGCTCGGCCGCGGCGATCCCTGCCGTGCCGATCCCGGTGAGCTTCAAGAACTGGCGTCTGGTCGTCACCGTGTCGATCGCCATTTCGCAACCCCCAACCGTCGCGTGGAGCCCGTTGGCCGAGAGAATAGCCCCGCTGGCGCGGAATGCGAACCGTCCGGGCGCGGACGTGCGCCCCTACACGGGCGTGGCGCCGACCTGGTGGATCAGCGCGGTCAGGCGGTCCTTGGTGTTCAGGTCCGGGTCGTCGAGTACCCGTTCGAACAGGGCGGCGATGATCCGCCCCACCTGCGGACCGGGCGGGATGCCAAGCTCCCGCATGACGTCGTTCCCGTCCACCGCAAGATCGCTGGGGGAAAAGGCCGTGCTCCGCTCGATCTCCTCCTGGACCCGGGTCCAGAGGTCCTCGAGGGCGTACATCCGGGGTGCCCGGATGCCGCTGCCGATGTTGTCGGCGCGCCGGAGCTCGAACAGGTCCGGTATGACGTCCAGGCCGATCTTCCGGATGAACCGGCGCACAGCCGAGCCCGTCCAGTCCGCCTGGTACCAGAACATGTGGTGGCGGATGAGGTGCGCGACGGCCGCGACGTCGTCCTTCGGGTACTTCCAGCGCCGGAGGATCCGCCGGGCGATCGCCTCGCCCACGAACTCGTGCTGGTGGAAGTGCCCGTCGGCGAACGTCTCGGGCTTTCCCACGTCGTGGAACAGGCCTGCCAGCCGCATGACGATCGTGGGCGGGGTCGCGTCGACCGTGATCAGCGAGTGCTCGAACACGTCCTGCGCGACCGCCTTGTCCTGCGGCGTCTGCTTGCAGATCTCGAGCTCGTGGCAGAGCACGTCGAGCAGGCCGAGGTCGGACATCAGGCGGATGCCGGTCGACGGCCGTTCCGCGAGCAGGATCTTGTTCAGCTCCTGCTGGATACGCTCGCCCGAGAGCGATGCCGCGAGCGTGGCGCTCTTCTGGATCGCATCGGCCGTCGCCGGCTCGATGCTCATGCGCAGGACGGCCGCGAACCGCACGGCGCGCAGCATCCGCAGCGCATCCTCGTTGAATCGAGCGGCCGGCTCGCCGACGGCCCGGACCATCCGGGCATCCAGGTCGGCACGCCCGCCGAACGGGTCGACCAGCTCGCCGCCGCCCTCGAAGCTCCCGCTGGGACCCGGGGTCGGCCGCCAGGCCATGGCGTTCATCGTGAAATCCCGCCGGGCGAGGTCCTCGTGGAGCGACTCGGTGAACGCGACCTCGTCCGGACGCCGGTGGTCGGCGTAGCCCGCCTCGATGCGGTAGGTCGTGACCTCGACCTCGTGCGCGCCGCTCGACACGACCACGGTCCCGAACCGGTTCGTGTACAGAGACCGCTTGAAGAGGCGTTGGATCTCCTCGGGCTTGGCGCTCGTCGCCACGTCCCAGTCTTGCGGGTCGACGCCGCGGATGGCGTCGCGCACGCAGCCGCCCACCACGAACGCCTCGAAGCCGTTCGCGATCAGGGTCTCGACGACGCGCTCGACATCCTTGGGTACGCGGAGCGCGAGGGACGTGCCCGCCATGCGGGTCAGTCTAGGAAGGCGATGCCTCTAGATGCCGAGGTAGGCGCGCTGGACGTCCGGTGAGCTGAGGAGCTCCTTGCCGGACCCGGTCTGCACGATCGAGCCGGTCTCGAGGACGTACGCACGGTTCGCGACCTCGAGCGCCTTGGTGGCGTTCTGTTCCACAAGCAGGATCGGGACGCCCTGGGCGTTGATCTCGCGCACGATCTGGAAGATCAGCTCGATCAGGATCGGGGCCAGCCCCAACGAGGGCTCGTCGAGCATGAGCAGCTTCGGCTTGGACATCAGCGCGCGGCCGATCGCGAGCATCTGCTGCTCGCCGCCGGAAAGCGTCCCGGCCAGCTGGGTGGTGCGCTCCTTGAGGCGGGGGAAGAGCTCGAAGACGCGGTCCATGTCCTTCTGGATGCCCGCCTTGTCGTTACGCAGGAACGCGCCCATCCGGAGGTTGTCGATGACCTGCATGCGCGGGAAGAGGCGGCGGCCCTCCGGCGACTGGCAGATGCCGAGCCCGACGATCTCGTGCGCCGGCGTCTTGCTGATGTCCTTGCCCCCGAAGGTGATCGTGCCGCTCGGCGGATGAAGGAGTCCCGAGATCGTGCGCAGGGTCGTCGTCTTGCCCGCGCCGTTGCTCCCGATGAGCGCCACGACCTCGCCCTGGTCGACCGTGATCGAGACGCCGCGCAGCGCCTGCACCCGGCCGTAGAACGCGTCGACCCCGTTGAGCTCGAGGAGTGCCATCAGGCGCTCTTGCCCAGGTACGCCTCGATGACGCGCGGGTTCCGGCGGATCTCCTCGGGCGTGCCGAGCGCGATCTGCTCGCCGTGGTCGAGCACCGCGATCGTGCGCGAGATGCCCATGACGACCTTCATGTCGTGCTCGATGAGGAACACCGTGACGCCGCGGGCGAGGATCTTGTCCACCAGGCGCATCAGCTCGACCTTCTCCTGCGGCGTGAATCCGGCGGCCGGCTCGTCGAGGAGGAGCAGCTGTGGCTGCGTCGCGAGCGCACGGGCGATCTCGAGACGGCGCTGCTGGCCGTACGCCAGGTTGCGCGCGTAGTTCTCGGCGTGCTTGTGGATGCCGACGAACTCGAGGAGCTCCACGGCGCGGTCGGTGATCTCGCGCTCCTCGCGCCGCTCGAACGGCGTCTTGAACAGCGAATCCCACAGCTTGCTGCGCGTGCGGCAATGCTGGCCGACACGCACGTTGTCGAGCGCGCTCATGTACTCGAACAGGCGGATGTTCTGGAAGGTGCGCGCGATGCCGAGCGACGCGGCTTGGTGCGGCTTGGCGCCGGCGATGTCGCGGCCGTTGAAGATCACCCCGCCGTCCGACGGAGGGAAGATGCCCGTGATGCAGTTGAAGAGCGTCGTCTTGCCCGCGCCGTTCGGACCGATGAGGGCGAACACCTCACCGCGCTTCACGTCGAAGGACACGTCGTCCACCGCGACCAGGCCGCCGAAGCGCTTCGTCACATGCTCGACGCGCAGGATGAAGTCGCTCTGTTCCTCGGTCATGTCGCGGTCTCCGCGTTCACGTCCTCGATCGTCGTGTCCTCGTGCACGCCCTTCACGAGCTCCTGGGCGCGCACCCGGCTCGGGATGAGGCCCTGCGGCCGCAGCAGCATGGTCAGGACGAGGATCAGGCCGAAGATCAGGAACTTGAGCCGCTGGACCTCCTGGCCGATGCCGGGCCAGTCGCCATCCGGCCGGATCAGCGAGGACAGGCCGAGCGAGCTGGCCCACTCCTCGGCGAGCGGCGGAAGCGCCGGCAGGAAGATGAACGTGATGAAGTAGATGAGCAGTGAGCCCACGACGACGCCGGGGATGTTGCCCATCCCCCCGAGCACGACCATGACGAGGATGGTGATCGACACCGAGAAGCCGAAGTTCTCCGGGCTGACGAGCGACAGCTTCGCGCCGTAGAACGCGCCGGCGAAGCCGCTGAAGGCGGCGCCGATCGCGAATGCGAGCAGCTTCACGCGGACCGTGTTGACGCCCATCGCGGCCGCGGCGACCTCATCCTCGCGGACGGCCATGTACGCCCGGCCGACGCGCGACTTCCGGAGGTTGTTCACGAGGACGATGCACGAGCCGACGAGGATGACCATGATCACGTAGAAGCCGAGCGGCGAGTTGATCTTCAGGTCCCGGACGATCGCCAGCGGATCGCCGGACCACGGTCCCTGGACCCAGAACGGCAGGTCGGGCTTGTCGAGCGCGGAGATCCCATTCACGCCGCTCGTCCACTCCGACAGGTTCTTGAATACCCGGGGCACGATCTCACCGAAGCCCAAGGTCACGATCGCGAGGTAGTCGCCGCGAAGCCGCAGGGTCGGCGCGCCGAGGATGACGCCGAATCCTGCAGCGACGAACAGCGCGATGAAGAGCACGATCCAGAACGGCAGATGGACGGTCGTGTGGAGCGGCGTGACCAGGAGGTGGTCCGACGCGATGAAGGCGTATGTGTACGCGCCGATCGCGAAGAACGCGGCGTACCCGAGGTCCAGGAGTCCCGCGAAGCCGACGACGACATTGAGGCCGATCGCGAGCAGCACGTACACGCCGGCGTCGGCGAGGATGCTGATGAGGAAGTCGCCCTGGCCGCCGGTCGAGAGCTGCGCCCAGATCGGGTAGAGGATCGCGACGATCGTGATGATGGTGTAGACGAGCGGGTTCGGATCCTTGCGTGGATCGGTCTCCCAGACCTTGCGCATGGCCCGGATCACCTGGATCACTTCTCGGGCACCCGCATCCCGAGGATCCCGGTGGGCCGGAAGACGAGGACCAGGATGAGGATCGCGAAGATGATGACCTGGGTCCATGCCGAGTCGAAGTACCCGTCGGAGAGCGACTGGATCATGCCGATGACGAGTCCGCCGAGCGCCGCACCCTGGATGTTGCCGATGCCGCCGAACACCGCGGCGGTGAACGCCACGAGGCCGGCGGAGAAGCCGAGATCGAAGGCGATGTTGTTGAAGTACAGGCCGTAGATCATGCCGCCCGCGCCGGCGAGCAGCGCCCCGATGAAGAACGTCGCCGCGATGGTGCGGTTGATGTCGATGCCCATGAGGCCCGCAGCGTCGCGATCCTGTGCCGTCGCCCGCATGGCCTTGCCGAGCCTCGAGCGCTCGACGAACAGGCTCAGCCCGGTCATGAGCACGATCGCGATCAGCACCACCGCCACGTCCTTGTACGCGATCGTCGCGCCGCTCGCGCCCAACGGGATGGCGTCGTTCGGGAGGATGCCCGGGTAGTGGAGGTTGAACGGCCCGCGCCACAGGAACATGACACCCTCGAGGACGAACGACATGCCGACCGCGGTGATGAGCGGCGCGAGCCGTGGCGCATGGCGCAGCGGCCGGTAGGCCACACGCTCGATGGTCACGTTCACCACGCCGCAGACGAGCATCGAGATGATGAAGATCGCGATCAGCGGCAGGATGACGCCGGGCCCTGACGATGTCGCCTCGTTCAGGCCAAAGACCGGGATCAGCCACAACGAGACGAAGCCGCCGAGCGTGAAGACGTCACCGTGCGCGAAGTTGATGAGCTCGACGATGCCGTAGACCATCGTGTACCCAAGCGCGATCAGCGCGTAGATCGATCCATCCGCGAGCCCGTAGACGACGATCTGGATGAAGTAGGCCGGTCCGAGCGCGACCACCTTGGTCGCGAGGACGATGAGCGCGAGACCGATGAGAACGAAGAGGATGCCGTTGAGGAGCCTGCCACGGCTGCCGGACATGAGCCTTGCGCGCGCATTCGCGACGCTGGACCCCACTGCGCCCCCCTCCGCTACGCGATCGCTAGGTGAAGAAGAAGAAGAGGAGGGGACGTTGCCGCCCCCTCCTCTCGATCGTCGTCGCTACTGGACGCTGAACTGGCTCTGGAAGACCCAGGCGCCGCTCTTGCTTGCCCAGAAGGCCATCGTGGCCGACTTCGGGTCACCGTTCGCGTCGAACGCGTACGTGCCGACCGTGCCCTTGAGGCCGGTGGTCGCCTGGACCGCGTCGATCACCTGCTGACGGCTCGGCACCTTGCCGGCGTTCGCGTCGATCGCGCGCTTCACTGCGTCCACGAGGATGAGGGCGCAGTCGTATGCCGGGAAGGTGTACGCACCGAGGTCAGAGGCCTTCGGGTACGCGGCCTTGAAGGCCGCGACCGTGCTGGCCGCGTCCGGGTTCTGTGCGGCGTCGCCTGCTGCGTTGGTGAAGAACATGTTCGCCGCCTGGTCGCCGGCGTCCTTGAAGCACTGGTCATCGCCAATGCCGTCAGGACCGGTGAACGGAGTGGTCGCCGCGTCCATGATGCCCTTCATCTGGCTGCGGACGATGCAGGCCTTGGTGGCCGAGGTGGCGCCGGCGTAGATCGCCTGCGCGCCGGCCGCCTTGGCCGCGTTGATGAACGCCTTGAAGTCGCTGGTGGACTTCATGTCGAAGTCCTGGCGGTTCGTCAGGGTCCCACCGGTCGAGGTGAGGCGCTTGACGAAGTTGTCCGCGACGCCCTTGCCGAAGGTCTCGTTGTCCGAGAACACGGCGACCTTCGTGAGCTTCAGGGTCTTCAGGATGTAGTCCGCCATCGCGGGACCCTGGACGGTGTCCGGGGCGGCGATGCGGAAGTAGTTGTTCTTACCCGTCGGCCGGAGTGCCTTGGGCTGCGGGTCGCAGTACGGGAACGTCTGGGTGAGGCACTCGTTGGTGTTGGACGGGCTCATCATGGCGAGAGGCCCGTTGTTCGCGATCGGGATCTCCGCGCGGGCGACGTTCGAGTTGAACGGCCCGACCATCGCGAGGACCTTCGGGTCGGAGAGCATCTGCTGCACGTTCTGCGCGCCCTTTTGCGGGTCGTGCACGCCGTTCACGGTGTCGTCGAACGGCTTGAACGTGATCTTGATCCCCTTGTAGCTCGGGGTCTGCGAGACCGCGAACGCCGCGCCGTTCTGCGTCGGCAGGCCGCTCGAGGCGTCCGCACCGGAGGTCGGCAGGTCGCTCGCGATGATGATCTCGCCCGCAGCCGCTGCGGTGGTCGCCGCCGCCGTGGTCGCGGGTGCTGTCGTGGTCGCGCCTGTGCCGCCGCCGCCACAGGCCGACGCGACGAGCGCGACGGCAATGGCAATGGAAGCAGTGGAAAGCCAGCGCCTTTGCATGGGTCCTCCCTCTCATTTGGGTATGCCGAAGTAGCCGGCCTCCCCACCTCGGGCCCAATGGGCCCGTGCCGACTGAGCGTACGCACACCCCCTAGGCTCGTCAACGAAATGAGCGTGCGGCTGCTGCGCGCAAGAGACCTCGGATCGGCGTGCTCGATGGCCGATGCGATCGACGCTGTGGGGGCAGGTTTTGTGGCACTTTCCGCCGGTCGGGCGACTGCCCCTGTCCGCCTGAGCGTGCCCCTGAACAAAGAGGGGCTGGCGCTGACGATGCCCGCCTCGCTCGAGGGTGCATCCTCCTATTCCGTGAAGGTGGTGAGCGTGGCGCCCGCGAACCTGGCTGTCGGCAGGCCGCTGGTCAGCGCGACCGTCCTCCTTATTGATGCATCCACCGGCGAGCTCCAGGCGCTCATCGACGGGACGGCGCTGACGGCGCTGCGGACCGGGGCGGCCGGTGGGGTCGCGGCCCGGGCACTCTCCCGGACGAGCGCCACACGAGCTGCGCTGTTCGGGGCGGGCGCGCAGGCGCGAACGCAGCTTCTGGCCCTGGTTTCCGTCCGCCCGATCGCGGAGGTCAGTCTGGTCACACGCGACCCGGGGGGTGCCACGTCCTTCCTGGAATGGGCGGCGACGGAGCCGCGCCTGGCAGGACTTCCCGTCCGGCAGGCCACCGCGGCGAACGCGGTCCGCGACGCTGACATCGTCGTCACCGCGACGAGCAGCCGGACCCCGGTGTTCGCCGGCCGCGACCTGCCGGCCGGTGTGCACATCACCGCCGTCGGCTCGTTCACACCCGATATGCGCGAGCTCGATGACCCGACGCTGCGCGGTGCCCGGGTCGTTGTGGATCAGCGGTCCGCGGCGCTCGCGGAGGCGGGGGAGCTCCAGGGCCTGCGGCCGCAGGATGTCGTCGAGCTCGGCGAGGTGCTCGCCGGCACAAGGCCCGGTCGCGAGAACGACGCGCAGCGGACGGTGTTCAAGAGCGTGGGCAACGCGATCCAGGATCTCGTCGTCGCGACGCGCGCGTTCGAGCGGGCGCGAACCCAGGGGATCGGCGAGGTCATCGAGTTCCCGTGAGGCGCGTCGTGTACGGCTTCATCCTGACCGGCGTGCTCGGCCTCGCGGCGCTCGCCTGGTATCTCGGGTCGCCTCTCTTCATTCGCACGACGGCGAACGAGGCGTTCCCGACGTTGGCGCCCGTACCGCCCGCGGTCGGGACCGCTGCCACGCCCTCGTCCGGCGCGACCGCGACCGCGCTCGCGTCGCCGCGCACGATCGCTACCGGATCGCTGGGCTACGTCGACTCGCTGCACAACGGCACCGGAACCGTGCTGATCGTGCGCACGGGCGACGCGGTGACGGTGCGGTTCGACAATGTCGCGGTGACGAACGCCCCGGACATCCACGTCTACTTGTCGCGCGAGACCGGCGGAAAGTGGAGCGAGGCGACGAGCCTCTATCTGGGAGCGCTCAAGGCAACGAACGGGTCGTTCAACTACACCGTGCCGCCGGATGCCGACGTGTCCCTGTACAAGAGCGCCGTCGTCTGGTGCAGACAGTTCTCGGTGCTGATCACCTGGGCGGACCTCCACTGATGACCGTCAGGAAGAAGACCGTCGCGCGGAAAAAGACCCCGAAGAAGCCATATGCCCCAACGCACGTCACCGCGGAGCTCCGCTCGATGGCCCGGAGGGTGCTCACGCGCCTCGAGAAGGCGTATCCGGACTGGGGTCCGACGCTCGAGTTCGCCGATCCGCTCCAGCTGCTGGTCGCGACCATCCTCGCCGCGCAAGCGCAGGACGAGCGGATCAATGAGGTGACCCGCACCGTCGTCTTTCCCAAGTACCGGACGGCCGCCGATTACGTCACCGTGAAGACGGCGGTCCTGGAGCGCGAGCTCAAGCCGACCGGCTTCTTCCGCCAGAAGACCAAGGCGGTGCAAGGCGCGGCGCTCGCCATCGTCGAGCGCTTCGGTGGCCAGGTCCCGAGCGACATGGAGGGACTCGTCTCGCTGCCGGGCGTCGGCCGGAAGACCGCGTCGATCGTCCTGGGCAACGCCTTCGGCGTCCCGGCCGTCGCCGTCGACCGTCACGTCGCTCGGGTGGCGTCCAGGCTCGGCCTCACCCGCCAAACGGACCCGGAGAAGATCGAGACGGACCTTCGGGCGGTATTTCGGGAGCCGGAATGGGTCACAGCAACGTGGTGTCTGGTCCTCCACGGGCGCCAGATCTGCAATCCGACGCCGAAGTGCCCCGAGTGCCCGGTGATCGAGTTCTGCCCGTATCCGAAGAAGACCAAGCCTTCTAGGTCCGCGTCGCGAGCCACCCTGACGCCGAAGAAACGGACAGCAACAGAACGTCGCTGACGACGATCGTGAGCGTGTCGACGAGGATGTTCGTCACGTTCGAGTTGCCGGCGCTCGCGGCGATCGACGCAACGATGATCGAGAGCACGCCGATCGCGGCACCGTGGACGAGGCCATCGCGACCCGCCATGCGTCCCGCCACGTAGCCCCCTGCGGCAACGCCGATCAGTGAGGAAATGGGCGGAAAACCGAGGATCGCCGCCCCGACCGCTACCAGAATTGTGAGCGCGATCCCGGCGGCGACGGCTCGCGCATCCAGCTCCGGCAGCGTGCGTTCGCGCATCGCCGCACAGCGTAGTCGGGTAAAAAGAAACCGATCCGCTCAGGCCTAGAGCGGATCGGCGAGATCGCGAAAGGTGCCGGATCGTTCGCGTGAACGAAGAGCGACGACTTACGCCGTCGCTATGACTGCAATAACTACTTCTTCTTCTTGGCGGACTTCTTCGCCGTCTTCTTGGCGGCCTTCTTCTTCGCTGGCATTGGAGATCACCCCCTTCTGGCCACGAATGAGGTTATCTAGACACACTCACACGCGATATGTCAATAGCTAGTGGGACGCGTCGTGCTCGATCCGGAGTCGGGTCACGATCCGCATCCGCAGCTCCGTCGGTGCCTTGTCCCCCTGTTCGCCGGTGCAGCAGTCGCGAACGCGCGCCAGGAAGCGCTCCTCGATCACGAAGTTGTCCTCGCAGCCACCGCAGTCGTCGAGGTGCGAGCGCACCTCGGTGACCTCGACGGGCGACAGCTCGCGGTCGAGGTACGGGTGGAGACGCTCGAGGCAGCCGTCGCAGTCCATCGCTCCCTCCTACTTCGCCGGCCGCGGCATCGCGCGCACGGCGACGATGCCGCGGTCGCGCGCGACGTCGTAGAGGCGCTTCTGCAGGAACTTCCGGCCGCGGTGGAGGCGGCTCATGACCGTCCCGATCGGGATGTCGAGCATCTGGGCGATCTCCTTATAGGAGAAGCCTTCGACATTGAGGAGGACCGTGGTCCGGAACTTCTCCGGGAGCGCTTCGAGCGCCTCCTTGACCTCGCTGGACAGGGTGCCATCGATGAGGGCTGCCTCGGGATCCGGTGACGCCGATCCGGGGCTGATGCCGCGCATGTGGCGATACAGGATCGATTCATCGACGTCGTCGAGCTCGGTCGTCTCCGGACGCGCCGCCTTGCGGCGGTACTGGTTGATGAAGGTGTTCGTGAGGATCCGGAACAGCCAGGCCTTGAGGTTCGTGCCGGGCGTGAACTGGTCGCGGTGGCGGAACGCCTTGATGTAGGTCTCTTGCACCAGGTCCTCCGCCTCCGCCTCGGAGCGGGTCATCCGCAGCCCCGTCCGGTAGAGGGCATCGAGGAACGCGAGCGCTTCGGTCTCAAAGAGATCGGGCTCGGCCACGCCTTCATGCTAGGTGAACACCCAGCGCGTCCATGCGCATTCCGGGCAGACTTCACTCCATGCCAACGCTCGGCGCGAACCTCCGCCGGATAACGCGCCGGCTCCGCCGCGTGTACGGCGCGCCGCCGGCGCCGCGACGTCTGCCACCGCTGGATGAGCTCGTGCTCACCATCCTCTCGCAGAACACGAACGACACGAATCGCGATCGCGCGTATGCCGATCTCCGCCGCGTGCTGCCCGAGTGGGATGACGTCGCGGACGCACCGATCCCCGTCGTCGAGCGAGCGATCCGGAGTGGTGGACTCGCGCCGACGAAGGCGCCGCGTATCAGAGCGGTGCTGCGTGCGCTCCGTGATCGCGGGATCGCGCTCGACGAGCGCGCGCTCCGGCGGATCCGGCACGACCGGCTCTACGAGCTCCTGATCGGGCTGCCCGGCGTCGGCCCGAAGACCGCCGCGTGCGTGCTCCTGTTCTCGCTGGACCGCCCGTATTTCCCGGTCGATACGCACGTCCACCGGGTCGCGATCCGGCTCGGTCTCGTCCCGCCGAAGGCGAGCGCAGTGCAGACCCAGGAGCTGCTGCAGGCGGCCCTGCGGCCCGACGAGATGTACGAGACCCACATGAACCTCATCCGGCATGGCCGCCACGTGTGCGTCGCACTTCGGCCCATCTGCTCGCAGTGTCCGCTCAACGATCTCTGCCCGAAGGTCGGGGTCGTGCGCGCGCGCTAGCCGGTGAGGACGACCGGCTCGAGGTCGGGCTCGGCCATCTCCGCGTCCAGCGGGTAGATCGGACGATCGAGGGCGCGATGTCCCAGGCGGGCGATGTCCTGGTCCACGCCGCCGGGCGTGAGCGCCAGGACCCAGCCCTTCGCGGCAGCGAAAAGGTCGGGCACGAGGTAGCCGATCTTGACCACCGTGAGGTCGTGCGCGGCCGGGTCGATGCCAAGCGACGTGAGGTCGCTGACGAAGTGGAACGGCTTGCGCCGGCTGGTGAGGATCGCGCGGACCCCGCCCGCGGCAACGACGGCGATGTCACCACCGACGGAGTCCGCGGTCGCGATACGCGCGACCGTGCCGCGGAGCGCGACCGTGGCGTCGCGCGATCCGAAGACGCCGCCGACCTGCAGCTCGACCGCGCCGCCCTCCCCGGCGCGCACGCATGTGGCGACAGCCCGGGGATCGACGACGCTCGCCCAGATCGCGGTGGCGCGTCCCGCGGCGAGCGCGGGGTGGGCGAGGAGCCGGCCCAGCATGAACGCGACGTCGTTCGCGCCGCCCGCGGTGGGGTTGTCCCCGGAGTCGCTGATGAAGAACGGTCGCGCGCCGCTCGCGAGGCCGGTCTCGATGCACCACTCGGCGTCGCCCGAGGGCGCGCTGAAGTCGAAGTCCGCCCGCGCCTTCCAGTACGCCTCGGCCAGGCCGCGGGCCTCGCGTGCGATCGCCTCGCGATCCGTGCCGGTCACAAGCACCGCTGCGCCGCAGCGGGGCTCGTCGGCCCACGCGTAGCCGATCCAGACCGCCGCGTCGATGATCCCGGCGCGCGACTCTATCGCCGGCAGCCGGCCATAGATCCCTTTCGCCGGCTCATCGCGCGTGCAGGTGCGCTCGCCGGGAAGCAACACCGGCACCCGCACCCACGCCTTGAGCGGCCGGATCCCGCGGTCGAGACAGTGGACGAGCTTCGTCACGGCGCGCTGCTTGGTCAGCAGCGCATCTTCGTGTGGGGACATGCGGTGCGAG
>JBBRQB010000015.1:0-50020 GCA_038227105.1 Candidatus Limnocylindria bacterium | reverse complement strand
CGAAGATGAGGCCGATGACGGGTGGATCCAGGCGGAGGTCACGCGACAGGTACAGCACGAAGATCGCGAGCTGCGCGCTGAGGAACAGGATGATGATCGACGCAGCGATGACGAGCGGTCGCAGGACCGGGTGCCCGAGCAGCGCGTGCAGGCCTTCGCCGATCTCGGCACGCATGTCGCGAGCCCGCGGCGCGACCGGCGGCTCGGCACGCTGGATGACCCCGAGACTGGTCACCGACGCGAGGAACGACAGCGCATCGACCACGACGGGCATCGGCGCGGTGAAGAGCTGGACCAGCACGCCGGCGATGCCCGGACCGGCGAACTGCGCGACCGAGGCGCTCGCGTTCATCTTGCCGTTCGCGTCGACCAGGTACTCGCGGCCGACAAGGCTGGGCAGGTACGTCTGGTACGCAACGACGAAGAACACGCTCAGCGTGCCGACGAGGAACCCGACGACGTAGAGCTGCGCCATGGTGAGCGCGCCGAGCACGAATGCGATCGGGATGGTCGCGAGCAACACCGCCCGGCCAAGGTCGGCGACGATGAGGACCGGCTTGCGGGGCAGGCGATCGACCCAGACGCCGGCGACGAGGCTGAAGAGAGCCGTCGGCGCGGAGCCGACCGCGGCGAGCAGACCCATCTCGACCGGGCCCGCGTGGAGCGTGATGACGGCGGTGAGTGGGAGCGCGAGGAGCGTGATCTGATCACCGAAGTCCGAGACGGTCTGGCCGACCCAGAGCTTCAGGAAGTCCGGATCGCGCCACAGCCCCTTCACGTCGCGGGAAGACTAGTCGGAGTGGGCGGGTGCCCCCCTTACGCGGTACCGCGATATGCCGACCCCGATCAGGACGCCGACGGTCGAGACGATCGCGTATCCGACCGGCACGAAGAACGGCCAGTCGATCGAGAGCATGAACGGGCGCGGGGTGTCCGCGAAGATCCGGAGCTGCGGTGCCCACGGTCCGATGAAGAACACGACGAGGACGAGCGCATCAAGAATGTGCCTTCGGCCGAAGTGTCCAAGCACGACACCCGCACCGAGCGCACCAACGAGCTGCGCGCCGATGATGGTGTTGATGGCGGCCCCCGCGACTCGACGCAAACGTGAATGCCGCGGGGAACTCGCCTCGTAGGCCTTCGCGCAACATGTCCCCATAGTGCTCTCGGGCGGGCGACCGAGGTGACGGCGGCCTACCGATTCATGAAGTTGAGCGGGTACGAGCCGTCGGGGAACGCGCGGCTGTCGAAGGACAGCGTGAATGTGTCGCCGGGCTTGAGACCGAACCCGCCGATCGCGGTCAGATCTCCCTGCGGCGCGGTCGCGAACGTCGTCTGACTGGTCGCGCGCAGGCTGATGATCTTGCCGGTGAATGGGACCAGCGTCCCGGCGCCACCTTCGATCTGCACGCGAAGCGTGCACGGGCCGAGGATCCCGACGACGGTCGCACTCGTCTTGAGGTGCTGGATGTCGGCGGACACGGTCGGATCTGGTGCCGCGTACGCGCCGCACGCTTGCAGCGCAGCGACGTTCGAGACGGCGTTCGGGTCGGCGGCCGGATCGATGCGCAGGATCTCGTTGGGATAGGCCGCGGGCCTGATCTCGCCGAGGAGCGCCCCGTCGGCCACTCGCAGCACCCGGATCTTGCCGAGTTGATCGCTGATGCCATACAGCCGGGCGCCATCGGGCGAGAGCGCGAAGCTGTCGAAGGTCGAGTCGGTGGCCCATGTCGCCCGTGACGCGAGCGTCGCGGTGTCGATGACCGCGATCCCCTTTGTACCCGCGGCGAACAAGGTGCGGCCATCGCTGCTCAGCGTGGCGCCACCGCGGATGTAGCGCTTCGCCTCGGCGATCGGAAAGAACGCCTGGACCGCCAACGCGAGAACGCCGTCAGCAACGCGCGTGACATCTACTTTGCTCGACCGATTCAGCGTGCCGGCGCGCAGCGACACGTCGTCGATGAACCCGAGCGCGGGATTGGCCGCGTACAGCGTTGATCCGTCAGGCGACACGGCGAGTGACCACAGCAGGTACTTCTCAAAGTCGCCCGACCGCTGATCATCCGGCAGCGCGATCGTCGTCACGCGCTTGGTCACGAGGTCGAGGACCCGCACTGCCGGCGCTGAGCTCGCGCTTCCCGCGTCGAGCCAGATAGCTGTTCGGGCGTCGGCTGTGCTGATCGGTGGAGTCGAGAACCCAGCCTGCCGTCCATCCCACCGCGTGCCGATGACGGCGTCGGGCAGGAAGGCCGATGACGCAAGGTCCCACACACGGAGGCGCGCACCACCGTCCCCGACCTCTTGGAGGAAGAGCGAGGCGCCATCCGGCGAGATGCCGACGAAGCCATACGTGGACGTTCCCCTGCGCTCGAACCGCCCGGCCACCACCTCGGTCGTCGCATTGATCACGGCGAACCCGGTCACCCACTGACCGTCGGTCTGGACTGGTCACGGGTCAGCACGAGCCAGTGGCCGTCCGGTGTGAGACCGGTCGGAGCCTCGCCGGACGTGATGACGCGATATGCGCCATCGACCGTGTGGCTACGCGTGTCGGCACCGGTCGCAAGGTCGGTCACGGTGACCCGCGTTTGGCTCGCGCCGTTCAGGTAGTCGGTCCGGTACAGGAGTGAGCGGCTCGCCGAGACGACGCCGTTCGGTAGGGCACGCAGGACCGCGCCGCTTCGCGCGTCGATGACCGAGATGAGGACGGCCTGGCCGTTCCCGGAGCCACGGACGTACAGCGCATCCGGCGCGAGCTCGCCGGCGACAGAGGCCGGACTCGAGCTTGCACGCGGCGCGGCGACCTGGGCTGCGCACGACGCGAAGACCAGGAGAAGCGCGAGCGCCCACGGCCGACGGATACTCATCGCCACTCATACAACCACGTCGACCGAGCAGTTCCCGGCCAACAAGAAAGGAGCGCGGCCCTCGCGGGCCGCGCTCCCTTGTTCGCTTGGGCGTTGGCTAGCTCTGCTCTTTGAACTCGCCCTCGATCGTCTCCGGGTCCTTATGCGCGCCGTCGGTACCGGCGGTCGCGCCTGCGGGCTCGCCCGGCTGGCCGGCTTGCTCGTTCTGGGCCTGTCCGGCCTGGTCCGCCTTGTAGAGAGCCTCGCCGATCTTCGTCGATGACTGCCGCAATGCTTCCGCCGCGGACTTGATCTTCTCGGTGTCGTCGGTCTTGAGAGCGTCGCGGACCGCTGCGACCTTCTCCTCGACATCGGCCTTCACGTCGGCGGGGAGCTTCTCGCCCGCGTCCTTGACGGCCTTCTCGGACTGGTAGGCAAGGTTGTCGGCCTCGTTGCGGGTCTCGATCCGCTCGCGGTTGCGGCGGTCCTCTTCCGCGTGGGCCTGCGCGTCCTTCACGAGCTTGTCGACCTCATCCTTCGCCAGACCGCTCGATGCGGTGATGGTGACGTGCTGCTCCTTGCCGGTGGCCTTGTCCTTCGCGTGGACGTTCACGATGCCGTTCGCGTCGATGTCGAAGGCGACCTCGACCTGCGGGACGCCACGTGGCGCCGGGGCGATGCCGTCGAGGATGAACCGGGCGAGGCTCTTGTTGTCCGCGGCGAGCTCGCGCTCACCCTGGACGACGTTGATCTCCACCTGGGTCTGTGCGTCCGACGCGGTCGTGAAGACCTGCGACTTGGAGGTCGGGATCGTCGTGTTCCGCTCGATGAGCTTCGTCGCGACGCCACCGAGGGTCTCGATGCCGAGCGAGAGCGGCGTCACGTCGAGGAGCAGGACGTCCTTGACCTCTCCCTTGAGGACGCCTGCCTGGATGGCCGCACCGATGGCGACGACCTCGTCCGGATTCACACCCTTGTGGGGCTCCTTGCCGAAGAGCTTCTTCACGGTCTCGACGACGAGCGGCATGCGGGTCATGCCACCGACGAGGATGACCTCGTTGACTTTGGTCTCGTTGACGTCGGCGTCCTTCATGCACTGCTTCACCGGGCCGAGCGTCTTCTCGACGAGATCGCCGACGAGCTGCTCGAGCTTGCTCCGGGTGAGCGTGATGACGAGGTGCTTCGGACCAGACTGGTCGGCCGTGATGAACGGCAGGTTGACCTCGGTCTGCATGGTCGAGCTGAGCTCGATCTTGGCCTTCTCCGCGGCCTCCTTGAGACGCTGGAGGGCCTGGCGGTCGTTCCGGAGATCGATGCCCTGGTCCTTCTTGAACTCCTCGACGAGCCATTCGATGACGCGCTGGTCGAAGTCATCGCCACCGAGGTGCGTGTCACCGTTCGTGGCCTTGACCTCGAAGACGCCTTCACCGAGCTGCAGGATCGAGATGTCGAACGTGCCACCGCCGAGGTCGTAGACCGCGACGATCTCGTCCTTCTTCTTGTCCAAGCCATACGCGAGCGCTGCGGCCGTCGGCTCGTTCACGATCCGCAGGACCTCGAGGCCGGCGATCTGGCCGGCGTCCTTGGTCGCCTGCCGCTGGTTGTCGTCGAAGTACGCGGGGACCGTGATGACCGCCTGGGTCACCTTGTCGCCGAGGAACGCCTCGGCGTCGGTCTTCAGCTTGCCGAGGATCATCGCCGAGATCTCCGGCGGCGTGAGGTGCTTGCCGTCGGAGAGGACGATATCCACGCCGTCGTTCTTGCCCTCGGCGATCTTGTACGAAACGAGGCTTTTGGAGCGTTGGACCTCGGGGTCGCTCCAGCGCCGGCCCATGAACCGCTTGACCGAGTAGATGGTGTTCTCCGGGTTCGTGATGGCCTGTCGCTTCGCGACCTGGCCGACCAGACGCTCGCCGTTCTTGGTGAAGGCGACGATCGACGGCGTGATCCGCCCGCCCTCCGAATTCGCGATGATCGTGGGCTCACCACCCTCCATGTACGCCATGGCCGAGTTGGTGGTCCCGAGATCGATACCGATGACTTTTGGCATTGCCTTACTCCCTGATCTGTTTCTGTCTTAGTTGGTGCGGGTCCGGGCCTTCGCCACGGACACGAGTGCGGGACGGATGACGCGGTCGTTGAGCCGGTACGCCTTGCGGTGCTCTTGGATGACGGTCCCCTCTGGCTCGTCGGATTCGACGTGCGCGATCGCTTCGTGCAGGTATGGATCGAACGGCGTGCCGAGCGCGTCGATGGGCTCGAGGCCCTCGCCTTCGAGGATCGAGCGGAGCTTGCGCTCCACGAGCCACATCCCCTCGACCCACGACTGGTTGGATTGATTGGATTGATTGGATTGATTGGATTGATTGGATCTGTCGGATCGGTCGGCCTGGTCTGTCACGGCCTCGGGCATGCCATCCAGGGCACGGTCGTACCCGTCGAGCACATCGAGCAGCTTCGTGATGAGGTCGGCCTTCGCGTACTTCGCGAACTCGAGACGCTCGGTCTCGTTCCGCTTGCGGTAGTTCGAGAAGTCCGCGGCCATCCGCTGGAGATCCGCCTTGTAGTCGTTGGCGTCACGCGAGGCGTCGTCGGCAGGCTCGGCCTGCTCCGTGACGACGTCGTCGTCGCGACGGTCCTGATCGGTCATCTAATTCCCCTCTACGGCGCGCACGAGATCGGTCATGAGGCGCCCGATGAATGTCACCGCCCCGATCGAGCGGGCGTAGTCCATGCGGCGTGGTCCAACGATGCCGACATACCCGACCACCCCGTTCGATCCGCCGTAGCGGCCGAACACGAGGCTGCAGTCGAGCAGCGGCTCGACGCGGTTCTCCGCGCCGATCGCGATGTACACCTCGCCCTCGCCGATACCCAGCGGAAGGAGCTCGGTGACGCGCGTCCGGTCCTCGAGAAGCGCGACCATCTCGCGGAGCCGCGCCGGATCGCCCAGCCCGAACTCGGGCTGGGCGAGGATGTTCTGGATACCGTCGTAGTAGACGTCGTGCGCGCGAGCCGCCTCGGTCTCCGCGAGCATCCGCGACAGCGCTTGGGCGATCTGTCGTGCGGCGCCCCGCTCGTCAGCCACGGCGTTCGCGATCGTCGCGCTATTCCCGCCGTGGTGGAGGTCGGTCAGCCGCTGGCCGAGCGCCCGCAGCTCATCCGGCAGCGCGGGCTGCTCGAGGTCGAGCAGCTGCTGCCGCACGGTACCGCCTTCGAGGACGGCGACGAGGAGAACGCGGCGGTCCTGGATCGGCACGACGTCGATGTGCTTGAGCACGCTCGTCGTCCCGGCCGCCGGCGTCACGATCGACGCCTCCGCCGACAGCCGCGCGAGCGTCGAGGCCGCGAGGCGCAGCCACTGTGCGGTGTCGCGCTGGGCCTGCTGGAACTGATGGCTGACGGTGAGCTGCTCCTCGGGCATGAGCGACGGATCGGGCATCAGGCTCTCGATGAAGAACCGGTAGCCGAGGTCGGTCGGGACGCGTCCGGCGGAGGTGTGCGGGTGCGTCAACAGACCGAGGTCCTCAAGCTCCGCGAGCTCGTTGCGCACCGTCGCCGACGACAGCGGCAGGCCGTAGCGGCGGACGAGCGCCCCCGATGCGACCGGCTGCGCGGTCGTGATGAACTCGCGGATGACGGCGCGCAGGATCTCCCGCTGGCGTTCGGCCAGATCGGGAAGGGTCACGCGCTCGTGGGTGATTGGGGTGTTTTCAGTCACTTAGCACTCTCCCCTCGAGAGTGCTAAAAGCGTACCAGCCGGGCCCGGGAAGCGTCAACGGGGCACTTCCGAGCGACCGCCGGCCAGCCGGGCGGTCAGGCAGGCACGACGCGTGCTCCACGATCGGGCCAGCCGCGAAGGAGGGCCCCCTACCCATGTGGAGTGAATTCCGCGCGTTCCTGGTCAAGACCAATGTGCTGGCACTTGCGATCGCGTTCGTCCTCGGCATCGCGTTCGCCGCCGTCGTCACATCCCTGGTGAAGGACGTCATCATGCCGCCCGTCGGCATGCTCCTCGGCAGGGCCGACTTCTCGAATCTCTACATCAACCTGTCGGGCGGAACCTATCCGTCGCTCGCCGAGGCGCAGAAGGCAGGTGCTGCGACCATCAACTACGGCCTGTTCATCAACAGCGTGATCGGATTCATCATCGTCGCGTTCGTCGTGTTCATGATCGCGAAGGCGATGATCAAGCCGGGCCCCGCTGAGAAGGCCTGTCCGTTCTGCGGTATGTCGATCTTCGCGTCAGCGACCCGCTGCCCAAACTGCACCAGTCAACTCGCCGTCTGACGCGGCGGGCAGCTGGCTGCCTAGCTTCGCGACTCCGTCGTTGCGGCCGGCTCCTCGTGGCGCGACGCAAGCACGTTGCGGACGCGCTCGAGGAGCTCGTCGAGCTCGAAGGGCTTCGTGACGTAGTCCGCGGCACCGAGCTCGGTGGCGTACAGCCGCTCGGATAGTCCGAAGATCGCGGTGACGACGATCACCGGTAGATTCGCGATCCGGCCGTCGGCGCGCAACTCGCGCAGCACGCTGAAGCCGTCGCGCCTCGGCATCATGAGGTCGAGGATCATCGCGGACGGCGAGAGCTGGTCCACGAGACGCATCGCCTGGTCGCCGTCGCGCGCGAGCTTCGAGTCGAGACCCTCCTCCTTGAGGAAGGACACGATCGTGTCGCCGAGATCGGGGTCGTCCTCGACGACGAGCACGAGCGGCTTCTTCGTCCGTGTCGCCATCAGACCCGGATCTCCTTTGCGAGCTTCTCCGGATCCTTGATCGCGATCTTGCGCCGCCGGATGCTGATGAGATCCCGGCGCTCGAGGTCGCCGAGCACGCGGTTCACGGAGACGCGCGATGCGCCCGTGAACGCGGCGAGCTCGTCCTGCGTCAGCGTCAGCTCGAGCGAGCCCGAGCCGTCGGTCCCATTCACCTGAGCGAGGTCCAGCAGGTATTTGGCCACCCGGCTCGGGACGTCCAGGAAGATGAGGTCCTCGACCCGGTCGGAGAGGCGCCGGACGGTCTTTGCCAGGGCCTCGAACACCACTTTCGTGGCCGCCGGATGGGCCTCCACGAATGCGACAAAGTCGTCACCGGCGAGGAGCGCGCAGCGGGTGTCCTCGAGTGCCGTGGCCGTCGCCGACCGCGGGCCGTGGTCGAAGAGCGCGAGCTCGCCGAAGAACTCGCCCCCGCGGAGGAGGGCGACAAGCGCCTCCTGACCGTACTCCCCGGGCAACGCGATCTTGACGGCCCCTTCGAGCACGACGTAGAAGTGTTGTCCGGGATCGTCCTTCCGGAAGATCGTGTCGCCGCGCTTGAACGCCTTCTGCCTGGTGCGCTCCGCGAGGCTCGCGAGCTCGGCGTCCGCGAGCTTCGCGAAGAGGGGCACCCGTTTCAGATACTGGACGAGCTGCACATCGGCCATGGCGGGAACGGTACCGCACTCTTGACGGGCAACGCATCATTGGCGGTCCCATGAACGAGGTCTACATCTCGGGCGCGCTGACGGCACTCGCCGATGGCGCGCGTACGCGGGTCTTCTACGAGCTCCTCGCGGAGATCGTGAGCGACTGCGGGCTCGAGCCATACCTGCCACATCGGGCGACCGATCCGGTCGCGGCACCCGATCTCGATCCCCGCAGCGTGTATGAGATCGATCGCGCGCGCGTGGCGCGCGCTGGCCTCGTCATCGCGTACGCCGGTACGCCGTCGTTCGGTGTCGGTATCGAGGTCGAGATCGCACGCGAGCACGGCATCCCGGTCATCCTCGTCGCGGAGCGTGACAAGACGATCTCGCGGATCCTGCTCGGCTCTCCCGCGGTCGTGGAGGCAGTTCGGTTCACCGATCTGGCGGCGCTGCGGCACGCGCTGGGCAACGCGATCGCGCGCGTCACGCAGACGCCGGTCGAGCTCGCGCCGGATGCGGTCGTCCAGCGGTTCCTCGGGAGCCTCGGCGCGGCGCGGCAGCTCCCCGATGCCGAGGTGGCAGCGCTCCTCCGGGTGGCGGAGCTCGATGGCGACGGTGCGGCCGCGATCCGGAAGGCCATCGCCGACGGCAAGCTGTTCGGCGCGGGACTCCGCGACCTGGTCGGCCGCCACGCGCTCCGAGGAGCGGACCTCGCGGCGTTCATCCTCCACGATGTGCTGGAGCGGCCGTTCGCCGAGATTGCCCGGACCCTCGGTTCCGAGCCACGGGCGATCAGGCGCCGGGTCGAGCAGGCCCGGATCAAGCTGCAGCTGCCCCCTGACGCGGATCTGGCAGTCATAGGACAATGGTTGGTGACCGAGCTCATCGCGCCCCCAACGCGCGTCCTGCAGCTCCGTCTCTTCGCGACATCACAGAACGCAACGGGCACGGATAGGGAGAGCCATGAGCAAGGGGCAACGGAAGCAAAAGACCACCGGCAAGCTGGGCTGGCGGTCCAAGAAGGCGAACCACGGGCGTAAGCCCGGGATGGGCCGCGGCAAGCGCAACTAGGGCCTGAGGCGATCCGCGATGTAACAACAAGGAGCCGCTCCACGGGGAGCGGCTCCTTTCGCTGTCAGCGGAAACTATGTGCGGCGCGTGGTCTTCTTCCGGCCGGTGGACTTCCGGGCCGTCGTCTTCTTCTTCGTGGTCTTCTTCGTGGTCTTCTTCGTGGTCTTGCGACCGGTGGTCTTGCGCGCGGTCGTCTTCTTCCGGCCGGTCGTCTTCTTGGTCGTCTTGCGGCCGGTCGTCTTGCGCGCCGTGGTCTTCTTGCGACCGGTCGTCTTCTTCGTCGTCTTCCGGCCGCCGGTGCTCTTGCGCGCCGTCGTCTTCTTTCGGACCGGGCCACTCGATGCCGCCGGTACGGGCGTCGGCGCCGCGGGCGGGGGCGTCCCCGGCAACGGTGTCGGCCAGCTCGACGCCGGCTCCTGCTGCGAGCCGGACCAGGTGTCGCCTCGATTGCCTTGTTCCACTAAGAGACCTCCCATATAAATGGACCGCGCATCGATCGTTTCGTGAAGTGCTGGCATACCGCGTTCGCGGTGATGTCGCAAGCGGACCGCCGACGGTGTGACACGTCGGTGACGTGCTAGTCCGGAAGCAGCCTGACGAAGACCTCGCTCGCGACGAAGCGCGCGCGCTCCGCGAGCGCGACGGTGCTCCCCTGCCACTCGAGCATCCCGGTACCGTCGAGCGGCGCGAGCGCGCGATCGACACGATCGCGCGCGATTGGGCCGAAACGCGCGCCGTATGCATCGAGATCGAGGCCCTCTGACAGACGGAGTGCGAGGATCGCCGTGTCGACCGCCGCGTCGGCCCCGTCGTCCGTGACCCGGCCCTCGCCGTGCTCGATGCGCGTTACATATGCGAAGAGCCCGGCCGGCTGGTACGACCGCACCCCGCCGAGATGCGAATGAGCCCCGGCGCCCACGCCGAGCCACTCGCCGTTCCGCCAGTAGACGAGGTTGTGGCGGCACTCCTGGCTTGGGCGGGCCCAGTTCGAGATCTCGTAGTGGCCATAGCCGGCAGCCCCGAGCAGCTCGCCGGCGAGCTCGTAGCGGTCGGCGATCGCGTCCTCGCCGGGCTGCGCCGCGCCCGCGGTCGTCCGCCAGCGCTCGAGCGTCGGCCAGCCGCCACCGGGCCAGTTAGCCACCGCCTCCTCGGGCTCGAGGGCAAGCTCGAGCGGGTACGCCGACACGTGATCGGGCTCGAGCGCGATCGCCGCCGCGAGGTCGGCCCGCCACTCGGCCTCGGTCTCGCCGGGCCGGCCGAAGATGAGGTCGAGGTTGACCGCGAGGCCGACCGAGCGGGCGGCGGCGGCGGCGGTCCCGATGTCCTCGGGCTGATGGGTCCGGCCGAGCGCCGCGAGGGCGCCGGCGGAGAACGACTGGGCGCCAAGCGAGATCCGAGTGGCGCCGAGCGCGCGCCAGGCTTCGAGGCGGGCGCGGTCGAGCGTCGCGGGATTCGCCTCGAACGTGACCTCGTCGGGGGCGAAGTCGAAGGACGATCGGATCGCCGACGCGAGTACCTGGATCTCGTCCGGCTCGAGGAGGCTCGGCGTCCCTCCGCCGAAGAACGCGGTCGTGATCCGCGGGCGGCCGAGCGCGGCGCCCTCCCGCGCGAGCTCCGAGCCCAGGGCCGCGAGGTAGCGGGTGCGGAGCGGGCTCGTCGCGGGCGCGGTCGCGAAGTCGCAATACGGGCATCGCGAGGCGCAGAACGGGATATGGACGTAGAGACTTACCGGCGAGTGAGGGCTTGGCCCGAGCGAAGCCGAGAGGCTCACCGTATCTGCCCCAACGGGTCGGGCAGCTCCGCGTCGGCGGAGAGCTCTGCCGTACGGCCGAGGTCGACGAGCCACTCGCGGGACTCGTGGACGAAGCCCAGGAGGTGCGCCGGGCGCCAGTCGGCTTCCTCCACGATGCGCTCTTCGCCGAACTCGGGCAGGAGCAGCACGTACGCGAGGCCGCGGTCGACGAGCCGCGCCGCGGACACGCCGAGCGACATGAGCATCTGGGGGCCACCGACGACCGCGAGGATCGACCGCCGCACCGGCGCCACGATCTCCGCGAGCCTCGCATCGCCCGCATCGGCCTCGACCGCGGCCGCGCGATGCAGCGCGATGCGCGCCGCCGCGGCGTAGCTGCCCTCGAGCAGGCCGCGCGACTCCCGCGACAGCCGCTCCCACACGATCGCGTGCTCGTCCAGGGCGAGCGCGCGGATGAACGTCGACGCGAGGAGCTGCGTCGGGTGCTCGTAGGCCACCTTGTATGGGCGCATCAGTCCTCTTTGATCCGCAGCACCGCGAGGAACGCCTCCTGCGGGATCTCGACGGCACCCACCATCTTCATCCGCTTCTTGCCCTTCTTCTGCTTCTCGAGGAGCTTCTTCT
Organism: Candidatus Limnocylindria bacterium; assembly: GCA_038227105.1. Taxonomy (GTDB): domain Bacteria; phylum Chloroflexota; class Limnocylindria; order P2-11E; family P2-11E; genus UBA4735. Next base: position 38,325 of record JBBRQB010000015.1, on the reverse strand, counting down.
TGCGGGTGATATCGCCGCCGTAGCACTTCGCGAGGACGTCCTTGCGCGTCGCCTTCACGGTCTCGCGTGCGATGACCTTGCCGCCGATCGCGGCCTGGATCGGGACGTCGAACATCTGGCGCGGGATGAGCTCGCGCAGCTTCGCGGTGAGCGCGCGGCCGATGCCCATCGCGCGCTCGCGGTGGACGATCATCGAAAGTGCGTCGACGACGGTGCTCGCCACGAGGATGTCGAGGCGCACGAGGTCCGCCGCGCGGTACTCGCGCAGCTCGTAGTCAAGCGACGCGTACCCCTGCGAACGGCTCTTCAGCTGGTCGTAGAAGTCGACGATGACCTCGGCGAGCGGCATGTCGTAGGTAAGCATCGCCCGCGTCGGGTCCACGTAGCTCATGTCCATGAGGATGCCGCGCTTGTTCTGCGCGAGATCCATGATCGGACCGACGTAGTGCTGCGGCACGATGATCGTCACCTTCATCCACGGCTCTTTCACCTCGGTGATCGTGCCGGGATCGGGGAGGTGCGCGGGATTGTCGATCGCGATCTCGACCGCACCGTGCGTGATGACGCGGTACTCGACGGACGGCGATGTCGCGATAAGGTCCACGTCGTACTCACGCTCGAGCCGCTCTTGGACGATGTCCATGTGCAGGAGGCCGAGGAAGCCCGCGCGGAAGCCGAAGCCGAGCGCCTGCGAGTTCTCCGGCTCGTACACGAGGGACGCGTCGTTGAGCTGGAGCTTCTCGAGCGCATCGCGCAGCGCGGGGTAGTCCTCGGATGAGGTCGGGTAGAAGCCGGCGAACACCATCGGCTTCGCCGGCCGGTACCCGGGCAGCGGCGTCGCGGTCGGGCGGGTCGCGAGGGTCAGCGTGTCGCCGACGCGGCAGTCGGCGACGGCCTTGAGGCCAGTCGCGACGTAGCCGACCTCACCGGTCGCGAGGCGCTGGATCGGCACGGCGTCCGGTGCGAAGACGCCGAGCTCGAGGATCTCGCTTTCGCGCTGTGTCGCCATCAGTAATGTGCGGTCGCCCTGGCTCACGCTGCCGTCGACGACGCGGATGTGCGCGACGACGCCTTTGTACTGGTCGTAGTGCGAGTCGAAGATGAGCGCGCGGAGCGGGGCGTCGGGATCGCCGCTCGGCGGGGAGACGTGCTCGACCACTGCGTTCAGGATCTCCGCAACGCCCGCACCAGTCTTACCGGACGCGAGCAGGATCTCGTCGTCCTTGAAGCCGAGCGTCGTGCGCAGGTCTTCGCGCACGAGGCCGATATCGATGTTCGGCAGGTCGACCTTGTTGATGACCGGGATGACCTCGAGGCCCTGCTCGACCGCGAGGTATGCGTTCGCGAGCGTCTGGGCCTCGATGCCCTGCGACGCGTCCACGAGCAGGACGGCGCCCTCGCACGCGGCGAGCGAGCGGCTCACCTCGTAGTTGAAGTCGACGTGGCCGGGCGTGTCGATGAGGTTCAGCTCGTAGCTCTCACCGTCCTTCTGCCACGACATCCGGACGGCGCGGGCCTTGATCGTGATGCCCTTCTCGCGCTCGAGCTCCATCGAGTCGAGCAGCTGGTCCCGCATCTCGCGCAACGAGACCGTCCCGGTCAGCTCGAGTATGCGGTCGGACAGCGTCGTCTTCCCGTGGTCGACATGGGCGATGACGCTGAAGTTGCGGATGCGCTGGCGTGGGTCGTTCGGCATACGTCGAGCGTAGAGGCGTCAGTCGGTCAGCGTCGGCCCAGCCGTGCCCGCACGACCGCGGTGATCTCGGCGAGCTCGTTCACGCGGAACAGCGTCGCGGCGCCGACGTAGGCGATGACACCGACCGCGACCGCGATCAGCGTCTGCAGGAGGAGGCCGGGCTTGGTCTGCTGCAGATCGACCGTGATGTTCGTCGCCCGGATGAACGCGAACATCGCGATGCCCATGAGCAGGCTCGCGGCGAGCACCTTGAGCGTCGCGGACCCGAGGCCGGCGATGCGGAGCCGCGCGCGAGGCGCCAGCAGGATCAGGAAGAGCGCAGCCTCGGCGAGGGTGGCGATGGAGTTCGCCAGCGCGAGGCCGTTGATCCCGTACGTGGGTGCGAGGAGGACCGACAGGATGATGTTCGTGCCGATCGATACGAGCGTCAGCGCGAGTGGCGTGCGGGTGTCCTTCGACGCGTAGTACGCGCGCGCGAGGATCTGGATGAGGGCGTGGCCCGCGAGACCGAGCGAATAGAAGAGGAACGCCTCCTGTGTCGTCTCGCGCGCCTCGGGCCCGAAGTGGCCGTACTGGAACAGCAGGTTCACGATCGGCCGGCGCAGCACGATCATCATCACGACCGTCGGCATCGTGAGGAAGAGGATCCAGCGGATCGCCTGCTGAAGGATGTCGCGCATCTTCGACTGCAGCCCCTGCGCGGCATAGGACGAGAGGGTCGGGAACACCGCGGCGCTGATCGCGATCGAGAACACCCCGAGCGGCAGCTGCATGAGCTGGAACGCGTAGTTGAGCGCCGTGAGGGAGCCCTCCGGCATCTTCGCCGCGAGATACGTATCAACGATGAAGATGAGCTGCACCGCGCCGAGCGCAAGCGTCCGCGGCAGCGTGAGGCGGACGATCTCGCGGACACCGGGGTGACCGAGGTCGAGCGTGAGCTTGTAACGGGTGCGGCGGAACGTGAGCTCAGGGACCTGGACCAGCCACATCATCAGCGCGCCGACGACCGTGCCCCACGCGAGCGCTTCGATGCCGAGGAAGGGCGACAGGAAGAACGCGAACAGGATGATCACGAAGTTGTAGACGAGCGGCGCGGTCGCGCCCGACAGGAACTGCCGGTACGAGTTGAGGATGCCGGTGAAGAGCGCCGACAGGCCCATGAAGATCGGGCTCAGCAGCATGATGCGCGACAGCCGGATCGCGACTTCGCGCTGCTCCGGATCGGGGAACGGGGCAAGCGCCGGCATGATCCATGGCGCCAGGAACCACATCACCGCAGACAGACCGATGAGCAGGATGACGATCGCGTTCATCACGCTCGACGCGACCCGCCAAGCCTCGTCCTCTCGCTCCTTCGCGAGGTAGCCGGTGAAGACCGGAATGAACGCGCTCGCGAGCGCGCCCGCGACGAGCAGGTTGAACAAGGTGTCGGGGATGCGGAATGCGGCCCAGAAGGCGTCGAGCTCCGGCGATTCGCCGAATTTCGCCCCGATCACGGAGAGCCGCAACCATCCAAGGAGGCGGCTCGCGATGAGCGTGGCGATCATGAAGAGCGACGCCCGGCCGACGCTCATCTGCATGTGGATCGAAGTATGAATAGACTGACGCATATGGCAAAGAAGAAGCGCTCAGCCCTCAAACGGATCCGTCAGGCGCCCCGCCGCGCCAATATCAAGACCCTCGCTCGTTCGTCCTCGCGCACGGCCGTCAAGACCGCCCGTGCGGCGATGGGCAAGGCCGAAAGCGACGACGCTCTGAAGGCGGCCACCAGCGCGCTCGACAAGGCCGTCAAGCGCGGTGGCATCCACAAGAACGCGGCAGCCCGTCGCAAGAGCCGCCTCAGTAAGCAGGCCGCGAGGGCGAAGGCCGGCTAGGCCCTCGCAAAGCGCGGGAAGGTGTCCTTCCCGGGATAGCGCGCCGCATCGCCGAGCTCGAGCTCGATCTCCATCAACCGGTTGTACTTCGCGACGCGCTCGCTCCGTGACAGGGAGCCTGTCTTGATCTGCCCGGTGTTCAGCGCGACGCAGAGGTCGGCGATCGTCGTGTCCTCGGTCTCGCCGGAGCGGTGCGAGATGACCGCAGCGTAGCCGGAGCGGTGCGCGAGCTCGACCGCCTCGATCGTCTCGGTGAGCGTGCCGATCTGGTTGAGCTTGATGAGCACCGCGTTCGCGGCACCCTCATTGACGCCACGCCGGATGCGCTCGACGTTGGTGACGAAGAGATCGTCGCCGACGAGCTGGAGGCGATCCCCCAGCTCCTTCGTCAGCGCCTTCCAGCCGTCCCAGTCGTCCTCGGCGAGGCCGTCCTCGATCGAGACGAGCGGGTACTTGTCGCGCCATTGCGCGTACTTCTTCACCAGGCCCGCACTGTCGAGCGTCGTCTTCTCGCGCGCGAGCGTGTACGTCCCGTTCGCGAAGAACTCTGTCGACGCGGGATCGAGCGCGATCGCGCAGTCCGCGCCCGGCTTGTAGCCGGCGGCCTCGATCGCGCTGAGGATCAGCTCGATGGGCTGCTCGTTCGAGGTCAGCCTCGAGGGCGCGAAGCCGCCCTCGTCCCCCACGCCGGTCCCCATGCCCTTGTCATGGAGGATCGTCTTGAGCGCGTGGAAGATCTCGGAGCCCATTCGGATCGCTTCCTTGAAGGTGGGCGCGCCGAGCGGCGCCAGCATGTACTCCTGCATGTCGGCCGAGTCCGTCGCGTGCTTGCCGCCGTTCAGCACGTTCATGAGCGGCACCGGCAGTGTCCGCGCGAGCGGGCCGCCGAGGTAGCGGTACAGCGGCTGACCCACATCCGCGGCTGCGGCGCGCGCGCATGCGAGGGACACGCCGAGCATCGCGTTCGCTCCGAGACGCGCCTTGTTCGGGGTGCCGTCGAGCTCGCGCAGCACCGAGTCGATCGCGGACTGGTCGGTGGCCTGCTCGCCGATGAGCTCGGGGGCGATGATGTCGTCGACGTTGCCGACGGCCTTCAGGACGCCCTTCCCGCCGTAGCGCTTCTTGTCGCCGTCACGGAGCTCGACCGCCTCATGTGCTCCGGTCGACGCGCCGGACGGGACCATCGCCGTCCCGACCGCGCCGCTCGCGAGGTACACGTCCACCGCCACCGTCGGATCACCTCGAGAGTCCAGCACCTCTCGCGCGCGGATCATGTCGATCGTCGCGTCACTCATTCGGTATCGCCTCCACCCCAGGTAGCTTCTTCCCTTCGATGAGCTCGAGCGCGGCACCGCCACCCGTCGAGACGTGCGTCATCCGGTCCGCAAGACCCAGCTGCTCGACCGCCTGGACCGATTCCCCGCCTCCGACGACGGTCACCGCGCCAGACAGGGTCGCCTCGGCCATCGCGCGCGCGATCGCCTCGGTGCCGTGCGCGAACTCAGGCTGCTCGAACAGGCCCATCGGGCCGTTCCAGAAGACCGTCTTCGCGCCTGCAAGGTGCGCGGCGAATTCCCGTTCGGTCTTCTCGCCGATGTCGAGGATCTTGTCGGCTGACCAGCGCATGTCGGCCGGCAGGAGGATCTCCGCGCCGCGCGACGTCGCCGCGGCGAGGATCGCGCGCGCGTCATCCTCGCGGTCGGGCTCGCTGAGCGACGCCTTGATGTCCGTGCCGGTCGCGGCGAGGAACGTGTTCGCCATGCCGCCGCCGATCGCGACGACGTCGGCCTTCGCGACGAGCGACTTCAGCACGTCGATCTTCGAGCTCACCTTCGCGCCGCCGATGACCGCGACGAACGGCCGCTTCGGGGACCCGAGAAGCGAGGTCAGCACGCGCACCTCTCTGTCGAGCAGGAGGCCGGCGTACGCCGGGAGGAGCCGGGCGACGCCCTCGGTCGACGCATGTGCCCGGTGCGCGGCGCCGAACGCGTCGTTCACGTAGGCGTCGAAGCCGTTCGCCAGCGCCTCCGCGAAGGCCGGATCGTTCTGCTCCTCTTCCGGATGGAAGCGAACGTTCTCGAGCATGAGCACATCGCCCGGCTTGAGATCGCGGACCTGCTGCGCGACCTCTGGCCCGACGCAATCCGGAGCCATCGGGACCGGGACGCCGAGCAGCTCGGCGGCGCGCATTGCGACGAGAGCGAGGCTCAGCTTGCGGTCCGGGCCTTTCGGCCGCCCGAGGTGGGAGCAGAGCGCGACCATCGCGCCCTTCTCGCGGAGGGCAATGATCGTCGGGAGGGCGGCCCGGATCCGCGTGTCGTCAGCGACGACCGCCGGCATATCGGGCGGCGTCTCGATCGGCACGTTGAAGTCAACGCGGACGAGGACGCGCTTGCCCTTCGCGTCGAGGGCCGCGACGGTGCGCTTGGCCAACGCGTTACGCGGTCGCGGCGGCGGGCTGCTTGGTCCGGAGCTTCGACGCGACGAACGCCGTGATGTCGGCGAGCCGACAGGCGTAGCCCCACTCGTTGTCGTACCACGACACGATCTTCACCATGTTCCCGAGGACGATGGTGTCCACCGCACTGACGATCGTGGAGTGCGAGTCGCCCTTGAAATCCGTCGACACGAGCGGCTCCTCGGTGTACGCCATGATCCCCTTGAGGCTCCCTTCGCTCGCGCGCTTGAACGCGGCATTCACCTCGTCCTTCGTGACCTCGCGCTTCAACGTCGCGGTGAAGTCGACGACTGACACGGTCGGTGTGGGGACGCGGAACGCCATGCCGGTGAACCTGCCCTTGAGCTCGGGGATGACGAGGGCCACGGCCTTCGCGGCGCCGGTGTCGTGTGGGACGATGTTCTCGGCAGCCGATCGCGCGTCGCGCGGATCATCCGATGTCACGTCCAGGACCCTCTGTGAGTTGGTGTACGAGTGGATGGTCGTCAGGAAGCCCTTCTCGATGCCGAATTCGTCGTTGAGCACCTTCGCCACCGGAGCGAGGCCATTTGTCGTACACGACGCGTTGGAGATGATGTGGTGCTTGTCGGGGTCGAACTCACGTTCGTTCACGCCCAGCACGATCGTCTTGTCCTCATTCTTCGCCGGCGCCGAGATGATCACGTATTTCGCGCCTGCATCGAGATGGGCCTTCGCCTTCGTGGCGTCGGTGAAGAAGCCGGTGGATTCGATCACGATATCGATGGCCATCGCCTTCCAGGGCAGCTTGCCCGGATCGCGTTCCTGGACGACCTTGACGGTGTGGCCGTCGATGACGATCGCGTCGATGGTCGCGGACACGTCCCCCTTGTACGCGCCGTAGTTGGAGTCGTGCTTGAAGAGGTGCGCGTTCATCTTGGGATCGGCGAGGTCGTTGACGGCGACGATCTCGACCTCGGGGTGCCGCTCGAGGCTGGCTTTGAGGAACAATCGCCCGATCCGCCCGAAGCCGTTGATCGCAACACGTGTCATGTCAGGGCCACCCACTTTCCGACTCCAATCTAGAGGAACCAGGCACCTTTGCCCGTCGAGCGTTCACGGGCCGCAAGGGCCGAGCCGATGATGGACACATCGCCGCGCAGCGCGGACGGGACGATCGAGCAGGCAGCAGCCGGGACCTTGAACCCGCGCTCGGCGATGGCCTTCCGCATTGGTTCGAGCACGTGCTGCGGCTCGTGCTCGGCGATCGAGCCGCCGATGACGATGCGCTCGGGATTGAGCGCGTTCACGATGCCGACAGCGAGGTTCTGGAGCGCCGCCTCGGCGCGGGCGATGATCGCCGCGGCCCGCGGATCGCCTGCGACAGCCCTCGCGTACACGACGCTCGCGTCCGCCGCGCCGTACTCCTCTGCGATGTAGCGGCCGGCCGCATAGGCCTCCACGCAGCCGTAGCCACCGCATCCGCATTTCTTCCGCGCTTCGAGGTCGACCGGGAAGTGACCGAGCTCGCCCGCGGTGTTCGTCGCGCCGCGCAGCATGCGACCGTCGGCGACGATCGCGCCGCCCACACCGGTCGACACGGTGAGGTAGACGAAATTCCGGACGCCCTTCGCCGCGCCGACGGTCCCCTCGCCGATGGCCGCCATCACGGTGTCGCGGTCGAGGAAGACCGCGGGTCCGTCCAGCCGCTTCGAGAGCCGCGGACCGAGCGGGAAGTTCGCGTCGGTGAAGCCCGCGATGTTCTGCGTCGTCAAGATGACGCCGGTCGTGTGGTCCAGCGGCCCCGGTGCCGAGCATCCGGCGGCGGCGATGTCAGTCATGCGGACACTCGCCGCGCCGACCGCCGCAACGGCGCTCGCGACCATCGCATCGACGACCGAATCCGGTCCGGTCTGCGGCGTGTGGCGCGCGTCTCGGCCAAGGAGGATCGGGGTGTCATCTTCGAATCGAGCGACCGCCGTGCGGATGTTCGTTCCACCGAGATCGAATCCGATGTAGAGCTGGCTCAGGTCCGGATCACTAAGGATCAGACCTTGGGCAGTCGCCCGCTGACGTCAGGCGCGGTCAGTGCCGATGCATCGGCGCCGAAGACCTGCTGCTGGGCCGCGCGATATCCCTTCTTCGCCTTGTCCTTCCCGAAGGTGCGCTCGGCGTCCTCGTAGATCTGCGACACGAGGATCGCGAGGTACGGGACCGCCTGCGCTTCGGGAACGTTCTCGCGATCGAGCGCCTGTGCGTCAATGCGGTCATCGACGATCGGCAGGGGCCGGTCGATCGGATCGGCCTGCTCGTCGACGCGCATGAGGAGGTTCGCCATGCGGTCATCGAGCCGGCCCTTTCCGTAGGTGCCGCTGTTGTACTCGGCGAGCAGCGCGTTGGAGAACGAGGCGAGCTGACCCGCGCGACCGACGCCGGTGCTCGACGTGACGTCCGCGGAAGAGCCCGCCGTCGAGACGGGCGCGTCCTTTGACGCGTCCTCCTTCTTGAGGAAGCCGAACAGACCCTTCTTCTTCTCTTCGACCGGCGGGGGCACGTGCGTCTCGGGGGCCATCCGCGACCACTCGTTGATGCGGTCGAGCGGCGCCGGCTCCGCAGGCGGTGGTGGCTCGACCGGCGCGGGCGCTGCCGGCGCGAAGACGCCGCTCAGCGCCGCGAGGCGCTCGTCCTGCGCGGCCGGGATGTCGACCGGCGACGGCGCGTGCGCGACCTCCGGCTCGACGACCGGCGCGCTCATCCGCGCGTCGAGGGCCGCGGCGAGATCGGCACGGAGATCAGGCTGCGGTGTCTCCCATTGCTGCGCCGGCGCGGGCTCCCACGTCTGCGCGGGCGCGGGCGGCGCAGGCTGCTCCCAGCTCTGGCCAAGCGGCTCCGGTGACGACCACCGTTCCGGCTCGGTGGCGGGCTCTGGCTCGGGGGTGACCTCCGGCTCGGGGACAGGAGCGACGTACACGGGTGCAGGCTCGGGAGCCCAGGCCGGTGTCTCCGGCGCCGGAGCGACCCACACGGGTGCGGGCGGACTCCACTGTTCCGGCGCCGCAACAGGCTCGGGTGCGGGCGGCGGCGAGGAGGCGGGTTGCGCGGGCTCGGGCGCGGGCTCGGGCGCGGGCTCGAGGACATCGATGAATCCGGCATCGACGAGCGCCGCGAGCGCCGCGCGGGCCGCGAGCTTCCCCGACTTCAGGTGATCCGCGACGCCGTTGACATCGCGATCGCCGTTGACGGCGAGCAGCGTCCGCCACTGGTCCGGCTCGAGCGTGATGTTGCCCTTCTCGGCGGCACGCTCGGAGAGGCGGAAGCGCGAGCGGTCGTCGGGAATGACCTTGCGGATCGCGACGATGCGGTCGCGCTCCTCGACGGCCGTATCCAGCAGCTGGTCGAGATCGCCCGAAAGATTTGCCGCGGGAGTCTCGTTCCAGGGAATGAACTCGAAGACGCCGACGGACACGGCGAAGATCGCACCGAGCGCGGGCTCACCGGCGTCTTCGCCCGCGATCGCCGCGACGAGCCGGCCGCCATCGAAACCGAGCGTGCCGCCGGTGGAGTCGGTCCCGCGGACCTCGAGCTGTCCCGTCTTGTTCGTGGAGTGGATGAGCTGGACGACCGTCTCGAGCGGGAAGGAGTCGAGCTCCCCACGCAACGTCATGCGATGGCCTCGCCAGTCGTTTTGTCGAATACGTGGATCTTCGAGCGGTCGAAGCCGATCTTGAGCGTCGCCCCGGGCTGCGTCTGGGTGCGGGTATCGACGCGGGCGACGAACGTCTGGCCGCCGGCCGACAGATGGAGCTGGAACTCGTTGCCGAGGAACTCGACGACTTCGACCTTCGCGTCGACGGGGATGTAATTGCTCTGGTCGGGCCGGACACCGGCGTCGATGTCCTCGGGACGGATCCCGACGATCACATCGCGGCCGGTCGAGCGTCCGCTCCCGCCCGAGAGGGGCGCCTGGAAGAATCCGGCGTCCGCGACGGGCGACTCGGCTGAGCCCGACAGCTTCGCGGGGAAGAAGTTCATGGCGGGCGATCCGATGAAGCCGGCGACGAAGATGTTCGCAGGCTTCGCGTGCAGGTTCTCTGGCGTGTCGATCTGCTGCAGGAGGCCATCCTTCATCACCGCGATGCGGTCACCCATCGTCATCGCCTCGACCTGGTCGTGCGTGACGTACACGGTCGTGCGCCTGATGCGCTGATGCAGCTTCTGGAGCTGCGCGCGCGTGTCGATGCGCAGCGCCGCGTCAAGGTTGGACAGTGGCTCGTCCATGAGGAACACCGCGGGCTCGCGCGCGATCGCGCGACCGACGGCAACGCGCTGGCGCTGACCACCGGAGAGCTCCTTGGGCTTGCGCTTGAGCAGCTTCTGGAGGCCAAGCATCTCCCCGACCTCGGCGACCCGCCGGTCGATCTCGGTCTTGTCCATGCCGCGGAGCTTCAGGCCGAAGGCGATGTTGTCGAAGACCGTCATGTGCGGATAGAGCGCGTAGTTCTGAAAGACCATGGCGATGTCGCGATCCTTCGGCGCGACGTCGTTCACGAGGCGCTCCCCGATGAAGATGTCGCCGCTGGTCTGCTCTTCGAGGCCGGCGATCATCCGGAGGGCCGTGGTCTTGCCGCAGCCGGAGGGGCCGACGAGCACGAGGAACTCCTCGTCCTTCACCTGGATCGAAAGGTCGTTCACCGCGAACACGGACTCGCCGAACTTCTTGGTCACGTGGTCGAACGTGACTGTGGCCATTCATCCCCTCCGACGTGCAGAGCGGCCCAAAGTATGTCACGGGAGGTCGGTGAGCAGCCTCGTGAGCGATGGCCGTCGCGGCCCCTGCTCGGCCGGTCCGATGAGACGCGCGCGGATCGCGTCGGATCGCGAGATGACGGCACCTGTAACAAGCCGCCCGAGGACCCGGATGCGGAACGCGACCGCGCCGGGGGGCGGCTGGAGGGCGATCCGGAGCTGCCGGTCGAGGCCGACACGCACGAACGGCGAGTCGACGGTCGCGAGCTGGCGCGAGCGCCGATCGGACACCGCGTAGTAGGCGACGCGCACGAACGCTTCGGCCACATCGGGGTCGTCCACCGCGAGCTCGACCGTCAGCTCCGCCGGCCCACCCGAGGGATCGAGCAGGTGGAGTAGGCCCTCAACGCCCCACGCGCGGCCGGCTGGGATCCCGATGATCAGTCCTCCCGCATCCTGATCGAGGACGCCGCGCGGCGTGGTGCGCCGGAACGGCCCGCCCGGATCGGCGGACGCGGGCGACGCCGAGGCCACGAGCGCGAAGGTCGCGACAAGAAGAAGGACGGCGCGGCGCATGAGGCGACGCTACGTGAGGCGCTGTCGCGTGGCGCCGATGCTTTCGTCAGCGCGCTCGTCCTATTGACGCGGCTACGCGAACTCGATCTCCCACGTCCCGATCTCGAATGCCTCGAGGGTCGCCGCCGCCGACCCGTAGCGCAGCTCGAGCGGCGCCGCGGTCCGCACGACGTCGAGTCCGGTGTTGCCGAGCTCGAGCTCACCCTCACGAAGGTCGAGCGGGCGTGAGGCGCGGACCGGGCGCGCGAAGCGCAGGGTCGAGCGCGTGACCTCCTTGCCCGGATTCACGAGGCGGATGACGACGCGATCGGGCGTGCGCGCGCGGATCGCGGAGAGCGTCGCGGCCGGATCGCCGTCGAGGAAGCAGAACGAGCGCTCCTCGCCAGCACCCGTGCCGAGCCATGCGGGCGAGAGGAACTCGCGGATCGATCGTGCTGCCTCGGGCACGCCGATCGTTTCGCTCAGCGGCACGACGCAGTAGCGAACAGTCCCCTCGCCGAGGCACTGCGCGGACGGCGTCTCGATGCGCGGGCCCGCGTCGCCCTTCCGCTCCGGGAGATCGCCGCGAGAGAGCCAGCCGACCGATCGGAACAGCGTGACCGCGATCGCGCTCCCATCGCTGAGGACCGAATACTCACGAAGGCCGTCGGCCCCGACCGCGATGCCGGAGCCACCGGACCGGACCGCAACGAGATCGTGGAAGCAGCGCTCGGGAGTCGGAGGCTCGACCCAGCCGCGCTTGCGCGAAACCCGGTTCGATCGCTCGAGCCAAGCGAAGCCTGCGCCAGCGGTGTGCGTCGTGGTCCGCAGGCCGGTGTCGAAGACGACCTTCAGCCGGTGATCGCGTGACGCGTTGGTGACGGTCGCGCTGACGTCGACGTGCGACGCGCCCGCGTCGAGCGAGATGACGAAGCGGACGCGATTGTCCACGAGCTCCGGCCGCCGCGCGAGACGATCGTCGCGGAGCGATGGCGGGAGCCGCAGCACCAGGTCGACCGTGACGAGCGCGCGATCACCCTCGACCCGCGTCGCTCGCCGGCCGGCGAGCCCCTTCGATCCGATGGTCGGACCGGCATATGAGTACGTGTACACGTCGCCGCGGTCGCCCTCGTCGATGAGCAGGTTCTGCCGCGGGCTCCTGGTCTCGGTCGCGCGATCGATCACGGTGAAGCTCCCGTCCTCCTCCACCTCGACGCGCAGCCGCTCGTTCACGATGACGCCGGCCTCCGGCGCGCTCACCCCCTCGGTCCGTGCCCGCACCGCGGGCGTGACGCCGAGCGGTGCGCAGCTGATCACGGTCAGGCGGCCGTTGATCGGCACCACCGCGTCGCGCACCCAGGGCACGCCGCTCCACACCATGGGCGCGCCACCGACGCCCGAGAGCTTCGCGCACAGCTCGCCCACAAGGCTCTCGCCGTCGGTACGCACCTTGGCGAAGCGCGGCTTCATGTCGATGTCGTGTACGGCGTCGATCGAGCAGCCGCAGATCGAGTCGTGCGGGTGGTTCTCAAGGAGCGTGCGCCAGAGCGAACGGACCCTCTCGCTCGCCGTACCGCCCACGAACGCGTCCAGCGGCTCGCAGCGCTCCAGCAGGAGCCGTTCGCAGGCCGCGTTCTCCTGCTTGATCCACATGCGCGTCGAGTTGACTCCGCGCAGGATCGGCCGGTACCTGCCGGAGACCATCTCTCCGATGAAGACCCCACGCGGCGCGGGCAGGGCGGCGACGAACTCTTCGAGCGTCGCGATGCGCGCCTTGGTCCGCGGCGCCGCCTTGCCGATCGCGTCGACCGCGTCGGGGAGATTCTCGAACGCGGACGTGTGATCGGTGCCCACCATGAAGAGGAGCGCGTCGCCCGATGCGTACGGCGCCGTGCGATCCATGATCCGAGGCAGCATCTTGCGCACCCGTCGCTCCACGTCGGCCACGGGTTTCTCACCGTCCGCCACCAGCGGTAGCGCGTTGTCGTAGTGCGCCACCTGGTGCGACGCAAGCACGCGGTCACCGGACGGCGCATCCCACATGAACTCGCTACCGAGCTCCTCGGCCGAGTCGCCGACGCCGCGCGCGAAGACGTACGAGCCGTACCCGAAGCCGCGAAGGAGCTGCGGCATCTGCGCCGGGTGCCCGAACGGGTCGGCCACATACGCGACGCGCGACGCGCGCCCGAAGGAGCCGGCGACGCGCAGGCCCTCCTGGAAGTTCCTGACGAGAGACTCACCGGCGACGAGGAGCAGGTCCGCGAGGACGTACCAGGGGCCGATGAGCAGCCGGTCGGCGCGCACCAGCGCTTCGATGCGCGGGCGGTCCAACGGCCGGACGGCGAGGTGATCCTCGAGCGGGATCGTCTGCCCATCGAAGGTGAACGAGCGGAACCGCGGCTCGCGCTCGAGCAGGTCGAGCAACCTTCCGACCATCGGGACGAGCCGCGCACGGAACGCCTCGAAGCGCTCGTACCACTCGCGGTCCCAGTGGGTATGCGGCACCACGAAGACGCGCCACGGGTAGAGACGAAGCACCCACGCGACGATCCGCGGCGCCGCGAGCCCCCAGGCGATGCCGACGATCGCGCCGCCGAGCGCATCGAGCGGGTAATGCACGCCGACGAAGACCCGCGACAGCCCGACCGCGAACGCGAGCAGGATCGCGAACGGACGGAAGCGCGGGAAGCACTGGCCGAACGCGACCGCCGCGCCGAACGCCAGCGCCGTATCGCCTGACGGGAACGAGTAGGACCCCGGCTCGGGGATGATCGCGGGCAACGCGTCCGGGATGGCGAGGAACGGCCGCGGCCGCTGCACGATGCGCTTGATCGTCTCGGCGGTCGACCAGGCGAGGACCATGCCGACGAAGATCGTGAGCGCGACCCAGAGCCCGCGCCTGCCGCCGCGGGTGCGCCAGAGCACGATGCCGAGCAGCCACCACTGGAGTCCCTGGAAATTCAGGTAGGTGATGACGATCGCGACGACCGCGATGAGCGGGTTCCGCGCCTCGACGATCGCCGTGTACAGGTGTTGATCGAAGGCAAAGAGCTGATCCATCAGGGCGTGCGGACGTGACGCCAGATGAAGAGGCCGACCCCCGCCACGATGACGGCGGCGACGATGTAGTCGAGACCCGCAAGGTTGTGCTTGATGTCGGTCCAGTTCGCACCGAGCACCAGGCCACCCCAGACAAGGAGCATGACCCACGGGATCGCGCCGAGGACCGAGAACGCGATGAACCGCCAGAGCGGCATTCGCGCGATACCCGCGGGCACCGAGATGAACGTCCGCACGATCGGCAGCATGCGCGAGAAGAAGACGGTCGCGTCGCCCCATCGCTTGAAGTGGCGGTCCGCGACATCGAGATCATGGCCCGAGATGAGCACGTACTTCCCGTATCGCTCGAGCAGCGGCCGGCCGCCATACGCTCCGACCGCGTACGCGACGAGCGATCCGAGCGTGTTCCCGACGACGCCGGCGATGACCGCGCCCCAATACGACCAGGGCTGCCCGGTCAGCGGCTCGGGGACCGCCCGCGCGACCGAAAAACCCGCCAGGGGAAGGATGAGCTCGCTCGGCACGGGGATCGCGGCGCTCTCGATGGCCATCGCGACGACGACGCCGAGGTAGCCGAACGTCGCGTAGGCCCGCTCCAGCAACGGCAGGACGTATGCGTCGATGGCCTGAAGCACCCCGTTATCATCGGGCCTGAGGCAGAGGGGCGGGTCCGGAAGAAAAACGCCCGGGGAGACGCCCATGCGCCCAGCGACCGCTTCGGCCCTCGACGACCGGCTCCGCGACGGTCTCAGACGCGTCGGGAGCGCGGATCTGCTCGTCGGGATACCGAGCTTCAACAACGCCGGCACGGTCGGGCACGTCGCCCGCACGGTGGCGGAGGGCCTCCGCACGCACTTCCCCGATGCGACGCCCGTGATCGTCAACGCCGACGGCGGATCCAAGGACGGCACCAGCGATGTGATCGCCCGCTCGACGGGCGATATCCCGACCATCACCGGCGCATATGTCGGACCGCCCGGCAAGGGCTCGGCGTTCCGCGCGATCTTCGAGGTCGCGACCGAGCTCGGCGTCGAAGCCTGCGCTGTGGTGGACAGCGATCTGCGCAGCATCACGCCCGAGTGGATCCAGCGGCTCATCTCGCCGGTCCGCGAGCGCACCGCCGACTACGTGACGCCGCTCTATGCGCGTCACAAGTTCGACGGCACGATCACGAACAACGTGGCGTACCCGCTCACGCGCGCGCTGTACGGCCTGCGCCTGCGGCAGCCGATCGGCGGCGAGTTCGGCTTCAGCCCCGAGCTGGCCCGCGACTTCCTCGATGGCACCGCACTCGGGAACACCGACGTATGGAGCACGGACGTCGCACGCTTCGGCATCGACATCTACATGACGACGACCGCGCTCGTGACCGGACGCCGCGCGGTCCAGGCGTTCCTCGGCGCGAAGATCCACGATCCCAAGGACCCCGGCTCAGACCTCGCGCCGATGTTCACGCAGGTCGTGAGCACGCTGTTCCGTCTCGCGATCGCGAACGCCGACCAATGGAAAGACGTCCGCGGGTCGAAGGCCACGACGATCGTCGGCTCGATCGACCCGGTCGAGCCGGAGGCCGTGAACGCGAGCGTCGATATCCTCAGGCAGAAGTTCATCGCCGGTCGCATCGAGCATCAGACGACATGGGACGAGATCCTGAGCAGCCCGGTGCCGGATCGCGTCGACGACGCGGCCTGGGCACGCATCCTGTTCGACTTCCTGCTCGCGTCGAAGAAGCGGCCCGCTGACATCCAGCGCTACGTCACGGCGCTCGTCCCGCTGTACTTCCTGAAGGTCGCCGCCTTCATCGAAGAGGCGAAGGATCTCGACACGGACCACGCCGAAGCGCTCGTCGAGCGCCAGGCATCGACGTTCGAAGAGCTGAAGCCCGAGCTGGCCACGCGCTGGTGACCGTTGCGATGAAGGAGGGTCCCGTCGTCCTCGTCACCGAGGACGACGGGACCCTCCCGCTCGGTACGACCACCGCGCTCGGGCTCTACTACCACGACACCCAATACCTCTCCGGCTACTCGCTGCGCATCAATGGTCAGGCGCCCGCGCTCCTCTCGGCCAACACCGAGGAGAACTACGTCGGCGCGTTCCAGCTCGCGAACCGTCCCGCGACCCTCGAGGATGGGACGATCCTGGCGTCCCAGTCCCTCTCCGTACGGCGCACGCGGTTCCTGGCCGACGGCCTGCGCGAGCGCGTCGGCATCCTGAACTGCAATCCGGGAAAGGTCCGGCTGCGCATCGAGCTCGAGTTCGACGTGTCGTTCCAGGACATGTTCGCGGTGCGCGGCTACCGCGGGCTCGCGCGAACGAAGGACGAGACGCCGCTCGAGGTCATCCCCAATGGCATCCGCTTCTCGCGGCGCGGCCGCGACGCCGTGCGCCGCACCACCGACATCACGATGCGGCCCGCGCCCGACGAGATCAGCGGACGCACGTTCGTCCTCGAGCGCGAGCTCGCGCCGCAGGAGATCGTGACCTACGAGCTCGCCGTGGTGCCGCGGGAGGACGGTGTGGGCGCGGCACCGGCGCCTCGCGATTTCGACGAGGCGCTCGACGCCTTGAACGCTCGCTACCGCAAGTTCCTGCGCAGCTGCGCGGAGTACACGACCAGCTCCGAGTCGCTCGATGACGAGCTCGTGCTTCGAAGTGCGCTCGATCTGCGCGCGCTCATCGACGAAGAGGAGACCGGCCTCTACGTCACCGCCGGGATCCCGTGGTACGCGGTGCCGTTCGGGCGCGACGGGATCATTGCGGCGTATCAGACCCTGGCCTGGAACCCGGACATCGCGAAGGGCACGCTGCGCCTGCTCGCGAAGTACCAGGGCACCAAAATGGACGGCTTCACCGAAGAGGAACCCGGCAAGATCTTCCACGAGCTACGGCGCGGCGAGCTCGCGCGCCTCGGCGAGGTCCCCCACCGTCCGTACTACGGCACGGTCGACGCGACTCCGCTCTTCGCGATGCTGTTCGCCGAGACCGTGAAGTGGACGGGCGATCGGGTCTTGTGGCGCGAGCTGCTGCCGGCCGCCGAGCGCGCCATCGCGTGGTGCGACACGTACGGCGACGCGGACGGCGACGGCTACATCGAGTACGGCGCGAGCCCGAGCGATCTTCGCAATCACGGCTGGAAGGACTCCGGGAATTCACTGTCCGACCCCGACGGCCAGCCGGCGGCGCTTCCCGCCGCGCTCGTCGAGGCGCAGGCGTACGTGTACGCGGCGAAGCGCGGCATCGCAGACCTCTACGCGCTCGATGGCGACGACGCTCGCGCGGCAAAGCTGCGCGCCGAGGCCAAGACGCTCGCGGAGCGATTCGAGCGCGATTTCTGGATGGAGAACGAGGGCTGCTACGCACAGGCGCTCGACGGGAACAAGAAGCAGGTGTCCGCGGTCACGAGCAACGCCGGGCATGCGCTCTGGGCTGGGATCGCGCGTCCGGACCGGGCGAAGCGCGTCGTCGAGCGGCTCATGGCACCGGACATGTTCAGCGGGTGGGGCGTGCGCACGCTGTCGTCGACCTACCCGACCTACAACCCGATGAGCTATCACAACGGCTCGGTATGGCCGCACGACAACTCGCTCATCGCGCAGGGCTTCGTGCGGTACGGCTTCCGCGACGAGGCGAACGCGATCATCGAAGCGCTCATCGAGGCCGGCAAGCGCTTCCCGAACGCTCGGCTGCCGGAGCTGTTCTGCGGCTTCCAGCGGGACCTGCGGTTCTCGTCGCGGCCGGCCGACTACCTCGTGTCGTGCATCCCGCAGGCCTGGTCAGCGGGGATGGTCTTCCTCTGCCTGCGGTCGCTCCTCGGTCTCGAGCCGGACCTCGAGCGCAGGCGCGTCACGGTCGACCCGGCGCTCCCGGTGTGGCTCGACAAGATCGAGGTGCAGCATCTTCGCGCGTATGACTCGACGATCTCGTTCCGTGTCCGCCGTTCGGGCCGCAACACCACGGTGACCGGCGGCGGGTCGCGCGTTGCGCGCGTTCCCGCACCGATCGCGACGTGAGGCAGAAGAAGCACCGCGTCCTCTTCCTCCATTACACCGCGCCGTCGATCCTCGGCGGCGTCGAGCATGTGATGGGCATTCACGCGCAGGCGGCGAAGGACGCGGGCGATCGCGTCGCGATCGTCGCCGGACGCGGCACCGCTCGTGGGATCCCGGTCGTGAAGATCCCGGAGCTCGACTCGCAGCACCCTGCGGTGCTCCGCGACCGGGTGGCGCTCGCGCGCGGTGAGGTCACACCGGAGCACGCGAGCCTGGTCGCGAGGATCACACGTGCACTGCGGCCGCACGTTCGTCGCGCGGACCGCGTGGTCGTGCACAACGTCTTCACGCTGCCGCTGAACGCGGCACTCACCGAAGCGCTGTTCGAGCTGGCGGCGGAGCGTCGAGGCGTGTTCGTCGCCTGGACCCACGATCTCGGCTGGAAGGACGGTCAATACACGGCGCAGCGGCACGAGGGTCGCCCCTGGTCCCTGTTCGCCACCGCTGCCCCCGGCGTCCGCTACGTCGCGATCTCGGAGAAGGCACGCGCCGAGCTTTCGGCGCTCACCGGCCTGGCGCGCGAGAAGATCACGATCGTGCCCAACGGGCTGGACCGCGTCGCGGTGCTCGGCCTCTCGGCCCGGGGTGTACGGCTCGCGAAGGCGTTCGAGCTCTTCGACGCCGATCCGCTGCTCCTGCTGCCGGTCAGGATGACGCGCCGGAAGCGGATCGAGATCGCGATCGATGCCCTCGCGGTCCTGCGCGCGCGCTACCCGCTCGCGGCGCTCGTCATCACCGGCGGCCCGGGCGCGCACAACCCAACGAACGTCGCGTACGAGCAGGAGCTCAAGAAGCGCGCGGGGCCCGGCGTGCATCTTTTTCACACCGAGGGCGTCCGTCTGGGCGCGCGAGAGCTGGCGGATCTTTATGGCCTCGCCGATGCCCTCGTGCTGCCATCCGAGAACGAGGGCTTCGGCCTCCCGATGCTCGAAGCGGGTCTGCGACGGATGCCGATCATCTGCACCGACATCCCGGCGCTCCGCGAGGTCGCCGGCGATGACGCGACCTACGTGCCGCTGAGCGGCGACGGCACGTCGTTCGCCAAGGCGATCGAGACGCGGCTCCTCGCCGATCCGATCGCGCGGCTGCACCGCCGGGCGAGGCAGAACGAGTGGCCGCGGATCCTGGCCGATCTCGTGCTTCCGGTCATACACGGATGAAGTGCCTCGTCGTCATCGCCGATGCCACGCGGGACAAGCCCCTGATCGACGTCGCCGCGGCACTTGCGGGCAAGGACGACATCGTCCTCGCGTCGATCATCGAGGTGCCCGACGGCGAGACGCTCGCCTCCGCGCAGCCGCAGGCCCGTGCCCGGCGAAAGGAGCTGCTGGCACTGGCCGCCCCGCTGACCGTCCGGCCGATCGTGACCGTGGCGCGGCAGGGCTGGGCCGCGGTCGTCGAGGCCGTGCGCGACGAGCATCCCGACCTGCTACTCGTCGGCTGGCGCCGGCCCGGTTGGGACTACCTCGGCACGACGATCGAGGACATCCTCCGCGACCCACCCTGCGACCTCGCGATCGTGAAGGGCTCGGCGGGACGCGCGCGGCGGATCCTCGTCCCGGTGCGCGGTGGCCGCTACGCAGAGCTCGCAGCGAAGCTCGGCGTCGGGCTGGCCCGCGCGCGCAAGGGCACGGTCACGCTCCTCCACGTGGTGCCGGCGGGCGCGACGCGCCGATCCGGCGCGACGCTGTACCAGCTGGTCGGTGAGCGCGCGTTCGACGAGCGCGTCGACGAGCTCCTCACGCGCGTCGGTGACGCGTCAAAGGTCATCGTCGATGAGATCAGCCGGCACGATCTCATCGTCTTCGGCGCGAGTGGCGGAGCCGAGCCGCTCGGACCGATCGGGCAGGAGCTCATCGCGGAGGCGCGGACGGCGATCATCGTCCGCACCCACACTCCCGTCGCATCAAACGTGTTCCGGTCTCCAACGCCGCTCCCCACCGACCGAACGGAGCGAAGCGAGGCGATCAGCGAGCTCGTCGACAAGTGGTTCGTGGAGAACACCTTCACCAGCGCCGAGTTCGCGAACCTCGCCGCCCTCGTCGCGCAGAAGGAGAAGCAGGGCGTTCGCAT
The DNA here is from genome assembly GCA_038227105.1 of Candidatus Limnocylindria bacterium. Classification (GTDB taxonomy): domain Bacteria; phylum Chloroflexota; class Limnocylindria; order P2-11E; family P2-11E; genus UBA4735. The sequence continues at coordinate 17,856 of JBBRQB010000015.1, read as the reverse complement.
CTCGGTCGCGCTTCCGACGCTCAACGAGGAAGAGACCGTCGCGAAGGTCATCAACGTCGTCCGCAGCCGGCTCATGGAACGCGTCCATCTGGTGGACGAGCTCGTTGTCATCGACTCGAGCTCCACGGATCGGACCCGCGAGATCGTGCGCGAGCTCGGCGTGCCCGTGTACATCCACCAGGAGCTGCTGCCCGAGGTCGGTCCGGGCCGCGGCAAGGGTGAGGCGCTCTGGAAGAGCCTTTCGGTCACGACCGGCGACATCGTCGTGTGGGTGGACACGGACGTGTCCAACTTTCACCCGAAGTTCGTCTATGGGCTCCTCGGTCCGCTTCTCTTCCGGCCGGAGGTCGCGTTCACGAAGGCCTTCTACCGGCGCCCGCTCGATGTCGGTGGCCAGCTCCAGGCGACGGGTGGTGGCCGCGTCACCGAGCTCGCCGCACGACCGATCCTCAACATGTTCTTCCCTGAGCTATCGGGCATGATCCAGCCGCTGTCGGGCGAGCAGGCCGGCCGCCGCAGCGTCCTCGAGCGGCTCCCCTTCTTCAGCGGGTACGGCATCGAGACCGGGCTGCTCATCGACGTGCTCCGTGACTCGGGTCTCAAGTCCATCGCGCAGGTGGACATGAAGCAGCGGATCCACCGCAACCAGTCGCTGCTCGCGCTCACGAAGATGTCATTCGAGATCCTGCAGGTGGCGATGAAGCGGCTCGGTGACGCCCGCGGCGAGAGCCTGCTCGACGACGCGAACCTGACGATGAAGCTCATCTCACCGACGACCGAGGGTTTCCACCTCGAGGTGCAGGACGTGAGCATCATCGAGCGGCCACCGATGATCACCGTGCCGTCGTACCGGGATCGCGCCCGCCGCTAGACCGGCGCGCTAGACGACGGCGGCGACCTTCTTCATCTGGCCGAGAACGCGATCGCGGTCCTGCTTGGCAAGGACGCGCTTGCGGAGACGGAACGACTTGGGGGTGACCTCGAGGAGCTCGTCATCGGCGAGGAACTCGATCGCATCATCGAGCGACAGCGTGCGGATGCCGTCAAGCTTCGCGGCGATGTCGCTGTTGCTGCTCCGCATGTTCGTGAGGTGCTTCTTCTTGCAGACGTTGATCTCGAGGTCGCGCTCGCGGATGTGCTGCCCGACGATCATGCCTTCGTAGACCTCGATGCCCGGTCCGATGAAGAGCGTGCCGCGGTCCTGCGAGCCGGCGAGGCCGAACGTGCTCGTCTCCCCCGCCTCGAACGCGATGAGCGAGCCGAACTCGCGCGTCGCGATCGGGCCGGCGTGCGGTCCGTAGCCGGCGAAGAGCGTGTTCATGACGCCTTGGCCGCGCGTGTTCGTGAGGAATGCCTGGCGGAAGCCGAGGAGCCCGCGCGTCGGCACCTTGTACACGCAGTGCACGCTGCCGTCGTCGCGGTACTTCATGTCCTGGAGGATCCCGCGGCGCTGGCCGACGAGCTCGACGACGGCGCCGAGACCCTCCTGCGAGACCTCGACCTCGAGCTGCTCGTACGGCTCGAGCGTCTCGCCGTCCACGACCTTGCCGATGACCTCGGGCTTGGAGACCTGGAACTCGTAGCCCTCGCGGCGCATGTTCTCCACGAGGATCGCGAGGTGGAGCTCGCCGCGGCCCGACACCAGCAGCGTGTCCGGCGTGTCGGTGTCCTCGACCTTCAGCGCCACGTCGCGCTCGAGCTCGCCGTAGAGGCGCTCTCTGAGCTTCCTGCTGGTGACGAACGTGCCCTCGCGTCCCGCGAACGGTGAGTCATTCACCTTGAAGGACATGCGGAGGGTCGGCTCCTCGACCCGGATGGGCGGGAGCGACCGGGGATCCGCGGCGTCAGCGATCGTCTCGCCGATGGTGGCGTCACCGACACCCGCGATCGCGACGATGTCGCCGGCCTCGACCGACTCGACCTCTTCGCGGTCGAGGCCGTTGAACGTGAACACCGCGGTGACCTTGGTCGGGGTGAGGACCTTCCCGTCGTGATCGATGCGGACGACCGACTGGCCACGCCTCACGCGACCGGTCTGGAGCCGCCCGAGGACGATCTTGCCCTTGTAATCGTCGAGGGTGGTCATGGTCGCAAGCAGCTGGGTCGGACCATCAGGGTCCACGTCCGGCGGCGGGATCATGCTGATGATCGCCTCGAACAGCGGCTCGAGCGTCGTGCCGATGTGCCGGTGGTCGGTGCTCGCCGCCCCGATGAGCGCATTCGTGTAGACGGTCTCGAATTCGGCCTGCGCCTCGGTGGCGCCGAGATCGAGGAACAGGTCGAACGTCTCGTTCAAGACGTGGTTCGGTCGCGCGTTCGGCCGGTCGACCTTGTTCACCACGAGGATCGCCCGGTGACCGCGCTGCAGGGCCTGGCGCAGCACGAACTTCGTCTGCGGCATCGGCCCGTCGACCGCATCAACGAGGAGGAGGACGCCATCGACCATGTTCATGACCCGCTCGACCTCGCCACCGAAGTCGGCGTGGCCAGGGGTATCGACGATGTTGATCTTGGTGCCGCGGTACACGATGGCCGTGTTCTTGGCCATGATGGTGATCCCACGCTCGCGCTCGATCGCGTTGCTGTCCATGACGCGCTCGGCCACCTGCTGGTTCTCACGGAAGATGTGGCTCTGCTTCAGCATGGCGTCGACGAGGGTCGTCTTGCCGTGGTCGACGTGCGCGATGATCGCGACGTTGCGGATGTCGTTACGTGCTGTCACCTATCAAGGGTAACGGGTCGAATCCGCTTCAGGGTCGCGTGTCGGTCTCGACCTCCCACAAGCGACGCATCTCATCAGATGTAGCCAAGAGCACATCCAACGACCCTTCGGCTTCGATGCGTCCGTCCTTCAACACGATGATCCAGTCGGCGCGACGGAGCGCCGGCCGACGGTGAGACACCGCGAGGATGGTCGGCCGCTCAGCGATGCCGCCGGACGCCTCGAGCAGGCGGTCCCAGAGCGAGCGCTCGGTGTCCACGTCGAGCGCGCTCGAAAGGTCGTCGACGACGAGCAGGTCCGCCCGGCGAACGAACGCGCGGGCCGCCGCGACGCGCTGCACCTGGCCACCCGAGAGCCGCACACCGCGCGACCCGACGAGCGTGTCGAGCCCCTGGGCGAGCTCCGGAACGTCGCGCTCGAGCACGGCCGCATCGAGCGCCGCAGGGAGCAGCGCATCGTCGGGGAGGCCGAGGAGGATGTTCGCGCGGACCGTGTCGCTGAAGAGCCGCGGCACCTGGGGCACGTAGGCGGTCCGCGGCGGCGCGAGGAACGAGCCCGGATCGGGGACCGCGACACCGTTCCACCGGATCTCTCCCGCCTCCGCGTGGAGCAGACCCAGCAGCACCCGGAGCAGGGTCGTCTTGCCGGCACCGATGCGTCCGGTGACGACGGTGAACGTGCCGCGCTCGAGGCGCAGCGACACATCGCGGATGCCGTAGCGGTACGAAAGGCTGCTCGCCTCCAACGCCTCCAGCTCACCGCCGCGCCGAGGTGCCGGCGTCGTGAGCGGCCCGTGCAGCTGGAGTGGCGTCCGCGCGACCAGCCGCTCGGCGGCGACACCGGCCGCTTCGCCGCGCATGAGTGCAAGCATCCGCTTCACGGAGACGTTCAATTGCTTCCACTGCGTGAGGAAGATCCCGGCGAAGCCGGTGAACTCGGTCACGAAGCCGAGGTATGACACGAACAGCGCGAAGTCGCCGACGGTGAAGCCGCCACTGCGCATCGACTGCGCGCCCAAAAGCAGGATGAGTCCGGTCCCGAGATTCACGGTGTTCCAGTAGATCGACTGCGTGACGAGCTGCGCGCCGCGCTCGCGCATCATCGCGTGGCGGCGCGTGTCGTTGAGGCGCCGGAAGTGCTCGACCACACCGCGCTCGGCGCGCGCGAGCTGCACGGCCTGGACCGCGCCGAAGATCTCTCCGAGCGCCCCGGTCACGCGGCTCGTTGCGATCTGGCTCGCGGAGCGCGTCTGCCGGAGCCGCGTGGTCGCGGCCTGCGCGACGAGAATGATGGCGACGAGCGGAGCGAATACGAAGATCGCGATCGTCGCGTTCACCCGGATGAGGATCGTCATCGCCGCGGCGGCGAAGATGAGGTTCCCGATCATGTCGATCGTCCAATCGGCGCCGTTCTCGGCGTACTCGACGTCGTCGCGGAAGACGGAGAGAGCCTCACCCGGTGTGCGGTCCAGTGATCGCGCACCGGGACGTCGCAGGATCTCCATGAGCATGTTCCGCTGGAGGACACCGGTCACGCCGAACCGGAAGCGGACATCGACGAGCCAGCCGCCCAACATGAGACCCGCGTGAGCGATGCCCACACCAACGAACAGGGCGGCGAACCACAGGATGGCGGGCACGTCCGCGGTGCCGTGCTGCAGGCTGTCGAACGCGCGCTGCGCGACGAGTCCGGGCAGCAGCTGCGACGCGTACATGCAGATCCAGATGACCGTGTCAATGAGGTAGACGCCCGTCCGGTACGTCACCATCCGCCACAGGAACCGGCCGGTGCCGATCGTGTCGTCGCGCCCGATCGCGCTCACGAAGCGAGCACCGGCTCGAGCCCGGTGCGGAGCAGCGCGGCGAACCGCGAGCCCGGGTCAGCGGCGAGCTCGGTGCGCCTGCCGTGCTCGACCACCTGACCGTCCTCGAGGATGAGGATGTCGTCGCAGCGGTAGACGGTCGCGAGCCGGTGTGCGATGACGATCGCGGTGCGGTCCACGAGCAGTGCGTCGATCGCCTCTTCGACGTGGCGCTCGGTGACCGGATCGAGCCGGGACGACGCCTCGTCGAGCACGAGCAGGCCCGGATCGCGGATGAAGACCCGCGCGAGCGCGAGGAGCTGCGCCTCACCGGCCGAGAGGCCGCCCGCCGTCATGTCGGCGCCGAGCGGATCCGTCGGGGACTGCGACCGCAGCCACGGCCCGAGCCCGATGTGCTCGACGATCTCCGTCAGCTTCTGGTCGGCGACCGAAGGGTCGAAGAAGGTCAGGTTGTCGCGCACCGATGCGCGGAAGAGCTGCACGTCCTGGCTCACCAGCGTCGCGCCGGTGCGTACGGCGCCGAGGGACGCGTCGCGCAGATCGACGCCGCCGAGCCGGACCGTGCCGCTCGTCGGGTCGTAGAACCGCAGGAGCAGCCGCGCAAGCGTTGTCTTTCCACTGCCGGTGCGACCGAGGACGCCGAGCACGCGCCCCGGCGCGATGCGCAGCGAGACGTCGCGCAGCACGAGCGCGTCCTCGTAGGCGAAGGAGACCGAATCCAGCTCCACCGCGAGCGGGCCGCCCGGCAGTGCCTGCCGTCCATCGTCGAGGGCCGAACGCAGCCGGAGCAGCTCATACACCCGGCCCACGCTCGCGATCGCCCGTTGCAGGTCCTCGAGCTCACGGCGGAAGGCCTCGATCGGACGGCGCAACAGCTCCGTGTAATAGAAGAGGAGGTAGACGGTGCCGACAGAGATGGCGCCGATCGTCCACAGCCAGCCGCCGACGGCGAACGCCACGGCGTTGCCGATCGCGAACGTCAGGATGGTCGAGGCCCAGATCACGCCGACACCGAGCATCGCGCGGCGGCGCGCCGCCAGCCACGAGCGGTGGTGCAACGCGAGCCCGTTGAGGACGTGGGTCTCGGCGCCGCTCGAGCGGATGTCCTCGGTGCCGCCGAGCCGCTCGCCGAGGAAGCCGAACGTCTGCGCGGAGGACTCGCGCACCCGGCGCCAGCCACCGACCGCGATCGTGCGCAGCGGCCCGAGGAACAGCCCGACCGCACCGAGCACGAAGAGCGTGAGCGCAAGGCCCGCACGCCAGTCCTCGAACGCGACGACGACGAGCACGCCGACGAGCAACACCAGGTTCCCGAGGACGTTCACGATGAAGCGGGACAAGAAGCCGCCGAGCGCGGTGACGTCGCCATCGATGCGCTCGATGAGCTCGCCCGGCGTCCGACCCTTGTGGAAGCCGAGATCGAGGGTCAGGCAGTGCAGTGCGAGATCCGCACGAAGCGTATTGGTGGCGATCCATCCGATGCTCTCGCCGAGGTACGTCGCGAACGCGGCAATGATCTGTTGCCCGAGCGCGAACGTCACGAAGAGGATCGCGAACTTCACCAGGACGTCCAGCTCGGCGCCGCGGATCGCGTTGTCGATGAACGCGCGCAGGAGCTGGGGTGCGGCGAGCTGCAGGCCGATGCTCGTCAGCAACAGGAGACCAAGGATCACGACCTTCCGCCACTGCGGCGCGACATAGCGACGGAAGAGGTCCACGTAGCGATCTCGCACGCCGTTCGGCGCGGCCATCACTCGAGCTCTGCGATCGCCGCCGCCAGCGTGCTGAGGTCGCTGAGCACGCGAGTCGGCGTCGTCGTGAGCGGCTCGGCGTGGCGGTCGATGAAGACCGTGCGGAAGCCGAGCGCCGCCGCAGGAAGCATGTCGTGGTACTGGCTCGCGCCGACGTGCACCGTGTCCGCGGTCGATGCGCCGGTGAGCTCGGTGAACCGCTTCCAGTGGCCCCGATCCGGCTTGTAGCTGCCAACGTCCTCGGCGGTCACGACGAGATCGGGCACGATGCCGAGCTTCGGGATCGACATCGCGATCAGATCGCGGTCGACGTTCGAAAGGATCGCGACCTTTCGACCCGCAGCCTGCAGAGCGCGAAGCGACGCTGGGACCTCGGTGAACGCCTCCCAGCGCGGCAGCGATGCCGGGAGCGGCGACGGCCGCTCGATGCCGTGCTTGCGAAGGAGCGCCTCACCCGCGCGATCGAGGACGTCGTGGTAGCGCAGGTACGCACCGCCCTCGACCGTCGCCTCGGTCTGGATGTACTCCTGGGCGAGCGCGTCGGGATCGACCGGTCGATCGAACAATGGAAGGAGTGCGGCGGTGATACCGCCCTCCCAGTCGATGAGCGTGCCGTAACAGTCGAAGGTGCACCAGCTGATCGCCACGCCGGAAATGTACGGGCTAGCTGACGATCCGCTCCGTGATCTTCGCGACGAGTCGGCGCGCGATCTCTGCTTTCGGCAACAGCGGCAGGGCTTCCGCGCCGTCGGCGCTCACGAGCGTGACCTGGTCGGTGTCACTGCCGAACTCGGAGCCCTTCGCCGTCACGTCGTTGGCGACGACGAGGTCGAGCCCCTTCTCCCGGAGCATCCGTGACGCCTCGGCGACCGCGTCACCGGTCTCGGCCTTGAAGCCGACGACGAGCGTGCGGGGGTCGCGCCTCTCGACGACCGCCTGGAGCACGTCCGGGTTCCGGACGAGGGCGATCGACAGCTCGTCGCCCTGGTCCCGTTTCTTCAGCTTCTGGCCGGCGGGCTTTGCGGGCCGGTAGTCCGCGACCGCCGCGGCCATGACGACCGCATGCGCGCCGGGGAGCGCCGCGAGGACCGCATCGCGGAGCTCGGCCGCGGTCTCGAGACGCACGACCGTGACACCGGCGGGCGCGCGTAGCGCGACCGGCCCGCTGATGAGCAGCACGTCCGCGCCCGCACGACGGGCGGCGGCCGCGATCGCATAGCCCATCTTGCCGCTCGAGCGGTTGGAGATGACGCGCACCGGATCGATCGGCTCGACGGTCGGGCCCGCGGTGACGACGATCCGCTTGCCCGCGAGCGCCGTCGACGCCGTCAGTGCCTCCTTGATCGCGCCAAGGATCGCCTCGTGCGACGCGAGGCGGCCCTCACCGCTCACGCCGGAGGCGAGCTCGCCGCTCTCGGGCTCGACGATGACCACGCCGCGCGCGCGGAGCGTCTCCACGTTCGCCTGGGTCGCAGCGTTGGACCACATGTGCGTCTCCATCGCGGGCGCGACCACGACCGGAGCGTGCGCCGCGAGCACTGTCGTCCCGATGAGGTCGTCGGCCATCCCCTGCGCGAGACGGGCGATCGTGTTCGCGGTCGCGGGCGCGATCACCACGACATCGGCCTGCTGCCCCATCGCGACATGGCCAGCGGCACGATCGTCGAACGTTCCGAACATCTCGACCTCGACCGGCCGGTACGTGAGCGCCTGGAACGTGAGCGGCTGCACGAACTGCGTCGCGCCCGGCGTCATGACCACCTGCACGGTCGCGCCGGCCTGGGTCAGACGGCGCGCGAGCTCGACGACCTTGTAGACCGCGATCGAGCCGGTCACGCCGAGGACGACGAACCTGCCGCGCAGGACGTCGGCGTTCATGCCGCGTTCAGCTCCCACAGCATGCGCAGTCCCTCGAGCGTCAGGTCTTCGTCGACCGTATCGATCTTGTCGGTGAGCGGCGCGATCGTCGACGCGAGCCCGCCGGTCGCGATGACCTTGGCCTTTCCGGGAAGCTCCGCGAGGATCCGCGTGAGCAGGCCTTCGACGAGACCGACGTATCCGAACATGAGCCCGCTGCGGAGGCAGTCGGCAGTGTTCTTTCCAATAGCCTCCTTCGGCGGTGTCAGGCTGACCGCGAACAGACGCGACGCGCGCGAGAACAGCGTCTCCGCGGAGACCTCGAGGCCGGGCGCGAACGAGCCGCCGATGAAGTCCCCCTCCGCGCTCACGACGTCGAAGTTCGTCGTGGTGCCGAAGTCGACGACGACGACAGGTCCGCCGTACCGGCGATGCGCCGCGAGCGTGTTGGCGATGCGATCGGCGCCGACCTCCAAGGGGTTGTCGACACGCAGGCGCACGCCCGTCTTGATGCCAGGTCCGATGACGATGGACTTCCCCTTGAGGTAGCGATCGCCGAGCCGGCTGAATGCCGTGGTCAGGGGCGGCACGACGCTGCCGAGCACGAGCGCGTCCATCGAGGTCAGCGAGAGCCCTTCCTGATGCAGGAGCGCCTCGAGCGTGACCGCGAGCTCGTCCTCAGTGCGGTCGTGGTCCGTCGCGGTGCGCCACGTGGCGATGAGCTTCGCGTCGCGGTACGCGCCGATGACGACATTCGTGTTGCCCGCGTCGATCGCGAGGAGCGTGCCCATCGCCCGTTAGTCCTTCGGCTCGGTCGCCCCGGTGCGCAGCCCCTGCTTGGCCTTCTTCGCGAGCGCCTTCGCAACGTTGGGGGGGACAAGCTTCTCGACGGTCGCACCGAACGCAACGAGCTCCTTCACCCGCGACGCAGAGACGAACAGGTACTCCGGCGCGGTCATGAGGAAGACCATCTCGAGCTCCTCGGCGAGCAGGCGGTTCATGTTCGCCATCTCGAACTCGAACTCGAAGTCAGAGAGCGCGCGGATCCCGCGGATGATGAACGTCGCGCCGACCGCGCGGGCGAACTCGACCTGCAGGCTGTCGAAGGTGACGACCTCGACGTTCGTGAGCTGCGTGCACGCCTCCTGCATCAGGGCGACGCGCTCGTCGGCGGTGAAGACGGTCTTCTTGGAGAGGTTGCGGCCGACGCCGATGACGACGCGGTCGAACAGGCGCGAGGCCCGCTCGACGATGTCGAGGTGACCGTTCGTCGGCGGGTCGAAGGACCCCGGATAGATCGCGACGCGTTCGGCTGCCACTTGGTCGCGCCTCCTGTTATCGGTAGTGCACGCCGGAGCTAAGCCTATCTCCTGGTCAGTGCCACTCCCGAAAGCAGCAGGCCGGCCGCGAGCGTCACCGCCGACGCGACCGTCTGAAGGTCCGCGGTGATCCCGTGCACGACGATGCCCGCGAGGCCGGAGCCAACGAGACCTCCGGCGATGGCCGCTCCCGCGCGGCCCCGCGCCGCGGCGAACGGAACGACGAACACGAGACCGAGCACGACCCCGCCGAACGATGCGAGAAGCCCGCCAACGAGCGCGCCGGCGATCGCGGCGCCCAGCCACCACGGGAGACGGCCGCTCAGGCTCCCGCGCTGTAGATCTGCCATTCGTCAGGCACCCCTTTCAATCGCTTTGCCCCCCGCGGTTCGAAGCGCAGGCCCGAGCCGGCGACGAGGTCCTTCACCGTGCTGGTCGCGAGCACCTCTCCCGGCGCGGCCTGCTCGCGCACCCGCGAGCCGATGATCACGGCGATGCCGCCGGTCTTGCCGGCGATGGACTCGCACTCACCGGTGTGGACCCCGGCCCGGATCTCCAGGCCCAGACCGCGCACGGCGTCGCGGATCTCGAGCGCGCAGCGGACGGCGCGAGCAGGCCCGTCGAACGTCGCGAAGAATCCGTCGCCCGCGGTGTCCACTTCGATGCCCCGGAACCGCGAGAGCTCGCGTCGAACGATCGCGTGGTGGTCTTCGATAAGGTCACGCCACTTCCGATCACCCAGCTCCGCGGCCTTCGCAGTGCCGTTCACGACATCGGTGAATAGGACGGTCGCGAGGAACCGGTCGACGTCTGGCGCGGGCCGGGCACCGGTCAGGAATTCCTCCGTGGCGTCGAGCACGGCGTCCGCTGTCTCGAAGTACGGCACATGGTCCCCGCCGGGCAGCTCGATCAGCCGGGCACCCCGTATCCGCCTGGCCATCCAGCGACCCTCTTCGATGTTCGCATCGCGGTCGTCGACCAAATGGAACATCAGCGTCGGCACGGTCAAGGTCGGCAGCACGGCCCGGATATCGATCTCGGTGTTCATCCGGCCGAGCGCGATCGCGCCGCTCACACCGACGCTCTGCCGTGCGAGGCGCGAGAACCAGTTTCGGGTCATCTCGTCGTCCACGACGCTCGGCACGAGGTCGCGAAGGTCTGGCGCTCCGCCCCACCCGCTCGACAGGTGTTCCAGCCAGGCGCGACGCTGCTCGGGGGTTGGCGCCCACGGATAGTCCGGTGACCAGACGCGCTTGGCGAAGACGCTGTAGGTCACGAGCGCGGCCGTCCGGTGCGGATAGGTGGCGGCGAACACGATGGACATGTTGCCGCCCTCGGAAACGCCGAAGATCGCGGGGCGCTCCGACCCGACCGCGTCGAGCACCGCGCGGATGTCGTCGGTGCGCTGTTCGATGGTCGGGGGCGAGCTGTCCGGCACACGGTCAGACAGGCCGGTGCCACGCTTGTCGAACAGAATGAGCCGCGAGAACGACGCGAGCCGGTCGTAGAAGCGCGCGACGCGTGGGTGCTCCCAGCCCTGCTCGACATTGCTGATCCAGCCCGCCGCGAAGATCAGATCGATCGGACCTGTGCCGGCGACCTGATAGGCGATGTTCAGATCGCCACTCTTCGTGTAGCGCGTCTCGGGCATCTTCATGCCACACGCCTCCCGGCCGCGTAGACCTCGCGGACCAATGGTGCACCGAGGCGGTAGCAAAGGTCGCGCTCGTCGTCGGTCTCGAGCACGATCAGATCGGCGCGCCGGCCGGCGACCAGCGCGCCCGTCCGCGTGCCGCGGCCGAGCGCGTGCGCGGCATTGATCGTGGCGGCGACGATCGCCTCTCCTGGCGTGAGGTGCGACAGCGTCACGGCGAGCGCGATCGCGGTGGGCATTCCCTCGAGCGGCGACGTGCCGGGATTGTGATCCGTCGCGATCGCGACCGGGACGCGCGCGGCGAGGAACCGGCGGGCGTCCGGCGGCGTGTAGCCGACGAAGAACGCGCTGCCCGGAAGGAGCACCGCGACGGTGTGCCCCATACGCGCGAGGACGCGCATCCCATCGGCCGACACATTCGCGAGGTGATCCGCCGATCGGGCCTGAAGGCGCGCCGCGAACGCCGCGCCGTTCACGTCGTGCAGCTGATCGGCGTGCGCGGTGACCGCGAGTCCGGCGGCCTGCCCCGCCTTGAGCAGGGGCCGCACCTCTTCCGGCTCGAACGCGCCCTTCTCGACGAACGCGTCGATCGCCTCCGCCAGGTGCTCCGCAGCGACGGTCGCGGCCATCGCCTCAGCGGCCTTGAGGAATGTCTTCTTGTCCCTGCCGTGCGGGAGCGCGTGGGCTGCGAGGTATGTGACCGCGACATCGATCGCGGATTCCGTCCGGATGCGCGCGATGAGCCGAAGCTGCCGCAGCTCCTCATCAGGATCGAGGCCGTACCCGCTCTTGATCTCGATGGTCGTCGTGCCCAGTGACACGGCGCGGGCGAGTCGCGCACGCATGAGCGTGAGCAGCGTCTCGTCGGTCGCGTCGCGCGTCGCGCGCACCGTCGCGTGGATCCCGCCGCCTCGTTCCAGGACCGCGAGATAATCGGCTCCGTTCTGCCGTGTCGCGAACTCGTCCCAGCGCTGGCCCGCGTAGCAGAGGTGCGTGTGCGCATCGACGAAGCCGGGCATCACGACGCGGCCCGCGACCTGCCGCTCGATCGCGCCGGGTGTGAGGTCGAGCTGCTGCCAGGAGTCGCCGCGGCCGGTCGCGACGATCGCGCCATCGCTGGCGGCGAGCCAGCCGTCATCGACCGCTCCGATGTCCCCGGCTGCGGGCCCGACCCGCGGCTGCTCCGTCTTGAATGGAGCGAGCGTGAGGAGGCGCGCGCCGCGCACGAGAAGGTCGGCCTGCGGGCGCTCGTTCACCTAGAGGAAGTGCGCTTCGATCACCCGGTCGCGCGGAAAGGACCCGAGCTCCAGCGCCGCGCCGGCGGCGGCGAGCGCGGCATCGAGCGGGATGAGACCGATGAGCTCGCCGCGAATGATGCGGACACCCGCGGCCGTCGCGCGCGTCTCCACCTCGTGCCAGACCTGCGGCAGTGTCGTGACGGTGTGGTCCAGCAGATTCATGGAGACCTGCGCGCGTGGCGGATCGGTCAGCATGAAGCCCTTCGCCTGCACACCGGGCAGACCCCCGGACGACTCGCGGATCTCTTTTGCGATCCGCTGCGCGAGCTTCAGGTCGATCGTATCGAGCTCGATGTTGAACGCGATGAGCGGTGGCCGGGCGCCGATGACGATCGCGCCCGCGGTCGGGTTGAGCGTCATTGGTCCCGCGTCGGGTACGTGCGTCGTCTCGAGGAACGACGCGAGGTCCTCGTACTCGGGCTTGCGGATGTCCGGGAGGCGGACGCGATCGGGCCGGGTCGCGGCCTTCGCGTAATAGAAGACGGGCACCTGATGGCGCGCCGCCACGACCTCACCCACTCGATGCGCGATCGCGACGCAATCCTCCATGGTCGAGCCCGCGAGGGGCACAAAAGGGACCACATCGACAGCGCCGAGCCGGGGATGCTCGCCCTTGTGACCGCGCATGTCGATGACCCTGTATGTGGCATCGATGAGCGCCAGCGCCGCGCGCTCGACGGCCGCGGCGTCGCCCGCGAATGTGAAGACCGAGCGGTTGTGATCGGGATCGCTCGTGCGATCCAGGAGCCGCACACCGGGTGTTGCGATGATGACGGCCGCGAGGTTGTCGATGACGTCGAGGCGGCGGCCCTCGCTGACGTTCGGAACGCACTCGACGATGCCTGGCACGAGCGGAGCCTAGGTCAGTCGGCCTTCGGGGCTCCGGCTTCGCGGACGCGATACGTCAGCGCCTTCATGATGGCGTGCGAGATATCGGTGTCCTGGTGCAGCACGTTCTGGAACTGGCGGGGGCCGAGGACGAGGCACCGCGCGGGCGATGTCGTGGTCACGGTCGCCGTCCGCTTGCCGCCGTCGACGAGCGCGATCTCACCGAAGAAGTCCCCGGGGACCATCTTCGTGATCCGCTTGGTCCCGCGGGTCACGTCCGCGCTGCCGGACATCAGGACGAAGAAGTCGCCGCCGGTCTGACCCTCGCGGCAGAGGACCTTACCGACCGGGAAGTCCATCTCTTCGACCTGAGTCGCGATGAAGCCAAGCTCTTTGGCCGTGCAATGCGCGAACAGCGGGACGGCCCTCAGCTTGGCGGTCTTGGCGTCGGCCATCGCGCTAGTGCTTGGCGCTCGTCTCGTCCTCACGCTCCGCGTTGCGAAGGCGCTTCGTGAGGACAGGAAGGAGCGTGAGCGCGATCTGAGGGTGGCTCTCGAGGATCCCTTTGAAGTGCCAGCGCTGGATGCCGAGGCACGTGGTCGGCTCGGTCGCGCGGACCGTCGCGGACCGCGGGAACTCATCGAGGAGCGCCATCTCGCCGAACACGTCGCCGGACTTGAGCTCGGCGAGCTTGTGCTGATGGCCGCTGCGGTCCTGGACCGCCTCGACCTTGCCACTCTTGATGATGAACGCGCCCACGCCGGTGTCGCCCTGACGGACGATCTCCTGGCCGGCCGTGTACGACTGTTCGACGGCCGCGTTCGCAATGGCCTCGAGCGACTTGCGATCGAGGTCCTGGAAGAGCGGCACGTGCTTCAGGAATTCAACGTTGTCGGCCATGAGGCGGCAGCATAGCCGACGACCAGTTGGCCCGATACTGGGCGAACCGTGTCGTTCAGGGTCGAAGTGGCGACCGACATCGCAGCCTGCGCGCTGACCGTCCCGATCCAGGAGGAGACCTGGAGCGGCGACGTCACGGTGCCGCCGCAGCTGCTGCTCGCCACCGTCCATAACGGGGGATTCGTCGCGATCGGCTACGTCGACGGGGACGAGCGTCCGGCGGGATTCGTCTTCGGTTTCCTCGGCATCTACGACTACCACTTCCGCCATCACTCGCACATGCTGGCGGTGCGCCCCGAACACCGAGGCTCCGGTCTGGCGATCGGCATGAAGGAGGCGCAGCGCGATCACTGCCTGGATCAGGGCATCGAGATCATGGCCTGGACGATGGACCCGCTCGAGTCGCTGAACGCGCGATTCAACTTCGGCAAGCTGGGCACGTATGCGCGCGAGTACCACCGCGACTTCTACGGCGCCATGCCCGACAAGCTGAACGCCGGGCTCCCCTCGGACCGCTTCTACGTCGAGTGGCCGATCGGCAACGACCGCACCTACAAGCGGCTGCGCGGCGAGGACCAGCCACCGGCGCTCGAGGACGCCGAGCGCGAGGAGATCCGCCTGCTCCTCCGCGCCGACGGCGACCGTCCCGTGCTCGCGGAGCCACCGTCCGGCGAATCGCACCTGCTCGTCGAGATCCCGGCCGACTTCCAGGGCATCAAGCGGCGAGATCAGGCACTCGCCCTCGAGTGGCGCACCGCCGCCCGCGGTGCGTTCGAAGGCGCGTTCGCGCAGGGCTACGCTGCGGTCGAATTCCTTCGCGGCATGAACGGGCGAGGCGCGTACCTGCTCGTGCCACAGCCGCGGCGTGAGGATCCGGGGGCGAGCGGAGCATGAGGTTGGAGCGTGTGGAGCTCTTCGTGGTGCGGCTTCCACTGAAGCGCGCCTACGAGACGAGCGGTTCGCGCGAGACCCATCAGACGCACGTCCTCTGCCGCGTCGAGAGCGAAGGCGCGGTCGGTTGGGGCGAGAGCGTCGCGCCCGAGCTGCCGTGGTACTCGGGCGAGACGCCGAAGACGGTCTGGTACGCGCTCGACGAGATCCTCATCCCCCAGCTCCTGAAGACCGATCTCGCGAGTCCGGCGAACGCGGACTCGGCGATGTCGTGGGTCCGGGAGCACCGGATGGCGAAGGCCACCATCGAAATGGCGATCTGGGACCTCGCAGCGAAGCAGCAGGGCCTCCCGCTGTCCACGGTGCTCGGCGGAACGCGCGACCGGATCCTCTGCGGGGTCGCGATCGGCATCCATCCGTCGGTCGAGACCCTCTTCGAGACGATCGACCGCGAGCTCCAGGGCGGCTACCAGCGCGTGAAGCTGAAGATCAAGCCGGGCGCCGACGGTCACGTCGCCGAAGCGGTGCGAAACCGGTACCCCGACCTCGCGTTCATGCTCGACGCGAACTCCGCCTACACGCTCGACGACCTGCCGCTCTTCAAGCGCATCGACGCGTACCACCCGACGATGATCGAGCAGCCGCTCGCGCACGACGACATCGTCGATCACGCCACCCTGCAGCGCGCGATCGCCACGTCCGTCTGCCTCGACGAGTCGATCCACACCGCGGAGGACGCGCGCAAGGCCATCGAGATCGGCGCGACGAGGGTCATCAACATCAAGCCAGGTCGTGTCGGAGGGCATGCGGTCGCGAAGCGTGTGCACGACGTGTGCGCGGACCTGGGCGTTCCGGTGTGGTGCGGGGGAATGCTCGAGTTCGGCATCGGCCGCGCGCACAACGTGCACCTCGCGTCGCTGCCGAACTTCAGCCTGCCGGGGGACGTGAGCGCGTCGGAGCGCTACTTCGAGCAGGAGGTCATCGGCGAGCCGTTCACCGTGGACGGCGATGGGACGATGAAAGTGCCGACAGGTCCGGGCATCGGCGTGACCGTGCTCGAGGACCTTATCCGGAAGATCGCGCTCCAGACGAAGGAGTACCGGTCGGCTCGCTGACCGGAGCCTCGGGCGGCCACACGATCACTTCGTCGATGACGGTCCCGAACGCGTCCACCAGACGCGCGTAATCGCCGCGCTCCCAGATCAGCCGCGCGGAGTCGAGCGGACCACCGACGTAGACGTGCTTGCGGCCGTGGGTGAGGTCGTCGGCGAGTGGATGCATCGCGGCGCGGATGCGCGATCCCGAGTGGATCCGGTAGATCTCGCCGGCGGTGACGAACGCGGGCGAGCCCCAGGTGTAGATCCATTTCCATTCGATCGGCTTCGCGATCTCGACCTTCCAGAGCGGCCGGACCTGTTGGAGCCGCCAGTTGCCGAGATCGCTGTCGAGGTCGATCTTGACCTCGACCCACTCGAGGTTGGCGTCGTCGAGAACCGTGCCGGCGGGCGCGGCCTTCAAAGAGAGGATGCGCGCCTTGTTGGCCTCGACCGGTTTGAAGTCCGCCATGCGCGTGAACGCTAGCATTTGGTTGAGCGACCCGCGCACGCGTGATGGAGGGGCCGCAGTGACCGACCACACCCGCGCGCTGCTGGCCGAGATCGCCGGTACGTTCATGTTCATCGTGATCGGCGCCGGATCGATCCTGACGACCTTCGCAGTCGGCTCGCCGCCGAATGGACTGCTCGCCATCGCGCTCGCGAACGGGCTCGCGCTTTCGATCGCCGTGTCGGTCTTCGGCGCGATCTCAGGCGGCCACTTCAATCCCGCCGTCACCATCGGGCTGGCGATCGCGCGCAAGCACCCCTGGCCCCGCGTGCTCACCTACTGGGCGGCGCAGCTCATCGGTGCTGTGCTTGCCGGACTTGTCCTGCGCCTGTTCTTCGAGCCGTACCTCGCAGCGGAGACCGCAACGCACCTCGGGACACCGACCGTGGCGCCCGCGGTCGGCGCGGGCCTCGCGATCGTGATCGAAGCGGTTCTCACGCTCTTCCTCATGTGGACCGTGTTCGGCACTGCGGTGTCGCCGGACGCGCCGAAGATCGCCGGATTCGGCATCGGGCTCATCGTCGCGGCCGACATCCTGATTGGCGGCCCGCTCACCGGCGCCGCGATGAACCCCGCGCGCCACTTCGGCACCGCGGTGGTGTCGGGCTACCTCGATAACTGGTACGTGTACTGGATCGGGCCGCTCATCGGCGCGGCTATCGGCGGCCTCTCGTACCGCTACATCTTCTCGTCGGCGCAGGAGCGCGAGCCCCTCCCGGGACTGGACCCATCCCCCGTCCGGCCCGGCCCGGCTTCGCCGACACCGGAGACCCGTGCAACCGATCGGACCGAGCGGCTGGGATAGGCCGGTGAGGGGCGAGGTCTAAAACTGACGGAGGTCGGTGACACTGGCGTCTCCTAAACGAGGAGGAGATCCAGATGACCGAACAGGAGCAAACACGCATCGTGGCCCACCGACTGGCGGTCTTGCGGCATGCCGAGGAAGTCAGCGGCAACATCTCCCGCACCTGCCGCGACTACGGGATCAGCCGGCAGTGCTTTTACAAGTGGAGCCGGCGGTACAAGGAGCTCGGGCCCGCGGGGCTGCGCGATCGCTCGTCCAAGCCACGCCGCAGCCCCCGCGCAACGAGCGAGGAGGTCGTCGGCAAGATCGTCTACCTGCGCCAGCACTACCACTTCGGTCCGTTGAAGATCGCGATGTACCTCAAGCGGTATCACGACATCTCGCTCAGCCAGTCCGGGGTGTGG